>NZ_JAGSOG010000249.1 GCF_018139695.1 Actinospica durhamensis | reverse complement strand
CACGCAGGTGCACGTGCTGGCCGCACGGCCGGAGTAACGCCCGCGGACGGCTCGAGGCGCCCCGTGGCGCCCCGAAACGGTCCCCGCGCTGGCTGGTGCGCACCGACCTCGGCCAGGTCGCCCAGCACTTCGGCCGCCCCCTCGTCGTCGTGCCGCGGGTCGAGCTGATCGACGCGCTCAGCTCCCGCCTGCCCCCGGCCGCCCTCCACCTCGACACCCCGGTCGAGGAGGTGCTCGCGGGCGACGAGACCCGCGCGGCCCGGGTGCGCACGAAGCACGGCGAACGCAGCGCCGACCTCGTCGTCGCGGCCGACGGCCTGCGCTCCTCGGTCCGCGAGGCGCTGGTGCGCTCCCACCCCGGCCCCGCGTACGCGGGCTTCACGGCCTGGCGCATGATCGTCCAGGCGCCCGCCGGCCTGCGGATCGAGCCGAGCGAGACCTGGGGGCGCGGCGCCGTGTTCGGCATCGTCCCGCTCCCGGGCAAGCTGCTGTACTGCTACGCGACGGCGAACCTGCCGGAGGGAACGAGGTTCGAGGACGAACAGCGCGCGCTGCTCGAGCGCTTCGCCGACTGGCACGCCCCGATCCCCGACCTGATCCGCAGTACCGACAACGAGGCCCTGCTGCGCAACGACATCTACTGGCTGGACAAGCCGCTGCAGAACTACCACGTCGGCCGGGTCGCGTTCGTCGGCGACGCCGCGCACGCGATGACCCCGAACCTCGGCCAGGGCGGCTGCCAGGCCATCGAGGACGCCGTGGTGCTCGCCCACGAACTCGAGGAAGAGGACGACGGCGGGTTCCTCGACGTCGCCTCGGCTCTGGCCGCGTACACCGACGCGCGCCGCAACCGCACCGTCGGCATCGCCCGCCAGTCCTTCCGGGCCGGGCGCATGCAGCAGGCGCACTCCGCGTTCGGCATCGCTCTGCGCAACGCCGCCGTCGGCCTCGCCGGGCACCTCGGCTCCGGCCTGATGCTGCGCCAGATGGCCTCCGTGGCCGCCTGGACTCCGCCCAGCCCCTCGGACAAGGGCTACGAGAAGTTCCTGCTCTGATCCGCTCTGCCCGGCCGCGCCGGCGGCCCGCAATCCGCGCCCGACCTCGGTTTCGGGAGGGGTCCCTGACCGGGTAGGCCTACAGTGGCGCGCGCCGTGCGGCGACACCACAGGCCGGCGCAGTGGAGGCGGGGAGCGCAGCATGAACGGAATCAGTCCTCTGCTCGACACCGATCCCGAGCGGATCGGACCGTATCGGCTCGAGGGCCGACTCGGCTCCGACGCGCTCGGCCGCGACTATCTCGGCCGCGGCCAGGCGCGCGGCGAGCAGCAGGGGAGCCGCGCCGCGGTGGTCAAGCTCGTGCACCCGCACCTGGCGCAGCACGCGGGCTTCCGGGTCCGGTTCCGCCGGCAGGTGGACGCGCTCCGGCGGGTGCACGGGCGCTTCGTCGTGCCGCTGCTCGACGCCGACACCGAGGGCGCCGAGCCGTGGGTGGCCACCGAACACGTGGCCGCGCCGACGCTCGACGCCGTGGTGAAGTCGGGCGGGCCGCTGCCCGTCTCCGCCGTCTGGCTGCTCGGCGCGGGCCTCGCGGACGGGCTGGCGTCGATCCATCACGCGGGCGTCGTGCACCGGGACGTGAAGCCCTCGAACATCCTGCTCGCGGCCGACGGCCCCAAGCTGATCGACTGCGGCCTGTCCGCCGCGCTCGACGGCGCCACCACCCTGCAGGGCGACGCGCTGTTCGGCGGTGCCGGGTACGTCAGCCCGGAGCGCTTCCAGACGCCGTCGGCCACTCCCGCCGCCGACGTCTTCGGCCTCGGCGGCGTGCTCTGCTACGCGGCGACCGGCCACAACCCGTACGGCGAGGGCGAGCCCGCCGCCGTCTACTTCCGCACCGTGCACGCGGAGCCGTCCCTCGCCGACGTACCGGACCCGGCACTCAGAGAGCTGATCGCCCGGTGCCTGGCCAAGGACCCGGCAGCCCGTCCCTCCGCCACCGCGCTGATCCCGCTGCTGAGCCTGGCCGGGGCGCCCGCGCCGCAGCTGCCGCGACCTCCCTACGCCGCCGCCCATCCCGCACCGCTCGACCTCTCGACCGTCACCGACGTCGGCCACGTCGCCG
Organism: Actinospica durhamensis; assembly: GCF_018139695.1. Lineage (GTDB taxonomy): Bacteria > Actinomycetota > Actinomycetes > Streptomycetales > Catenulisporaceae > Actinospica > Actinospica durhamensis. Next base: position 10,625 of record NZ_JAGSOG010000249.1, on the reverse strand, counting down.
GCGCCCCCGCGCGACGGTGGTCATCGTGGTCGCAGTGGTCGCCGAAGCGTCGGCAATGGAGCGTGCTGGGCGGGCTCGGAGCGCTCGTCACCGCGCTCATCGTCGTCTTCGCGGTGGTCCTGCCCGGATCACAGCACTCTTTGACGTTCCTGACCGGCCCGACCGGCACCGGCACAGGTTCGAGTACGAGCTCGACGAGCACCGCCGCGGCGTCCTCGTCCGTGTCCGGCTACCCCTGGGGCCTCGACGGCCAGGGCGGCTTCGGCGGCATCTGGACGACCGGCACCAGCGTCATCGTCGGCGGCGACCAGTCGCTCACCGCGTACGACGCGGCCACCGGCAAGCAGTTGTGGACCTGGACCGTGCCCGACGACGGAATCATGTGCAACATGAGCCAGGACACGTGGAACGGCGTCGGCGCGTTCGACTACGGCTCGATGAACACCACGGTCGGCATCGAGGAGTGCAACGAGCTCGAGACCGTCGACCTGTCCACCGGGAAGCTCGGCTGGTCCAAGCCGGTGAGCCTGATCCAGCCTGGCGCCACCGGCTTCCCCGACCTCGTCGGCGGGCTCGATCTGTCCATCGCGAACGGCGTCGTGGTCGCGCCGTACGCCGGCAGCAAGGACCCGGCCCCGGGTGCCGACAAGGCGGACGTCGACATGGTCAGCGTGAACGCGACCAGCGGCGCCGTGAACTTCGCGACGAACCTGGGTCCGGGTGGTGTCGCCGGCGGCTGCTCGCTCAGCGGCTTCGCGGAGGCGCTCGGCTCGCTCGTCTACGCGCTCGGCAGCTGCGGCGGCACGACCAGCCTCGTCGCGGTGAGCGGACACGGCGGCACCACGAAGATCAGCACCGTGGCGCCGCTGGACGAATGCGGCAACGTCAGCGCCGCCACGATCTCCGCGTTCATAGCCGTCGATCCGCAGTTCATCGTCATCGGGTGCGAGCTGGCCAGCCCCCAGGAGGAACTGCTCATTGTGCCGGCCGGGGTGACCAACCACGTCGTGGTGGCGAACGTGCAGGGCTCTGACACCGCCGTCGTGGGCAGCAGCGGCATGAACGGCAACGGCACGTCCGGCCTGCTGATGTCCGGCGACATGCTCTACCTGCCGGCCGCGCCCAGTTCCCGCTACGCGTCCTCGACGGAGGGAATCCTCGCGGTGGACCTGGCCACCGACAGCGAGAAGTGGAACCAGACGCTCGTGCAGAGCCCCACGGACACCGACATCACCGAGCCGCTCGCCGTCGACGGATCGAAGGTGGTCGTGATCTCGGGGCACTACGGCGCGCTCTCGCTCTACACGCTCAACGGCGCGAGCGGCGCGGCGCTCTACAGCAGCAAACTCACCGCCGAGCAGAACAAGGCGTTCACCGTGGACGCCTCGGCGTTCGTGACCGACTTCTACGCCGTCGGCACGAACAACGACCTCGCCGTGGTGTTTCCGCTGAGCAGCGCGAGCGCTGGCGTCCCGGGGCTGATCGCGATGCCGTACCCGACGCCCTCAGGCATCTGACGGATCTTGTGTCTCGCGGAGCGGCTCGCTAGTATCCGCACGCAATCGAACACAGCCGGACAAGATCCCAACATGGGCGCGAGGGGACAGCGATGATGGACTCCGAGGACGCTTTCGGGTACGTCGAGTCGTACCGGCCGGGCCGCGGCCGACGTCCCGCCCGCGCGTCGTTCGCCTCCAGCCTGCCCTCGCTCGAACTCGACGGCACCTGGCGCTTCCGGCTGGCGCACGGCCTGTCCGATCTCACACCCGGCTTCGAGGCCGCGGAGTTCGAGGCGGCGGGCCCGGAGGCGGCGGACGACGCGGCGGCCCGGGGCTGGACCGACCTGCCCGTCCCGAGCCTGTGGCAGCTGCACGGCCACGGCTCGCCCGCGTACACGAACATCGTCTACCCGTTCCCGGTCGACCCGCCGCGCGTGCCCGACGCGAACCCGACCGGCGAGTACCGCCGCGCGTTCGAGGTGCCGGCGGACTTCCCGCTGGGCCCGGGCGCGACCCTGCGCTTCGAGGGCGTGGACTCGTGCTTCGCCGTGTGGCTCAACGGGATCGCGCTCGGCGACGGCAAGGGCAGCCGGCTGCCGACCGAGTTCGACGTCTCCCACGCCCTGCGCGTCGGGCCGAACGTGCTCGCCGTCCGGGTGCATCAGTGGTCTGCCGGAAGCTACCTGGAAGACCAGGACATGTGGTGGCTCTCCGGCATCTTCCGGTCCGTGCGGATCCTGACCCGCGGTATCGAGGACTTCTTCGTGCACGCCGACTACGACGCCGAGACCGGCACCGGCACCCTGCGCGTGGACACGCCGCACGCCGCCACCTTGTCTGTGCCCGAACTCGGCCTCGAGCACGCCGACCCGGCCGGTCCGCACGTGCTCGCGGGCGTCGAGCCGTGGTCCGACGAGACGCCGCGCCTGTACCAGGCCGAACTCGTCGCCGACGGCGAGCGGGTGCCGCTGCGCATCGGCTTCCGCAGCGTCGCCGTCGAATCCGGCCGGATCCTGGCCAACGGCAGGCCGATCACCTTCCGCGGCGTGAACCGGCACGAGTGGCACCCGCGCACCGGGCGCACGCTCGACCGCGCGACCATGCTCGAAGACGTGCTGATGATGAAGCGGCACAACGTCAACGCCGTGCGCACCAGCCATTATCCGCCGCACTCGGAATTCCTCGAGCTCTGCGACACCTACGGCCTGTGGGTCATCGACGAGTGCGACCTCGAGACCCACGGCTTCGAGCGGGTCGGCTGGCGCGGCAACCCGAGCGCCGACCCGGCCTGGCGCGAGGCCTACCTCGATCGGGCGCAGCGCACGGTCGAGCGGGACAAGAACCACCCGTCGATCATCATGTGGTCCCTCGGCAACGAATCCGGCGTCGGTGAGAACCTGGCCGCCATGGCCGAGTGGATCCGCACCCGCGACGGCAGCAGGCTGATCCACTACGAAGGCGACCGCGAGAGCTGCGCGTACGTCGACGTGTTCTCCGAGATGTACACGGGATTCGAGGCGGTGAAGCTGCGCGGCCTGGCCCAGGAGGCCCCGACCGCCGACTCCGCGCACGACGCCCACCGCCGCGCCCTGCCGTTCATGCTGTGCGAGTACGCCCACGCCATGGGCAACGGACCCGGCGGCCTGCGCGAATACCGCGACATGTTCGACGCGCACCCGCGCCTGGCCGGCGGCTTCGTGTGGGAGTGGATCGACCACGGGATCGAGCGGACCGACGCGAACGGCGCGACGTACTACGCGTACGGCGGAGACTTCGGCGAGGAGGTCCACGACGGAAACTTCGTCGCCGACGGCCTCGTCTTCCCCGACCGCACCCCGTCACCCGGCCTACTCGACTACAAGCGCATCAGCGAGCCCGTACGCGTGTCCTGCGACACCGAGACCAGGACCCTGACGATCGAGAATCGCCACCACAGCCGCGACACCGGCTACCTGACGTGGGCCTGGCAGGTTGAGGGCGACGGCGTCCTGATCGCACAGGGAACGCTCGACGTGGAACCCATCGCCCCGGGATCGAGCGCCACCCTCCCGTGGCCCGAGCAGGCGGCGCAGCAGCCTGACGAGCCCGGTGACGCGGTTACAGAGCACTGGCTCACCGTCTCCGGCGCGCTCGCCAAGCCCGAGCCCTGGGCTGACGCAGGCCACGAAGTCACCTGGGGCCAAGCCCCCGCCCACACGCCCGAGCCTGTCGCGTCCCGCCTCTCACCAGCCCCGGCCACCAGCCTGCCCGCGCACGCGGCTCCTGCCACACCTGCCGCCATCCACCTGGGCAACGCCGAGTTCGACGCCCACCACGGCGTCCTGCGCAAGATCGGCGCCATCGGGCTCGACGGCCCGCGACTGGACCTCTGGCGAGCCACCATCGACAACGACGAACGCACCATCTACGGCACGCCGCTCGCAACGACCTGGCGCGCCGCGGGCCTGCATCGCCTGCACCACAAGACGTTGAGCGTCGAGCCGAGCGCCTCCGGCCTCGTCGTGCGCGAACGAGTGACCGCGGCAGGCGTCGACCACGGCATAGACGCCACCTACCGCTGGGCCGCCGCCGCTGCTCCCACCGCAGGAGACGGAGACGAGACGCTGTGGCTCACCCTCGAACTCCAGCCCTACGGCACCTGGCCCTGCTCGCTGCCCCGCCGAGGCGTCGCGCTTTCGCTCCCGGGCGCCCTCGACCAGGTCGAGTGGTTCGGTGAAGGCCCCGGCGAGGCCTACCGCGACACCGGCGCCGCCGTACGCGTCGGCAGGTTCCGCGCGTCCGTGGCCGGGATGCAGACCCCGTACGTCCGCCCGCAGGAGAACGGCAACCGCCGCGCCGTCCGCTGGGCCCGATTCACCGGCGCCGACGTCGGCGGCCGCGGCGGTAACGGGGTGACCGGCGCATCCGGCCTGGAAATCCTCGGCGCCCCACACACGAACCTGACGGCGCGCCCGTGGCGCACCCAGGCCCTCGACGCCGCGCAACATCGGCATGAACTGCACCCCGACGGTCTGATCCACCTGTACCTCGACGACGAACACTGCGGCATCGGCAGCGCCGCCTGCGGCGACCCCCTCCCCGCATCCGAGCACGTCCAGCCCACACCGGCGACCTTCACCCTGGGATTCAGGACGGTCTGACCCGAACCGCGTCACCGGTTTCTGTCAGTGCCCCCGGCTAACGTGGTTCCATGGGAGAGAACACGGGGTCGGACACGGGCATCACGTACATCCGCGGCGACGCCACGTCGCCGCACGGCAAGGGCCGCAAGCTGATCGCGCACGTCTGCAACGACCTCGGCGGCTGGGGCAAGGGCTTCGTGCTGGCCGTCTCGAAGCGCTGGCCCCAGCCCGAGACCGAGTACCGCCGCTGGCACAAGGAACGCGCCACCAACGGCTTCGGCCTCGGCGCCCTCCAGGTCGTGCGGGTCGAGCGCTACATCTGGGTGGCGAACATGATCGGCCAGCACGGCATCCGCCCCGGGAGCAAAGGCCCGCCCATCCGCTACGACGCGCTCGACACCGCACTCGCCAAACTCGCCCTCGAAGCCCGCGACCTCGGCGCAACGGTCCACATGCCCCGCATCGGCTGCGGCCTGGCCGGCGGCAGCTGGGACCGCGTCGAGCCGCTCATCACGCAGCGCCTGACCGACGCCGACATCACCGTCTGCGTCTACGACTATGCCGATCCCACGTAGCCCATCCACGACAGGCCTAGGCTGCCGATCCGGAGCAAGCTAGAGGCCCAGCCGGACCGGCTCGGCCGGAGCCCCTGCAGAGAGCAACTCGGCCAAGGGCGTGGCGAGGTCGCGGGGCGAGAACAGATCGGGTCCGGTGTGGCCGGCGATCTCCGGGAACCGCCACCAGCGGAATGCCGCCAGGTTCTCCTCGGCGGCGAGCTGATCGTCTGTCAGCTCGCCTCGGGGTTCGAAACGACTCGTCCTGACGAGGAAGTAGTCGTTGATGATGCCGTCGTGGCCCGGCGCGTGGTCGGGGCCGACGACGACCTGGTGCCAGACGTGCGGCGGGTCGGCGGTGATCGCCAGACCGATCTCCTCACGGAGCTCACGGCGCAAGGCCGTGAGCTGGTCCTCGCCGGGCTCGATGCCGCCGCCTGGAGCCGCCCACACGGCCTTCTCCGGCCCGGGCACCGCCGGGTGCGGGAAGACGAACCGGCAGAGCAGGATTCGATCCTCCTCGTCGAGGATGATCGCACGGGCTGAGCAGCGCAGGTTCAGGTCCATGCCAGCACCGTAGATCGGCATGCTGACAAGAAGCACCGTTACTGGCCGGCGATCACACCGCTGATCCGCACACGTGCGACGGCGGTCTTCACGCGGATGCCCGTCACAGCTGCTTCGCCCACCGCTCGACCGCCTCGAAGTCGCCGTCGCACAGTCCCAGTGCGGGATCGATCGGCAGCAGGAGCGTCGGCGCGGGGTGGTGCGCGTCGCACCAGCGGATGTCGGCGGCCTCGAGCTGGTCGTCGAACCATGCGAAGGGCCGGCCGGCGGCGTACGCCGCGACGAAGCGCGTCTTCCAGAACGTCGCCTCGTCGTCCTCCGCGTCGCCGCTGCCTCCGTCGAGGGCGCTGCCGAACATGTCCTGCTGCGTCCACTCGACCACCGGCAGCTCCGGCAGGTCGAGGTGCGGACCGATCCACTCGTTCGCCTCGTGGCCCCACGTCGTCGCCCAGACGAGCTCGACCGGGAGCCGCAGCAGCGCCCCGCCGTGGGACGGATTGAGCCAGACCCGCAGGGTCGGTATGCGCTCGCCGCCGCCGTCGAGCGAGACCGGCGGATAGTCCTGCGCCCACGACGCGGGACGCATCCGGTGTGTCAGGTAGCCGTCCGGGTGGTCCTCGACGGGCGCCGCGTACGGATTGAGCGGACCGTCCACGTCGAGAAAGAGGATCGGCCCGCCACCGCCCGGCTCATCGCCCGTCCGCGACCCCACGCCCGACTCCGAACCCACGCCTGCCCCTGCCGCCATGCGCCCTTCCGCCTTTCCTCACCTGCCCGGCGTGCCACCACGCTCCCGGTCCCGCAACTCCCGTCGCAGAATCTTGCCAGACGCGGACTTCGGCACGATGTCCACGAACTCCACCCGGCGGACCTTCTTGTACGGGGCGACGTGTGCGGCGACGAACTCGACCACCTGGTGCGCCGTCAGCTCGGTGCCCGACTGCCGGACCACGAAGGCCTTCGGGACCTCCTCGCCCTCCTCGTTGCGCACGCCGATGACCGCCGCGTCCGCGATCGACGGGTGGGTCAGCAGCAGCGCCTCGAGTTCGGCCGGGGCCACCTGGTAGCCCTTGTACTTGATCAGCTCCTTCATCCGGTCCACGATCGTGACCACGCCGCGCGCGTCCACCGTGGCGACGTCGCCGGTGTGCAGGAAGCCGTCGGCGTCGATCATCGCGTCGGTCGCGGCGGCGTCGTCGAGGTAGCCGAGCATCACGTTCGGGCCCTTCACACACAGTTCGCCGCGCTCGCTCACGCCCTCGCTCGGCAGCTCGATCTCGGCGCCGGTGGCCGGGTCGAGCAGCTTGTTCTCGGAGTTCGGCGCGGCGAAGCCGACACTGTCGCAGGGCACGTCCTTCGCCGTGGAAGGGGTGAAGTGGGAGACCGGGCTCAGTTCGCTCATGCCGTAGCCCTGCACCACGGTGACGCCGAGCCGGTCCTCGAGGGCCTTGCCGAGCTCGCCGTCCAGCGGCGCCGCGCCGGAGAAGACCACGCGCAGGTCGGACAGGTCGTACGCGTCCACGGCCGGGTGCTTGGCCAGCGCGACCGCTATCGGCGGGGCGATGAACGCCCAGGTGACGCGGTGGGTGGCCATCGCCTCGAGGAACGCGGTGAGCTCGAAGCGGGGCATCGTCACGAGCGTCGTGCGCAGCCGCAGCGAGAGGTTCAGCAGCACCGTCATGCCGTAGATGTGGAAGAACGGCAGCACTGCCATGATCATCTCGTCGGGCTGGATGCCGAAGTTGGTCTCGATCTGCGCGAGGTTGGCGACGAGGTTGCGGTGGCTCAGGCGCACGCCCTTCGGCCGGCCGGTCGTGCCCGACGAGTAGGGCAGGGCCGCGACGTGCGTCGCGGGATCGATGTCGACCTCAGGCGGCTGGTGCCCGAGCGCGGCGAGGTCGGACAGGCGCGCGTGGCCGCCGCCCGTGCCGCCCACGCCGTCCGTCCCGTCGCCGCGTCCGAGCAGCAGCACGCGCTCGTCCGGCAGCCCGGCGGCCGTGGCGCCGGGAAGGGCGGTGCCGGTCACGGCCGGGTCGGTGATCAGCGCGATCGCGTTGCTCGCGCGCAGCTGCCGGGCGACGTCGTCCGCCGTCGCGAGCGTCGGGATCGTGGTGACGGCGGCGCCCGCGCGCAGGATCGCGTGGAACGCCACGCCGAACTCCGGGCTGTTCGGCGCGTGCAGCGCCACCACGGAACCCGGCGTCACCCCGAGCGAGGCCAGCGCGCCGGCCGCGGCGAGCACGCGGTCGTGCACCTGCTGGAAGTCCACCCGCTCGCCCGTCGCCGCGTCGATGAACGCGGTGCGCCCCGCGCCCTCGAGCCGTCCGGGCGCGCCGAAGACGTATTCGAACAGGGAGACATCCGGGATCCGCACCGGCGGGAACGGGCTCGCGAAGCTCATGACCGGCCAATCTGTCGAAGGCTGACGCGCAGGGGTGAGTCGCAGAGTAACGGAAGGCGTCGCACTGTCCAGCGCGCCCCACGTCCCCCGGAACCGCGCGTGTCGCCTCGCCCCGTCAGCCGCACCCACAGGCCATGCTTCGTCAGCTCCGCCCGCCCGGCGGTGTCACCGCCGCCCGCCCGGCAGGATCAGCCGCGGCCGGGGCGCCGGTCCGCGCCGGCCCCACTCGCGCGGATAGCCGAGGGAGACCTCTTCGAAGCGCACCCCGTCCTCCTCGGTCGTGCGCGGGATGTGCAGGTGGCCGTAGACGACCGTGCGCGCATCGAAGCGGGTGTGCCATTCGGCCGTGCGCGTCGTGCCGCACCACTGCGCGAACTCGGGGTAGCGTAGGGGAAGCGTCGGCGCCTTCGTCAACGGAAAGTGGTTGATGAGCACGGTCGGCAGGCCCTCGGCCCGCTCCGCCAGCCGCCGCTCGGTCAGCGCGACCCGCGCCGCGCACCACTCCTCGCGCGACGGGTAGGGGTCCGGATGCAGCATCACCTCGTCGCTGGCCATGATGCCCGCCTCCGCGGCCACGGCCAGGCCCTCCTCCTTCGTCGTGGCGCCCGGCGGCAGGAAGGAGTAGTCGTAGAGGACGAACAGCGGCGCGATCAGGGTCCGCTCCCCGTCGGGCCCGTGCCAGACCTCGTAGGGGTCCTCCGGCGTGACCACGTCCAGCTTCCGGCACAGCTCGACCAGCTGCTCGTAGCGCTCCGTGCCCCGCGACTGCACCTGGTCGTTCCTGACCGTCCACAGCTCGTGGTTGCCCGGCACCCAGAACACCTTCGCGTACCGGCCGCGCAGCGTGTGCAGCGTCCACGCCACGTCCAGGAACCGCTCCGCCACGTCCCCGGCCACGATCAGCCAGTCCTCGGGCGTGTCCGGCTCGAGCTTGTCGACGTACTCGCGGTTCTCCGCATAACCGACGTGCAGATCGCTGATCGCGTACAGCCCCGCGTCCCCGGCCATCGCACCCTCCTTACCCGCGCCGCGCGCACTCCCGATCATGCTAGCCGCACCGGCGGGGCGCAGGGCGCAGACTCAGCCCGCCATCCTGCTTGATTTTCCCCAGCCGGTACTCTGCTACCCCCGCGCCCCAAGCCACGCACCGCAGGAGACCCCGTGAGCTACGACGTCGCCGCCGTCCGCACACAGTTCCCGGCCCTGGAGGCGGGATACGCGCACTTCGACGGGCCCGGCGGCTCGCAGACGCCGCGGCCGGTGATCGCCGCGATGGGCGAGGCGTTGGCCGGGCCGCTGTCGAATCGCGGGCAGTGGACTGTGGGGGAGCGCAACGCGGAAGGGTTCGTGGACGCGGGACGCCTGGCGCTGGCGGACCTGCTCGGGGCGTCGGCGTCCGGAGTCGTGTTCGGCCGGAGTGCGACGCAGCTGACGTACGACTTCTCGCGGACGCTGGCGAAGTCGTGGGCACCGGGGGACGAGGTCGTCGTGTCCCGGCTCGACCATGATTCGAACATTCGACCATGGATTCAGGCGGCCGAGGCGGTCGGCGCGGTCGTGCGCTGGGCCGAGTTCTCGCCGCGGACGGGCGAACTGACCGCCGACGACGTCCGCGCGGTGCTCGGCGAGCGGACCCGGCTGGTGGCGGTGACGGCGGCGTCGAACCTGATCGGGACGCGTCCGGACCTCCCCGAGATCGCCCGGGCCGTGCACGGCGCTGGGGCGCTGCTGTACGTCGACGGGGTGCACTACGCCGCGCACGCGCTGGTCGACCTGGACGCGCTCGGCGCCGACTTCTTCGTGTGCTCAACGTACAAATTCCTCGGCCCGCACCTCGGCGTGCTCGGCGCGGCCCCGGCGCTGCTCGAGACGCTCACGCCCGACAAGCTGCTGCCCGCGACGAACGCCGTACCCGAGCGCTTCGAGTTCGGCACGCTGCCCTACGAACTGCTCGCCGGCGCGCGTGCGGCGGTCGACTTCCTGGCCGGGCTCGCGGCGGTGGCGCCCGGGGACGCGGGCCACGCGCCCGGTCGCCGGGCCCGGCTGGCGGCGTCGTTCGCCGCGTTGGACGAGCACGAGGACCGGCTGCTGGCCCGGATCGAGCACGGCGTGGCCGACATCGGGGGCGTCACCGTGCACTCGCGAGCGCAGCGGCGCACGCCGATGCTGCTGCTGACGTTCGAGGGCCGCGACACGGTCGAGGCCTACCGGTTCCTGGCCGAGCGGAAGGTGCACGCGCCGTCAGGGTCCTTCTACGCCCTGGAGGCCTCGCGCCGCCTCGGGCTCGGCGACGGCGGCGGCCTGCGCGTCGGGCTCGCGCCGTACAACGACGACGCGGACGTGGACCGGCTGATCGAGGCGCTCACGGACTTCCTCGGCCGCGGCTGACGCGGCTGCCGCACTGCCGCACCTGCCGCAACTGACGGGGGCGGCGTACCGGGCCCGCGCCCGGTACGCCGCCCACCGCGTGTCCGCCTACTCG
>NZ_JAGSOG010000248.1 GCF_018139695.1 Actinospica durhamensis | reverse complement strand
GCCGCTTGCCGAGCGGCCGGCGCGCTCTGGCCGGGCGCGCGGCGAGGGAGTCCGGGTCGACGCGCTGCTGCGCGGGGACGGCGACGCCGTATCAGGGATGTGTGAAGGCATCGCGGTGGAGCTCGACGGGCTTCGTCTTCCGCCCGCCGACTTGGCGGCGGCGCTCGCACGTCATGTCCTGATCCTGGAGACGGCCCGCGAGGCGGCGCACGGGATCGAGCTGCCGCCGGATCGCACGCAGGTCCTGGTCGCCACGGACTGCGACGCCGAGATCGTCCGCCACACGGCGCGCCTGCGCCACCCGGGCATCGACGGCCATGGCCCCGGCCCGAGCAGTGCGCAGGTCGTGGGCTTCCTGGCGAACATGACCGCGAACCGCATCAGTTCGCAGCTGGGGCTGAACGGCGCGAGTTTCGCCATCGCGGCGCAGGACGCGCAGGGTGCTGACGTTGTGGCGACTGCCGTGCGCGCGATCAGCCGCGGCGAGGCTGACGCGGCGCTGGTGGGGGCGGTGGACGTGTGCTGTCCCTCGTTGGGCGACGGCCAGGGCGACGATCCGGCCGACGATCTGGCCGACGCGGGGGTGGTGCTGGTGCTGAAGCGTCTGGACCATGCGCGGCGGGACGGGGATCGGGTGATGTCGGTTCTGCCGCTCGCTGGCTCTGAAGTGGGGGGTTCGACGGCGAAGGCGCTGGTTGGGGTGGCGTCTCGGTTGCTGGCGGAGTACCACCGGGCCCAGCCGCGCAAGGGTGAGGTCGCAAGGCCCTGGTTCGGCACGCCGGACGTGGCCGCGGACACCGATACGGCAGCCGGTTGGCTGGCGCAGGAGCCGCCGCGTTGGCACGTGTTCTCCGGCCGGGATCGTGCCGGGGTGCTCGCGGCGCTCGGTGAGGGGCGTGAGTCGCGGGAGGGGCCGGCGCGGCTGGTGATCGTCGCGGCGTCGGAGGGGTTGCCACAGCAGCAGGTGGAGCAGGCGCGGCGGTGGCTGCTCGGGCAGGTGCCGAAGCCGCGTTGGGCTGCGTACCGGGAGCAGCCGCTGGCCGGACGCGTCGCGGCCGTCTATCCGGGCGGAGCGGCGGCGTACGTCGGGATGGGGGCGCAGCTCGGGCTCGTCTTCCCGGACCTGGTCGCAGAACTCGTACGCCGCTGCCCGCAGCTGGTCGACGTGGCCGGGTGGGTGCACGACGGGCGTGCGCGGCCCGGCGACACGATCAGCTGCGTGTGGGGCGCGGCGTCGTTCGCGCATCTCCACACCGCGATCACGCGCGACGTCCTCGGCATCGAGCCCAGTGCGGCGCTCGGGTACTCGTCCGGGGAGAGCACCGCCCTGACCGCGCTCGGTGCGTGGCAGGATCTTGACGGCCTGGTCAGGGATCTGCGTGCGTCGCCGCTGTTCACCCGGGAGTTGGCCGGGTCCTACGACGCGGTACGACATGTCTGGGAGCGCGAGGGCGTATCAGAGCCCGGCCAGTCGTGGCGGACGTACCTCGCGACGCTGCCGGCCGAGAAGGTGACGGAGGCGGCGTGGGACGAACCGACCGTCTACCTGATGGCCGTCAACTCGCCGTACTCGTGCACGTTCGGCGGCGACTCGGCCGCCTGCGCCCGCGTGGCCGGGCGGCTCGGCGCGGAGCACGTCATCCCGCTGGACTACGACCTCGCCATTCACGCGCCGGTCGTCGCGGAGGTGGCTGAGCAGTGGCACGAGCTGCACCGTCGTCCGACCACGCCCGTACCCGGGGTGAGCTTCTACGGCTGCGCGTCGGCCGCCGCGTACGAGCTCGATGACGTGAGTGCCGCCGACGCGAACACCGCGCAGGCGGTCGGCACGCTGGATTTCCTGGGCACGGTGGAACAGGCCTGGGCCGACGGCGTGCGCGTCTTCATCGAGCACGGTCCGTCCGGGGGCTGTACGGAGTGGATCGGGCAGACGCTCGGCGCACGCGAGCATCTCGCGGTGGCCCTCGACGATCGCGGCGGCATGTCAGATGTCGACAATTTCGCCAACGCCGTCGCCGCTCTGATCGCGGCGGGCGTGCCGGTGGACGATGAGCGGCTGCGGGAGCGGTTCGAGGCTGCGCGCGGCAGCGGGCGGCGGGGTGCTGCCGAAAAGGGAAAGCGGACGTTCGTGGTCGACGCGCACCCGGTGGCCCCGCTTGGGGTACCGGCGGGGACAGAGACACCGACGTCAGGGCTCGTCGTGGGGCCGCTGCGTGCGCACCATGATTCGGTCGCGGCGCGGCATCTCGACTTCATCCGGCTGCTTCGGGAGGGGCATGCGGCCTACCTGGAGCAGAGCAATCGAATCGGCGAACTCATCTTAGACAGAGGGCTGAGCAGAGAGTCAGTTCTCTTGGACCGGGTGGACCTCGAGTTCCTGGCCGTGGGCCCGGTCTCGAGGCTGTTCGGGCCGGCGTTCGCCGCGCAGGACGGGTTCGCGCGGCAGACGCGGATGCCGGGGCCGCCGATGCTGCTGGCGGATCGGGTGCTGCGGATCGACGCGGAGCCCGCGACGATGGGGACCGGCTCGATCCGCACGCAGACCGAGGTGCGGGCGGAGAGTTGGTACCTCGATCCCTGCGGTCGGATGCCCGCGGGGCTGATGGTCGAGGCGGGGCAGGCCGACCTGCTGCTCATCAGCTGGCTCGGCGCCGACCTGAGCAACCGCGGCGAGCGCGTCTACCGGCTGCTGGGCTGCGAGATCACTTACCATGGCAGCCCGCCGCACCCGGGCGAGACGCTCACCTTCGACATCTCCATCGACGAGCACGCCGAGCATGGCGGGGTGCGCCTGTTCTCGTTCCAGTACCGGTGCGCGGTGGACGGGGTGCCGCGCCTGAGCGTGCGGCGCGGGCAGGCCGGGTTCTTCACCGACGCCGAGTTGGCCGGGACGCAGGGTGTGCTGTGGGAGACGCCGCCGGTTCCGCGGACTCCGACGCGGCGGTTCGACCGTGAGCAGGTCCGCGCGTTCGCGCAGGGACGTCCGGGGGACTGCTTCGGGCCCGACGACGTGGTCGTGGATGCGGCCGCCCTCGCCGCGCACGTGCGTACGCCGCGTCCGGCGGGCCCGGACCTGCTGCTCTTCGACGAGGTCGAGGCGTATCAGGAGGCAGATCAGGAGACAGATCAGCAGCCAGATCAGGAGACAGATCAGCAGGCAGGCGGCTCGGCCGGGGCGTTCGGTGGCGGCTATCTGCGCGCGTCGCTGGCGATCAAGCCGGACAGCTGGTTCTTCGAGGGCCACTTCGCCGCGGATCCGTGTATGCCGGGGACACTCATGCTGGAGGGCGCCTTCCAGCTGATGGCGTTCCATCTCACGGCCGGCGGGGCCACGGTGCGCCGTGACGGCTGGCGCTTCGAGCCGGTGCCCGAGCACACGTGCCGGATCTCCTGTCGTGCACAGGTGATTCCCGAAAGCCGGGAACTGAGCTACCAGCTGTTCGTCAGAGAGCTGCGATCTGAGCCGTACCCGACGCTGGTGGCCGACGTGCTGTGTTCGGTGGACGGGGTGAAGGCGTTCCTCGCCGAGGGGCTCGCGGTCCACCTCGTGCCGGACTGGCCGCTCGATCAGTGGCGGTGGCTCGGCGGTCTGGCCGGGCACGTGGAGCCGAAGCCGGCGGTGTTCGGGCTGGAGTCGCTGCTCGCGTGTGCGTGGGGGCGGCCGAGCGAGATGATGGGAGGGGTGCTGGCGCCGATGGACGACGGGCGGACGGTGGCTCGGCTGCCCGGGCCGCCCTACCACTTCGTCAGCCGCATCCTCGAACTCGGCGGGCGTTCGCTCGTCGCGGAGTACGACGTGCCCGCCGAAGCCTGGTTCTGGGACGAGAGCGGCGGACGTGCGGCGGTCATGCCGCTGTGCGTCCTGCTCGAGGTCGCCCTCCAGCCGTGCGGGTGGCTCGCGCTCTACACCGGCGAGGTCGCGGCCGCCGAGGTCGAGCTGCTGTTCCGCAACCTCGGCGGGCAGGGCACGTTCGGCAACGTCGTCCGGGGCACGCGCGTGCTGCGGACCGAGGTGCACCTGCACGAGACCTCGCGGACGGGGTCCATGATCATCGACGCGTTCAGCGTGCGGGTGTGGGCGGATGAGACGCTCGTCGCCGACCTGCGCAGCGACTTCGGTTTCTTCCCGCCCGCCGCCTTCGTAGAGCAGCCGGGCCTGGCCGGACCCGCCTGGCGAGACGAGACCACGGAACCACCCGCCGAACGCCGGCCGCAGCGAAAGCAGCCCCGGCCCATGCTCTCGCTGATCGACCGGATCACCGGAGTATGGCCCGCCGAGGGCCGGATGCGCGCGGAGAAGGACGTCGCGGCCGACGACTGGTACTTCCGGGCCCACTTCTTCCAGGATCCGGTGCAGCCGGGCTCGCTCGGCCTCGAGGCGATGCTGCAGTTGGTGCAGTGCTTCATGTCGCACACCGGCCTGGCCGCCCCGGATGCGAAATTCGAGCCCTGGCTTGACGGGCAGGGGCGGGCACTGACGTGGAAGTACCGCGGCCAGGTCGTGCCGCGCGACCGGGTGACCGTGATCGAGATCGAGATCACCGAGTCAGGTCCCAGATTCGCGGTGGCGGACGCCTGGCTCTCGGTCGGCGGACGCACGATCTATCACGCCACGGGGGTGGGGGTGCGCGCGGTAAGCGTGTCAGGCATCGAGGACAACACGGATGACAGCGCGCCGGAACACGACGGCGACACCTTCGAGGAACTGCTCGATCCGGCCGTCGAGACCTGGGTGGCCGACCACCGGCCGACCTGGACGGTGCCGGCGCTGCCGATGATGAGCGTGGTCGACCGGCTGGCCGCCGCGGCCGGCGCCTCGAGCGTGGAATCCGTCGCAGGATTGCGCGACATCCGGCTCAGCCGCTGGATCGTGCTCGACCAGCCGGTGCGGCTGCGCGGTCGGGCAACGGGCGCGGGGGTCGAGCTCGAGCATGACGGTGTCGTGGTCGCCTCGGCGGCCGTCGCCGACCGCCCGGGGGAGTATGCCGCTCCGGTGCCGCTGGCGGACGCGGTCGAGGCCGAGCTGCCGTACGCCCGCGGCGGCGTCTTCCACGGGCCCGCGTTCCACTACCTCACCGCTCTGCAGCTCGGCTCGAACGGGGCCAGGGGCACGCTCGACGCCGCGCGCGGCACGGTGCCGCGCGGACGGCTGCATCAGGGGTTGCTCGACGCGACCTTGCACGTCATCCCGCATGACGCGCTGTGGCGTTGGTCGGATCGCATCAAGCCGGGGTATGTCGGGTATCCGTACCGGCTGCCGTGGATCGACTTCCTTCGCGCTCTGCCGTCCTCGGGTCCGGTGCGGGTGGAGGCGCGCTTCACCGGGTTCGACGCAGAGGTCGAGATCCTGCCGGTGTTCGACGTGCAGGTGTTCGGCGGTGCGGAGTTGCTGCTCGCGTACCGGCTGGTGGAGGTGCTCGTCCCGCTCGGCCCGCTGGCGGGGCTGGACGCGCCCGAGCGTGCCGTGTTCCTGCGGGATCGGGCGTACGTGCCGGGCGCCGGGTTGGCGACGTCTGCGGCGGGGGTGACGCGGCTGCGGGTGGAGGACCTCGACGCGCTGGAGTGGTTTCCGGGCACGATCGCGCACCTCTACCGGCTCACCGACTCGGCGCAGGCCGGCGGCGGGGGCGGTGACCGTCTTGCCGAAGTGGCGGTGCGCGACCACGTCGGGAGGCGCGCGGGGGTGCATCCGAGCGCGGTGGTGCCCTCGGCTGACCTGTGTTCGGCCACGGTGCTGGGCCGCCCGGGCGAGGTGCACCGCGTGACGATGCAGCGCGCGGACCGTGAGATCACGGTCCGCGACGCCGCGGATCAGTGACCGGATGACAGAGCGCTACCTGCGCCGGGTCATCGAGATGAACCGGGGGCGCGGGTCCTCGGGCGAGTTGCGGTGCAGGATGTCCGACAGGGTCCTGGTGCGCTCGACCGCGCGCAGGCCGAGCGGGGTGAAGGTGGCGGGCGTGAGCACGCGCGGGGCGAGCAGGGGGTTGGTCAGCGCCTGGGAGAACGCGTCGATGGCGATGAGCTTCGTCAGCAGCGGGCCGAGGATGGTGTCCGGGGAGCCGGGCTGTTCGGCGAAGACGCCGACGTACAGGTCCACGTCGTCGACGCTGTGGTAGCGCGAGCGCAGGCCGTCGCGCACCTTCGGGTCGTCCGAGATCTGGTTGAAGCTGCGGACCGGCGGGAACTTCAGATGCCTGCGATACGCGTTGTACGGGGCGATCCGCAGCGTCCGGGAGTCGGCCACCGAGTCCGCGTCGACGTAGAGCAGTTCGGGTTCGGTGTTGAACAGGCCGATGCGTCCGGCGGTCTGGCGCGAGGCGTCCTCCATGGTCCGGCCGAGGCCGTGTTCGGCCAGCAGCGGGCCGTTGACCATGGTGTCGGCCAGCTGCAACTCGGCGCCGCCGACCGTGAGCGTCGGGGGGATCAGGCTGTGCCAGCGGTAGACGAGGCTGAACTCGAACGAGGCCCAGTTCTCCCGGTGCCAGGGCGCCCGGGCGAGCCGGGAGGACAGGGCGTTGTCGAGGGTGAAGCGGAAATGGTAGGGGGTGATGTGGTTGATGTACTCCTCGAGCACGATCCGGCACACCATCAGCGTCAGGATGTTGCGGGCGGTCTGGAACAGCCGCTCGTCGTCCCAGTCGGGGTACTCCCGGGCCAGTTCCCGGGCCAGCCGGTTGTGTTCGCGCAGGAAGAGCACGGTGAGCATGGTGAAGCCGAGTTGCAGGTTGGACCGGTCGCCGCCGAGGGCGAACAGCCGGGTGCGCCAGGCGAGCGGCATCTGCTCGAACCGCACCACGTGCAGGTCGGCGAACTCGGGCTTCTTCTGGCCCTGCGCGTCGCACAGGTAGGGCGGGAATTCGCCCTCGTTGATGCGCTGGCTCTTGAGCAGGCCGCCCTCGTGCGCCCGCAGGATCTTGCTGGTGCGCTCGTCGACGCCGTAGAGCTGGTTCATGTCGATCTGGTGGTTGGAGGTGTTGCGGCGCGGGTCGCGGGGCGTGTCGGCGGCGCCGGTGTCCCCGCGCAGGAAGCCGTCGGTGAACCACTGGGCGAAGTACGCGAACAGCACGGTGGAGCGGCGGCACGGGAGCATGGACGTGCCGCGCCGGAAGAGCTCCGCGGCCTCGTCGGGAGTGGGCAGCCGGTCCGGGTCGAGGGTGTCGGGCGGCAGGTGGCGGCCATTGTAGCTGCGGTCGGTGAGGGAGTGCCAGGAGGTGTAGGGGGCCATGGTGGAGAGCGGTTCCGGCCGGGCGGGCATCTCGCGGACGGCGTGGTCGATCAGGGCGGCGTTGAGTCGGCGGTGGATCGGCTTGACCAGCTGCACCGCCTCCCAGAGCGGGCCGCCGTGGGTGAGCGCGAGGAAGCGCAGTCGGTTGTTCGCTCCGTCGGTGGCGATCGATCGGGCCCTCATGCACGTGCTCCTAGGTCGGATCGGGCGGAGGCGGGTCCGGCCGCGGCTCTCAGGCCAGCCGCAGCCGGTAGCGCTCCGGGAAGATGGCGTCGAACACGAGGTCCTCGCCGAGTACCGGTGCGGCCCCGCGTCGCAGCAGCCTGCGTACGGCCTCGGGGATGATCACCCGGGCGAGGTGGACGCCGAGGCAGTCGTGATGGTGGCCGGTGCCGAAGTGCAGGTGGTGGTGGGCCGGGCGGCCGAGCCGGAAGGTCTCGGGCTCGGGCACCACGTCCTCGTCGTTCATGGCGGAGGCGAGCGCGGGCAGCACCAGGGCGCCGCGCGGGATGGCGGTGGCCCGCGGCGTCCCGGCGGCCAGCACGTAGTCCTGCTCGCACAGGCGCGGCGGCATCAGCCGGAAGAAGGTCTCGAGCCGCAGGCCCTCCCACACATACGCGTCGAAGGCGGCCGGGTCGGCGTCGTGCGCGGCGCGGGCGGCCGCCTCGTGCACGGCGGGGCGCTGGAGCAGCTGGCGGGTGGCCAACGCCATGGCCGCCGGTCCGCTCTCGAGGAATCCGAGGGCGAGGCCGGCGGCGTTGACGGCGATGCGTTCCTGGTCCAGGCCGTGCACCGGGCAGCCCGGCGGCGAGGTGTCGACGAGCCGGGTGAAGACGTCCTCGGTGGTGGGCGGCTCGTCGGTGCGGCGGCCGTCGAGGGCGCCGCGCACATACACCATCAGCTCGGCCCCGGCCGTGACGGCGGCGGCGTGCACGGCCTGGTCGGCCATCGGGTTGGCGTAGCAGTCCTTGATGACGGCGCGGATCCACCGGGTCAGCGTGGCCGGTTCGAGGCCGCGGTAGCCGAAGTAGTCCTCGCACACCCGCAGCGCGATGGGCCGGAACAGGTCGCCGACCGCGTCGAACCCGTCGCCGGCCGCGCCGCCGAAGGTGCCCGCGGCCGCGATCGCATCCAGCAGTTCGTCCGCGGTGCGCCCCACGAGCTCGCGCACGGCGGGGGCGTCGTCGCGGTCGAGCACCACCTGCATCAGGCCTCGTTCACGCCAGTTCAGGGCCGTGGCGTCGCGGGAGAGCATGAAGCCGCTGCCGAGGGCGGCGTCGAGCTGTGGGCGGGTGGGCCGGACGGTGAAGACCTGCTCGTGTGCGAGCACCTCGTGCACGTCGGCGTACTTGGTGACCAGGGTGTAGGCGGGGGTGACGAACACCGGGCGCTCGGCGCGCAGCTGCGCGAACAGGGGCCGCCAGTCGCTGCGGATCCAGCCCGCCACCAGGCCGGCCGCCCGCAGCGGATCGTGTGACGCGACTCGGTTGTACGTGCTCAGATAATCGCTCACGGATCCATTCAAGTCCGGCCTCGGCGCGCCGGTAATCATCCTTTTGATCTGTGTGGTTCGGACTAGGCCAGGTTTCCTATGGGCCGCGGTGATCGCGCGTGCCGACAATGACTGCGTGAGCGCCGAAACGCTGGCGGCTGCGGCCGCGCGGCCCGCCGACCGGGATCCGGGTGCCGCGCGGCCCGTGTTCGAGGGTCCGCGGGTCGTGGAGTTGCTCAATCGGACCCGCGAGACCCTGGCCGTCGTCGCGGCGCCGTCCTGGCCGCGACCCGGTCTGCTCGCCGTCCCGGCCGGCGCCGGCCGGCCGGGCGGCGTCGTGGTGGCCGAACTGCCGCCGGTGCGGGCGCAGCGGCTGGGCGACGCGTCCTTCTGCGCCGTGCACGGCACCCGCTGGCCCTATGTGGCCGGGGAGATGGCCAACGGCATCGCGACGGTGGAGCTGGTCACGGCGATGGCGCGGGCCGGCATGCTCGGGTTCTTCGGCGCCGCCGGGCTCCGCGTCGGGGCGGTGGAGCGGGAGGTCGGGCGGCTCGCGGCCGCGCTCGGCGAGCGGCCCAACTGGGGCGTGAACCTGATCCACTCACCCGGCGAGCCGCGCACCGAGACGGCCGTGGCCGACCTGCTGGTGGCCCGGCGGGTGCCCGCGGTCTCGGCGTCGGCGTTCATGGAGCTGACCCCGGCCGTGGTGCGGGTGTCCGCGCACGGGCTCACCCGCGACGCGCAGGGCCGGGTCCGGCGTTCCGCCCGGATCTTCGCGAAGGTGTCAAGGACCGAAGTCGCCGCGGCGTTCATGGCGCCCGCGCCGGCGCCGCTGCTGCGGGCGTTGGTCGAGCAGGGGCGGCTGACCGCGGACGAGGCGGAGCTGGCCGGGCGGGTCCCGGTGGCCGAGGACGTGACGGTGGAGGCCGACAGCGGCGGGCACACCGACAACCGGCCGCTGGTCACGCTCGTGCCGGAGATGCTCGCGCTCGCCGAGGCCGCCGCCCGCGAGCACGGGTACGACCGGTCGATCCGGGTCGGCGCGGCCGGCGGGCTCGGCACGCCCGCCGCGGTGGCCGCCGCGTTCGCGCTCGGCGCCGCGTACGTGCTGACCGGCTCGGTCAACCAGGCCGCGCTCGAATCAGGACTCTCCGTCGACGCGAAGCGGATGCTGGCCGAGGCAGGCCCGGCCGATGTGGTGATGGCCCCGGCCGCGGACATGTTCGAGCTCGGAGTGCGCCTGCAGGTGCTGCGGCGCGGCAGCATGTTCGCGTTCCGGGCCGAGCGGCTGTATCAGATCTATGCCGCGCACGCCGGGTGGACGCAGGTCGCGCCGCTGGTGCGGGGCAAGGTCGAGCGCGAGATCTTCCGGGCGAGCTACGACGCGGTGTGGGAGGAGACCCGCCGCTTCTGGCTCGCCCGCGACCCGGAGCAGGCCGCGCGCGGCGAGCGCGACCCCCGGCACCAGATGGCGCTGGTGTTCCGCTGGTACCTCGGCATGGCCAGCCGCTGGGCGATCGGGGGCGCGGCCGAGCGGCGCGCGGACTACCAGATCTGGTGCGGGCCGGCCATGGGCGCGTTCAACCGCTGGGTCGCCGGGGGCTTCCTGGCCGACCCGGCCGAGCGGTCCGTGGTGCAGATCGCCCGCAACCTGCTCGAGGGCGCCGCCGTGGTGACCCGGGCGCAGCAGGCGCGCTGCCACGGCGTGGCGGTGCCCGCGGCCGGATTCGGCTACGTGCCGCGGCTGCTCGGGGACGAGACGGAGACCGAGTCATGGGCGGGGGCACGCGGATGACGGCCGTCGAATCGCGGCGTACGCATACGGCGGGTGCACAGCCGCCGCGCCCGAACCCGCCCCGCTTCGTCTCTCCGCACGAACGCGCCCACCACGAGGAGGTCGAACGGTACAAGGCCGTCGCGCTGGAGGTCTCCGTCATCGCGCAGGCCGTGTACGAGGTCTGTGAACGTACGACCGCGCAGCTCGCCGGCACCCGGCTGCCGAGCCTGTCCGGCCCGCTGGGTATCCCGAGCGTGCCGCGTACGGCGCGCGGGCTTGCGCTGCTGAAGGCCCTGACGCACGAATCAGGCCTCGGGTTCGCCTTCGCCGGCGGGCCCGTCGGCAACGCCGGGGCGATGCTCGGCGACCTGCTCGGGCGCCGGAGCCTGGCCACGGCGCTGCTCGTGCTCTCGCTGCGGCTGCGGTTGGCGGCCTTGCAGCGGGTGCACCCGGAGATGACCGAGGACCCGAAGCTCGCGCACTTCATCGAGGCCGTACACGCCCACCACGAGCTGGAGATCCTCAGGGCCCTGCGCATCCTGTTCGACGACGAGGGCGCCATTCGCGCGTTCAGTTCGCTCGCGCCGATGTTCGCCGAGATCCTGTGCCTCAAGGCACTGCTGGACCGCAACCCGTTCAACGACGCGACCGCGTGGCGCATGGCCACCGGGCAGGACGCGCCGAGCGCCGATCCGTTCTTCGGCTTCAGTGTCAAGCTGATGACACTGCAGGACCGGGGGACGGGTGCGGCCAGGCCGATCGCGGCGCTGCCGCACGAGCTCGCCCTGCTCGCCTCGCGCGGGTCGCTGCTCGGCTTCCTGCGCAACATCGCCCTGCTCGGCAACGACGGGCGCGTGCTCGTGCAGAGCGTGCGCGGGCCCGACGGCGTCGAACGGCACGTGGTGCAGGTGCCCGGGATGCGGCCCGCGTTCCGCGGCCACGGCTCGCCCGCCTCGCTCGTCGGTGCGTTCCGCTCCTCGCTCGACGCCGCCTCCGCCTACACCGGCGCGCTGCGCTCGGCCATCGCCCAGTTCGGCATTCCGGACGGCGCCGAGATCGCCCTGATCGGCCACAGCGCGGGCGGACCGGCCGCGTTCAACCTCGCGCAGGACCCCGAGTTCTGCGCGCGCTACACCGTCACGCACGCCATCGCGCTCGGCGCGCCGGTCGACCAGAAGTACCCGGCCGACCCCCGGACCTTCGTCGCCACGATCACCAACCAGCACGACATCGTCCCGACGCTCGACGGGCTCGGCGCCGGCAGCTGCTTCGACCTGCACCCGGGCTGGTACGTCGTGGACTACACCGAGGTCACCCACCAGTTCCCGGAGTGCCACGGCATCGAGCACTACCTGCGCGACCTCGAATACCTCGTCACCGAGGCGCGCGAGTACATCGAGGCGCGGCTCACCCCGTACGCGGGCGAGGTCGTGCGGTCGCAGCTGTATCAGACCTATGAACGCGAGCCCAGGCCCGCCGGGCACCCGTTCATGCCGGTGCCCACGACGCAGGCCCGGCTCGGCGCGGGCACCGTCGAACTGCCGCTCGGCTGTACGTACGGCAGCGGACTGCTGGCGTTCTACCCGGTGGACCAGGAACTGGTGTCCTGCCTCGCCGCCGACGGCTCGCGCACCGAACCGCTGGGCCTGGCCGGACGGTCGGTGTTCGCGGTCTTCGCCGCGGAACAGCGCGAGGGCAGCCTGCGCCCGCACCGGGTGCTCGCCTTCGGCGTGCTGGTGGACAGCCCGTGGCGCAGCGGCCGGCTCGCCTGGACGCAACTGCTGCGGCGCGCCGACCAGCGCGGTGTCGGCTTCCGGCTGCTCGGCCTCGCGGCCTCCACCGACCAGGCCGTCGAGGCGTACCGCACGGTGTGGGGCGTGCCCGCGATCCGCGCCCGGGTGAGCGTGTCCATCGGCGCTCTCGGGGCCCGCGCCACCGCCGAGGCCGAGGACGGCACCCGGCTCGGCTTCGGCGGGCTGCTCGGCCCCGGCCTGCCCGTCCCGGCCGGCGACGTCGTGCTCTACTCCCGCCGCGATCGCACGACCCTGCGTTCCCAGCTCGACTTCGCCGGGCGGACGCGGCTGCACACCGGGGCGCTGGTGCGCCTGGCCGTGGCCGCCCCCGGCTCCCCGCTGACCGAGCGGCTGCGCGAACTCGGGCTCGACCGGACGCGGCCGCTGGCGTGCCTCAGCGCCCGCGGCCTGCGCGCCCGGATCGGCGCCGGGGCACCGCTGCCCGGCGCCGATCCGGGCGCGCAGGC
>NZ_JAGSOG010000247.1 GCF_018139695.1 Actinospica durhamensis | reverse complement strand
CGCGGGCATCGGGGCCGGCGCGTGGGCGGGCCAGGGGACGGCGACCTGCGGCTGCGGCGGGACGACGCGCTGGCCGGGCAGCTCGGCCGCGGCCGGGTACGCGGCGGCCTCCGGCTCGTAGGCCTGCTCCGGAAACTGAACCGGAACCGGAACGTGAACCGCCTCCGCCTCCGGCTCGAGCTCCGGCTCCTCGCCGTCCACGGCCTCGGGCTCGATCCGCACGCCGCGGGCCGCCCAGAACGCCGCGCCGGGGCTGGTCGGCTGGTCCTGCTCGGTCACGACTCGTCCTCCTGGTCGCCGTATTCGCTCTCTGCAATGCCGGTGAGTTCGGTGATGTCGGAGAAGTCGGCGCCGCGCTCCGGGCCGGGCGCCGCGTCCGCGCCCTCCACCAGGGAGGCGTCCTCCTCGTCGAAGCCGCCGTCCACCTCGACGTCGCCGGAGTCGTCGCCGGTCCAGTGCACCGTCAGCTCCGCGTACGCCGTCTCCTGGTCCTGGTCGAAGCCGACCGCGCGCTCCCGGAAGAGCTCGAGCAGGGCCAGGAACCTGGCCACCACGTGCAGGGTGTCGGGTGCGTCCTCGACCAGCGTCTGGAAGGTGGCGGAGCGCAGCACCCGCAGCTTCTCCACCACGATCGCGGCCTGTTCGCGCACCGAGACCTGGATCTGGTGGATGTGCGCGATGGACACCTGCGGCGCGACCTTCGGCGTCATCGCCTTGACGGCCAGTTTGGCGAACTGCTCCGGGGTGAGCGCGAAGACGAGTTCCGGCAGCAGGTCGCGGAACTCGGCCTCCAGCGGCACCGAGCGCGGGTGGCGCAGCGAGCCGTGCGCGTACCGCTCGGCCAGCCTGGCCGCCACCTGCTTGTACGCGCGGTACTGCAGCAGCCGGGCGAACAGCAGGTCCCTGGCCTCGAGCAGGGCGAGGTCCTCCTCGTTCTCGACCTCGGCGGACGGCAGCAGCCGGGCGGCCTTCAGGTCGAGCAGGGTGGCCGCGATCAGCAGGAACTCGCTGGCCGCGTCGAGGTCCCAGTCCGGGCCCTGGGCCCGGATGTGGGCGATGAAGTCGTCGGTGACCTGCGAGAGCGCCAGCGTGGTGACGTCCAGCTTGTGCTTCGCGATCAGGGAGAGCAGCAGATCGAACGGGCCCTGGAACTCGGCCAGGTGCACCCGGAAGACGCTCGGGTCCTCCGGCTCGGCCTGCGCCGCGGACGCCGGCCCGTGCTCGGCGGCGTCCGCCGCGGCCTCGGCCACACTCTGCTC
Source organism: Actinospica durhamensis (assembly GCF_018139695.1). Classification (GTDB taxonomy): domain Bacteria; phylum Actinomycetota; class Actinomycetes; order Streptomycetales; family Catenulisporaceae; genus Actinospica; species Actinospica durhamensis. The sequence goes on along the minus strand of NZ_JAGSOG010000247.1, from coordinate 11,706 downwards.
CACGTCATCAACTCTATTACGCGGCAGGTGCACGCTCGTGCCACCGTGCCGAGGCGGCTGCGCGCGCCTACCGCTGCCGGTAGCACTCCGTCCGCAGCACCCGGACCAGGCTGGAGTCCTCGCCGTGCTCGGTGAGGTCGGCCAGGACCAGGTTCACCGCCTCGCGCACGATCCGGCCCCGGTCCACGACGAGCCCGTGCCCGGTGCGCAGCATGATCCTGGCCTGTTCCAGGCCGACGAGCTCCTCCGGCGAGACGTACACCGTGATCTTCTCGTCGTGCCGCTCGCGCCCGGAGGCCCGGCCCGAGGACCGGCTGCCGGCCGAGGAGGCCGGCAGCCGTGGTGCGGCCGAGTGCGCGGGCGGCGGCGCCTGGTGCAGCGCCTCCTCCGCCTCGTCCTCGTCCTCCACCGGGTCGGGCACGGCCCGCAGTCGCGCCGCGGTGTTGCCCAGCGTCACGGGGCCGCGCCCGAACAGCTCGTCGGCCCCGGGCATCCTCACGCGACGGGGCACCGCGCGAGCACCTCCCTCGCCAGCTGGCGGTAGGCGGCGGCGCCGACCGAGCTCGAGGCGTAGGAGGTGATCGGCTCGCCGGCGACCGTGGTCTCCGGGAAGCGGACGGTGCGGCCGATCACGGTGTGGAAGACCTGCTCGCCGAAGGCCTGCACGACCCGGGCGAGCACCTCCCGGCTGTGCACGGTGCGCGCGTCGTACATGGTGGCCAGGATGCCGTCGAGCTCGAGCTCGGGGTTGAGCCGCTCGCGCACCTTCTCGATCGTCTCGGTCAGCAGGGCCACGCCGCGCAGTGCGAAGAACTCGCACTCGAGCGGCACGATCACGCTGTGCGCCGCCGTCAGGGCATTGACGGTGAGCAGGCCGAGCGAGGGCTGGCAGTCGATGATGACGTAGTCGTACTCGCCCAGCGCGGGCTTGAGCGAGCGGGCCAGCGCCGACTCCCGGGCCACCTCGGTGACCAGCTGCACCTCGGCCGCGGACAGGTCGATGTTGCTCGGCAGCAGGTCCATCCCCGGCGTGATGGTCTTGAGCAGGATGTCCTCGATCGTCACGCCCCGCTCCATCAGCAGGTTGTAGACGGTCCGGTCCAGCTCCATCGGGTTCACGCCCAGGCCCACGGACAGCGCGCCCTGCGGGTCGAAGTCGACCAGCAGCACCTTGCGTCCGTACTCGGCCAGCGCCGCGCCCAGGTTGATGGTCGAGGTGGTCTTGCCCACCCCGCCCTTCTGGTTGCACATCGCGATGATCTTGGCCGGGCCGTGCTCCATGGCGGGGCGCGGGGCCGGGAAGCGCGGCATGGGCCGCCCGGTCGGACCGACCCGCTCACGCCGCTGCGTGGCCGGGTCCGGGGCCAGGGTGGCCGCGTACTCGGGATCGGGCTCTATCTCCGCGTCCGGGTCGAACCCGTCCTCATAGCGCAGCTCGTCGTCGATGCCGTATGGATCGTCGATCTCGACGTCGCCGGCCCAACGGCCGGCTTGACCGCCCGAAGCCGTCGTCATGGTCGAATCAGTCACCTGCCGGTCATCCTCCCAGGCCCCCCAGTTCGTAGATTGGCGTCTTGTCGTCACCGCGGCCGCGCATGCGCGCCGGTGGCCGGTGGACGACGCCCGCCGGGTGCGAGCTGTCGTACTCGCACGCCCTAGTGTCCACCGCTCCGGGTGCAATTGTCGACCTATCGACTCGCTCACTTCACCGCGTCCCTCCGGGCCGGACGGGGCAGACTCTAGACAATATGGTGCAATGAGAGCAAAGAAGCATCGCCCGTGCGGGCTAACGGCCGCAGACTGTTGCAGATTTGTCGACAAGTCTCCTCGGTGGGGTCATCATCTGACGGGGCGTCGGTCGGTGCGGGAGGTCCGCAGACGGACTCATCCGTTCTCTGATGTCCTGATTCCCGTATGCTGCAACCCGACTTTTCGTTCACGGAGGGGATCCATGTGAATCAACGTAAGTTCGCCACGCCGGACATCGTGCTCGCGGCTGCGGGGCTCGTCGCGCTCATCTCGACCTTCCTGCCCTGGTATAAGGCCACGGAGTCGGGCAGCGTGGGCGGCACGTCGCAGAGCGCGACGCTCACCGTGAACGGGTGGAACAGCCCCTCCCAGGGCACGCTGGACGGCCAGACGATCACCGGGCCGCTGGTCTGGATCGCGATGCTGCTCCTGCTGATCTTCGGCATCCTGGCGCTGCGCGCGCTGTTCGCGCCGCAACTGGTTGCCGGCAAGCTCTACTACCAGATCGGCATCGGCGTCGGGGCGCTGAGCGTGATCCTGGTGGTGGTGCGCTGGCTGACCTTCTTCAAGCCGCCGTCGGACGAGGACGGCATCACGCTGAACGTCTCCTCCGGCGCCGACTTCGGGCTCTACCTCGGCCTGCTCGCCGCGCTCGCGTTCGCGGGCGTGTCGTTCTGGGGCATGGGGCAGAGTGCCGCGGCCCCCGGCGGAGCGCTCGGTGCGCCGGCCTTCGGTGGCTACCCGGGCCAGCCGCAGCAGCCCCAGTTCGGTCAGCAGCCTTACGGCCAGCAGCAGCCGCAGTACGGCCAGCCGCCGCAGCAGCAACCTCAGCAGCCGTACGGTCAGCAGCAGTACCCGCAGCAGCCGCAGCAGCCTTACGGCCAGCCGCCGCAGCAGCCCCAGTACGGCCAGCAGCCGCAGTATCCGCAGCAGCCTTACGACCAGTCGCAGCAGCAGCCGCAGTACCCGCCGCAGCCGCAGCAGCCGTACGGCCAGCAGCCGCCGCAGTATCCGCAGCAGCCCCAGCAGCCTTACGGTCAGCCGCCGCAGCAGCCGCAGTACCCCCAGCAGCCGCAGCAGCCCCAGCCTCCGTACGGCCAGCAGCAACAGCAGCAGCCCCCGCAGCAGTGGAGCTGAAAAACGCAGCGCCCCGGTTCCGCCGCACACGGAACCGGGGCGCTTTCGCATGCCCCGCTGGGAGTTCGTGCTCTCGCGCCCTGAGGGCCTAGGAGAGCACCTCGTCCAGCTTGAGGTAGCCGAGCCCGTGAGCCTCGGCGACCGGGGCGGAGGTGAGCTCTCCCTGGTGGGTGTTGAGACCCAGGGCGAGCGCGTGGTCCGCGCGGCAGGCTTCGCGCCAGCCCTTGTTGGCCAGCTCCACCGCGTACGGCAGGGTGACGTTGGTGAGCGCGAAGGTGGAGGTGTTGGCCACCGCACCCGGCATGTTGGCCACACAGTAGAACACCGACTCGTGCACCTTGAAGGTGGGCTCGGCGTGCGTGGTCGGGTGCGAGTCCTCGAAGCAGCCGCCCTGGTCGATGGCGATGTCCACCAGCACCGAGCCCGGCTTCATCCGGGACACCAGCTCGTTCGTGACCAGCTTCGGCGCCTTCGCGCCCGGGATCAGCACCGCGCCGACCACCAGGTCGGCGGTCAGGCAGGCGCGCTCGAGGTTGTAGGCGTTCGAGGCCTGCGTCTTGACCCGGTTTCCGAAGACCTTGTCGGCCTCGCGCAGCTTGGTGATGTCGCGGTCCAGCAGGGTCACGTCGAAGCCCATGCCGATCGCGATCGTGGCCGCGTGCCAGCCGGACACGCCCGCGCCGACGACCACGCACTGGGCCGGGGTCACGCCCGGCACGCCGCCCGGCAGCACGCCGCGCCCGCCGGAGAAGCGCATCAGGTTGTAGGCGCCCACCTGCGGGGCGAGCCGGCCGGCCACCTCGGACATGGGGGCGAGCAGCGGCAGAGCGCCGTTGGGCAGCTGCACCGTCTCGTAGGCGATGGCGGTGGTGCCGGCCGCGAGCAGCGCGTCCGTGCACTCGCGCGAGGCGGCCAGGTGCAGGTAGGTGAACAGGGTCTGGTCGGGACGCATCCGGTGGTACTCGGAGGCGATCGGCTCCTTGACCTTCAAGATCAGCTCGCCGGTGGCCCAGACCTCGTCCGCGCTCGACAGTATGGTCGCCCCGGCGGCGGCGTACTCCTCGTTCGGGATCGAGGAGCCCACACCGGCGTCGGTCTCGACGTATACCTCGTGCCCGTGCCCGACGAGCTCGTGTACCCCGGCGGGGGTGATCGCCACGCGGTATTCGTGGTTCTTGACTTCTCGGGGAATTCCGACCTTCACGACGAACCGTCCAAGAGGGGGGAAGCTGGTAGGGATCTGCCACGCAGCCTAATGCGCTCCCCACCGCGAAACGCCTTACATCGTGCAGCGCGTTTCCAGCAAGCCCCGACGGAGTGTCGGCCGGTTGAGTCTTGCTTCCGAGGAAAAGAACGTCCCTGGCCTTGGGAAGCAAGGCCAGGGACGCGGAATCGGTCAAATTCAGAAGGGGCGGGCGGACCATGGCGCGTCGGCGGGTCGCAGCGCGTCGATCCCGCCCGGACGGGCCAGCGCCGCGGTCAGCGCGCTCACCCCGACCACGATCGAGGAGGTGGTGATCTCCCCGGCGAGTACGTGCTCGAACATCTCGGCCAGCGGCACCCACTGGGCCACGATCCCGGCCTCCTCGGCCTCGCGCACGAAGCGCTCGCCGGTGGCCTCGCGCACGCCCCGGGCCACGAAGACCCGGCTGGCCTCGTCCGAGGTGCCCGCGGAGTTGCGGTAGTCGGCCAGCACCCGCCAGTCGTCCGCGACCAGGTACGCCTCCTCGAACAGCTCCCGCTTGGCCGCCTCCAGCGGGTGCTCGCCCGGCTGGTCGAGCAGGCCCGCGGGCAGCTCCCACATCAGCAGGCGCACCGGGTGCCGGTACTGACGCAGCGTCAGCATGCGGTCCTGATCGTCGAGTGCGATGACGGCCACGGCGCCGTGGTGGGTCGTGTACTGCCGTCGCGCCTTCGTGCCGTCGACCATCCGCACCAGGTCCTCGCGGAAGGCCGTGATACCGCCCTCGGCCAGCACTCTGCTTTCCAACACCGGCCAGTGTTCGGGGTAGTCCTCGAAGCTGTACTTCACCATGGGGGAATTGTGCCCGTCCTACGCGGTGGCCGGGCGTCCGGTGCTCTTGGCCACCGCGGCGGCGACCAGGCCGACGAACAGCGGGTGCGGGCGGGTCGGGCGCGAGCGCAGCTCCGGGTGCGCCTGGGTGGCCACGAAGTACGGGTGCGTCTCGCGCGGCAGCTCGATGAACTCCACCAGGCGCCCGTCCGGCGAGGTGCCGGAGAACACCAGGCCGCCCTCGGCGATCCGGTCGCGGTAGGCGTTGTTCACCTCGTAGCGGTGCCGGTGGCGCTCCTCGATCTTGGCCGCGCCGCCGTAGACCTGGCGCACCAGCGAACCCTCCTGCAGCGCCGCCGGGTACAGGCCAAGGCGCATGGTGCCGCCGAGGTCGCCGCCGGCGAGGATGTCCACCTGGTCGGCCATGGTCGAGATCACCGGGTGCGCGGTGTTCTCGTCGAACTCCGACGAGCCGGCGCCCTCGATCCCGGCCAGGTGCCGGGCGGACTCGATCACCATGCACTGCAGGCCCAGGCACAGGCCCAGGATCGGCACCTTGTGCTCGCGGGCGTACTTGACCGCGTTGATCTTGCCCTCGATCCCGCGCACGCCGAAGCCGCCCGGGATGCACACCGCGTCCACGTCCGACAGGGCCTTGGCGGCGCCCTCGTCGGTGGTGCACTCGTCCGAGGGCACCCACTTGATGTTGACCCGGGTGTTGTTGGCGAAGCCGCCGGCCCGCAGCGCCTCGGTCACCGACAGGTAGGCGTCCGGCAGGTCGATGTACTTGCCCACCAGCGCCACCGAGACCTCGTGCTCGGGCTCGTGCACCCGGCGCAGCAGCTCGTCCCACACCGTCCAGTCCACGTCCCGGAACGGCAGGTCCAGCCGGCGCACCACGTACGCGTCGAGGCCCTCGGCGTGCAGCACCTTCGGGATGTCGTAGATGGAGGGCGCGTCCGCGGCGGTGGCCACGGCGTCCTCGTCCACGTCGCACATCAGCGAGATCTTGCGCTTGATCGACTCCGGGATCTCCCGGTCCGCGCGGCACACGATCGCGTCCGGCTGGATGCCGATGGAGCGCAGCGCCGCCACCGAGTGCTGCGTGGGCTTGGTCTTGAGCTCGCCGGACGGGCCGATGTAGGGCACCAGCGAGATGTGCAGGAAGAAGCAGTTGCCGCGGCCGATCTCATGGCGCACCTGCCGGGCCGCCTCGAGGAACGGCAGCGACTCGATGTCCCCGACGGTCCCGCCGACCTCGGTGATCACGATGTCCACGTCGGCCGCGTCCATGGCCAGGATCCGGGACTTGATCTCGTTCGTGATGTGCGGGATGACCTGGACCGTGTCGCCGAGGTACTCGCCCCGGCGCTCCTTGGCGATCACCGAGGAGTAGACCTGGCCGGTGGTGACGTTCGCCGAACCGTGCAGGTCGGTGTCCAGGAAGCGCTCGTAGTGGCCGATGTCCAGGTCGGTCTCGGCACCGTCGTCGGTCACGAAGACCTCGCCGTGCTGGAACGGGTTCATGGTGCCGGGATCGACGTTGAGGTAGGGGTCCAGCTTCTGCATGGTCACCCGCAGCCCGCGGGCTTTGAGCAGAGCGCCCAGACTCGAGGCGGTCAGACCCTTCCCGAGCGAGGAGGCGACGCCGCCGGTGACGAAGAGGTGCTTGGTCTTGCTGGACACTGCCAACGCGGGGCTCCCGTGGGGGTTTCGAGGGGTGGCCGGGTGGGGCACGGCCTTACGCATCCACGGGCTACCAGCTTATCAGCGATCCGGACCGGGTTCGTCAGCGGGTGTACTCGTCCGGGTGACCCCCGCCTCAAGGTACGCGCGTTGGCGGGCCGGGACCCGGCCCGGATACGCTGGCTCCGGCGTCCCGCCGCGCGGCGCGCGGGCGAGGCTCACGGCACGACGAGGCGGGTGGAACCCATGGCGGTCAGGGCGGTGCGCGGCGCGGTCCAGGTGGCGGCGGACGAGCGCGAGCTGGTGCTGGCCGGAACCACCGAGCTGGTCGTGGCCCTGTTCGAGGCCAACAGCCTCACCCCGGACGACGTCATCTCCATGGTCTTCACCGCCACCCCCGACCTGACCAGCGAGTTCCCCGCGCTGGCGGCCCGCGAACTGGGTCTGGCCGACACCCCGCTGCTGTGCGCCGCCGAGATCGGCAAGGCGGACGCGCTGCCCCGGGTGGTGCGCATCCTCGCGCACGTCGAGACGATGCGCTCCAAGCAGGAGGTCAGGCACGTCTATCTGGGCGGCGCGGCCGCGCTGCGCCGCGACATCGCGCAGTGAGCCCGCGCCCCCGAGCCGGATTCCGAACGACACGAGGGAACTGATGAAAACGGCGGTAGTGATCGGCACCGGCCTGATCGGCACGTCCGTCGCGCTGGCCCTGAGCCGTCGCGGCGTGCTGGTGCTGCTCGAGGACCGGGACGTGGACGCCGCGCGCACCGCCGCCTCGCTCGGCGCGGGCACGCTGCTGGCGGCCGAAGGCCCCGGGGCGCCGGCCGACCTGGCCGTGCTCGCGGTGCCGCCCGCGCACGTGGCCGCGGCGCTGGCCTCGGCCCAGCGGCGCGGCCTGGCCCGCTGCTACACCGACGTGTGCTCGGTCAAGGCCGCCCCGGTGGCCGACGCCGCGGCCCGCGGCCTTGACACCTCCGCGTACATCGGCGGGCACCCGCTGGCCGGCCGGGAGAAGTCCGGGCCGCTGGCCGCCCGGGCGGACCTGTTCGAGGGCCGCCCCTGGGTGCTCACCCCGACCGCGGAGACCGGCCGGGACGCGCTCAACCGCGCGCTCGAGCTGGTCTCGCTGTGCGGTTCGGTCCCGGTGGTGATGGACCCGGCCGAGCACGACCGCGCCGTCGCGCTCATCTCGCACGCCCCGCACCTGGTCTCGGTGCTGATGGCGGCCCGGCTCGAGCACGCCGCCGAGGACGCCGCGCGCATCGCCGGCCAGGGCGTGCGCGACGTCACCCGGATCGCCGCGGGCGACCCGGCCCTGTGGCAGGAGATCCTCAGCGCCAACGCCGGCGCCGTCGCCGACGTGCTCGAGGAGTACGCGGGCGACCTCGGCGCGGTGATCGCCTCGCTGCGCGCGCTCGCCGAGAAGGGCGCCGCGCTCGCCCCCGAGGCCTCGCTCGCCCTGGTCGAGCGGCTGCACCGGGGCAACGCCGGGGTGGCCAGGATCCCGGGCAAGCACGGCGCGCCCCGGGCCGCCTACGTCCCGGTCCCCGTGGTCATCAGCGACGCCCCGGGGGAGCTGGCCCGGCTGTTCGCGGCGGCCGGCGCGGCCGGGGTCAACATCGAGGACCTCACCATCGAGCATTCACCCGGTCAGCCGGTCGGACACGTCACCCTGTACGTTGATCCGGACGCCGCCTCGGCCCTGTCCGGGCGGTTGGCCGAGCGCGGCTGGACCGTGCAGGCCTGAGGGGTACCGGAGTTCTAAGCGAGGAGTGGGGCGTGGCGGTTGCCGAGGACGGGCGCGGCGGCGGGATCGTGATCGCGATCGACGGACCGTCGGGCTCGGGGAAGTCCAGCACCTCCCGCGGCGTGGCCCGCCGGCTCGGGCTGCGCTACCTGGACACCGGCGCCCAGTACCGGGCCATGACCTGGTGGATGCTCGAGCACGGCGTGGACCTGGCCGACGGCGAGGCGGTGGCCGCCGCGAGCCTGCTGCCGCGGCTGGCCTCGGCCACCGATCCGGATGGGTACGGCATCACCGTGGACGGCCGGGTGCTGGTGGACGAGATCCGCACCGGCGCCGTGGACGCCGCGGTCTCCAAGGTGGCCGGGGTGCGCGCGGTGCGCACCCGGCTGATCGAGGCGCAGCGCGAGTGCGTGCGCACGGCGGTGGCCGAGGGCGTCGGGATCGTGGTGGAGGGCCGGGACATCGCCGAGGTGGTCTGGCCGATCGCGCCCGTGAAGGTGTACCTGACGGCGGATCAGGCCGTGCGCGCGGCCCGGCGCGAGGCCGAGCACGCCGGCGCCGGACGCGGCACCGAGGCCGCGGCCACCCTGGCCGAGCTCGCCCGCCGCGACGCCGAGGACGCCAAGACCACCCGCCCGCTCGACGCCGCCCCCGGCGCGGTCGTGGTGGACGGCACCCACCTGAGCCTGGACGAGGTCGTGGAGGAGATCGTCCGGCTGGCCAAAGGGCAGTGAGGGCGCGCTGACCTCGGCCTGGACCCCCGGCGGAGCCGAAGTGGCTTCGAGACGTGTCCGGGACCAGGCACAATAGACGGGTAAGCATCCCGGCCGGTGAGGATCCAGCGCATGTACGACGAAGAGTTCGAGCTCGACGCGCCCTTCGACGCGAGCGAGTTCGTCGACGAGTACGGCAATGCCGAACCGCTGGACCTGAGCGGCGCGCTCGAGGCCGAGCTGGACGAGGCGGGCGGCCCGTTGCCGGTGCTGGCCATCGTGGGGCGGCCCAACGTGGGCAAGTCCACCCTGGTCAACCGGATCCTGGGCCGCCGCGAGGCGGTCGTGCAGGACGTGCCCGGCGTCACCCGCGACCGGGTGTACTACGAGGCCAACTGGTCCGGACGCCGGTTCATCGTGGTCGACACCGGCGGCTGGGAGGTCGACGTCGACGGCCTGGACAAGCGCGTGGCCGAGCAGGCCGAGATCGCGGTGGAGCTCGCCGACGCGGTCGTGCTCGTGGTGGACACCACGGTCGGGCTGACCGACACCGACGAGGCCTTCGTCCGGGTGCTGCGGCGCGGCAAGAAGCCGGTCGTGCTGGTGGCCAACAAGGCGGACAACCCGCAGCTCGAGGCCGAGGCCTCCACGCTGTGGTCGCTCGGCCTCGGCGAACCGCACCCGGTCTCCGCCATGCACGGCCGCGGCTCCGGCGACCTGCTCGACGCGATCTTCGCGGCGCTGCCCGAGCGCCCCCCGGCCGAGCTGCTCGGCGCCCCGCTCGGCGGCCCGCGCCGGGTGGCCCTGGTCGGCAAGCCCAACGTGGGCAAGTCCTCGCTGCTCAACCGCCTCGCCGGGGAGGACCGCGTGGTGGTGGACTCGGTCGCCGGCACCACCCGGGACCCGGTGGACGAGCTGATCCAGCTCGGCGGGCGCACCTGGCGGTTCGTGGACACCGCGGGCATCCGCCGCCGGGTGAACCAGACCTACGGCGCGGACTACTACGCCTCCCTGCGCACCGCCGCCGCGATCGAGAAGGCCGAGGTCGCGGTCGTACTGATCGACGTGAGCGAGTCGATGGCCGAGCAGGACCTGCGGATCATCTCCAAGGTGGCCGAGGCCGGGCGCGCCCTGGTGATCGCCTACAACAAGTGGGACACCCTGGACGAGGAGCGCCGCTACTACCTCGAGCGCGAGATCGACCAGGAGCTGGTCCAGGTCCAGTGGGCGCCGCGGGTGAACATCTCGGCCAGCACCGGCCGGCACGTGGACAAGCTGGTCCCGGCGATCGAGGCCGCGCTCGACGGCTGGGAGACGCGCATCGCCACCGGCAGGCTCAACGCCTTCCTCGGCACCCTGGTCGCCGAGCACCCGCACCCGGTCCGCGGCGGCAAGCAGCCGCGCATCCTGTTCGGCACCCAGCCCTCGGCCAAGCCGCCGCGCTTCGTGCTGTTCGCCTCCGGCTTCCTGGAGGCGGGCTACCGCCGGTTCATCGAGCGTCGGCTGCGCGAGGAGTTCGGCTTCGTCGGCACCCCGATCGAGCTCTCGGTGCGGGTGCGGGAGAAGCGCGGCAACCGCAGCAAGAAGTAGGACCTGAACGCACAAGGGCGCCGACGGCCAAGCCGTCGGCGCCCTTGTGCATGCGGAGACCCGGTAGCGGAGACCCGGTAGCGGTGTCTCGGCGGCGCCGTCTCAGTAGGCGAGAGTGAAGCGCTCGCCCACGTGCTTGCCGGACTCGGCCTCGTCGATCAGCGCGACGGAGTAGTCCTCGGCCGAGATGAAGCTCTTGCCGTCCGCGTCGCTGACCAGGCCGTCGCCGCCGAGCCGGAAGGTCCCGGTGCGCTCGCCCGGCGCGATCTCCGCGGCCGGGCTGAGGTAGGACCAGCGCACGTCGGTGACCCCGCGCAGCTTCTCGAGCACCTCGGCGTGCGCCAGGGACTCGCTCTTGTACGCGTCCGGGAAGCCGGGCTGGTCCACCAGCCGCGCCCCGGGCGCCACCTCGAGACTGCCCGCGCCGCCCACCACGACCAGCCGCGGGGCGTCGGTGCCGAGCGCGCGCAGGCCCTCTACCAGGCCGCGCCCGACCGCGTCGTACGCGGCCGTCTGGTCCAGGCCGGGACCGCGCTGCGAGACCGCGCTGACCACCACGTCCGCACCCTCGGCCAGCCGGGTGACCGTCGCCGGGTCGGTCACGTCCCCGGTCGCCACGGTCAGGTTCGGGTCGGTGGTGGTCACCCGCGCCGGATCGCGCACCACCGCGACCACCTCGTGCCCGCGGGCCAGCGCCTCGGCCAGCGCCCTGCTCCCGATCATCCCGCTGGCTCCGAACAGCACGATCTTCGCCATAGGTCTTCAGTCCTCCGTCTTCCTGGTGAGCCACCCGAACGCTCCGAGTGCGGCTGCGTCGAACAGCGCGATCACCGCGCCCATCGGCGCCGCGTCGTGCCGTCCGCCCAAGCCTACGAGCGGAGAGGCCAGCGCGCCCAGGATGTAGGGCGTGGGCCCCAGCAGCGAGGCCGCCGCACCGGCCGCGTCGCCGTGCCCGGCCAGGCCCAACGCCCCGGCGTTCGGCAGGACCAGGCCCAGACAGGCCACGTTGACGAACAGCAGCGGAAGCAGCACCGGCAGACCCGCCCCGGACACCGCCGCGATCCACACCC
>NZ_JAGSOG010000246.1 GCF_018139695.1 Actinospica durhamensis | reverse complement strand
GGGTGGGCTTCACCCTGGACGACTTCGACGCGATCTCCCGCGAGGTCCCGGTGCTCGCGGACCTGCGCCCCTCCGGCAGGTTCCTGATGGAGGACTTCTACTACGCCGGCGGCCTGCAGGCCTTCCTGGCCGAGCTCGCCCGGATCCCGGGCGCGCTGCACCCGGACCGGCCCAGCGCGGCCGGCGGCACGGTCGGCGAGCACTGGTCCGGCGCCACGGTGCACCGGCCCGAGGTGATCCGCCCGGTCACCGAGCCCTTCAGCGCGGACGGCGGCATCGCCGTGCTGCGCGGGAACCTGTGCCCGGACGGCGCGGTGATCAAGTACATCGCCTCGCAGAAGCCGAGCCTGCTCAAGCACACCGGGCCCGCCGTGGTCTTCGACTCCTACGCCGAACTGCGCGCCGGGATCGACGATCCGGTGCACGCGGTGACGGCCGAGACGGTGCTGGTGCTGCGCGGCGCGGGCCCGATCGGCGGCCCGGGCATGCCGGAGTACGGGATGCTGCCGATCCCGAAGTACCTGCTCGAGGCGGGTGTCACGGACCTGGTGCGCATCTCCGACGCGCGGATGAGCGGGACGAGCTACGGCACCTGCGTGCTGCACCTCGCCCCCGAGTCGCACGTCGGCGGCCCGCTCGCGCTGGTGCGCACCGGCGACCTGATCACGCTCGACGTCGCCGCCCGCGCGCTGACCCTCGAGGTCGCGCACGAGGAGCTCGAGCGGCGCCGCGCGGCCTGGCAGCCGCCGCGGCCCCCGTTCGAGCGCGGCTACGGCGCGCTCTACCAGTCCCGGGTCACCCAGGCCGATCAGGGCTGTGACTTCGACTTCCTGGCCAGGGCGGGGCACAACCCCCTGCCCGACCCGCACTGACGCACCGCGCGTCGCGCACCCCCGTTCTCCTCTCGGCACCCGTGCACCTCGGCACCCCCACGCGCCCGGCCCGTGCGCTCGGCCCGGCGCGACCCGAAGCTCTCCCCTTTCCCGATACGACGACGTAGAAGGCGGAAAGACCATGTCCCCTCAGCGCATCCCCGAGATCAACCGCCGCACACTGCTCGGCTCCGTGGGCCTGGCCGCGGGCGCGGTCGCGGCGGCGCCGCTGCTGTCCTCCTGCTCCGCGCCGAGTTCCGGCACGAGCACGGCCAACAGCCCGGCGCCCACCCTGGCCTCCACCCCGTCCGCCCCGGTCACCCTGAACATCCTGGACGTGGCGGGCAACCTGGCCCTGACCAAGCCGGCGATCGAGGCGTTCAAGGCGGCGCACCCGCAGATCGTCTCGAACATCACCTACTCCACCGGCACCGCGCCGCAGCTGCCCGCGAAGCTCAAGGCCGAGCAGGCCGGCGGCAACGTGCAGACCTCGCTGGTGCTCACCGGCACGGACGGCCTGGCCTCGGGCATCACCGACGGGCTCTACATCGACCTCAAGACGTACTACGGCCAGTTCTTCCCGAACCTGATGGCCAACTACCAGACCGCCGCCGCGAGCATGGCCAGCCTCGCGCAGGACCAGGGCATCGAGATCGTCTGGTACCCCTCGGGCCCGCTGATCGAGTACAACCCGGCCGTGGTCAAGACCGTGCCGGCCACCACCGACGACCTGCTGGCCTGGGCCAAGGCCAACCCCGGCAAGTACCAGTACGCCCAGCCGCGCAACTCCGGCCCGGGCCGCACCTGGCTGATGGGCCTGCCCTACCTGCTCGGCGACTCGGACCCGACCGACCCGACCAACGGCTGGTCCAAGACCTGGGCCTACCTGACCGAGCTGAACAAGTACGTCGACACCTACCCCTCGGGCACCACCGCGACGATGAAGAACATCGCGGCCGGCACGGTGGACATCATCGCCTCCACCACCGGCTGGTACATCAACGGCCGCGCCATCGGCACGGTGCCCAAGGCCATCGAGGTGGCCAAGTTCCAGACCTTCACCTGGGTCACCGACGCGCAGTTCGGCGTCATCCCCAAGGGCGTGTCCAACGACGTGCTGATCGCGAACCTGAACCTGCTGGCCTACATCCTCACCCCCGGCGCCCAGGCCGTGACCTACGACGCCGGCTACTTCTACCCGGGCCCGGCGATCAAGGGCGTGAGCATCAGCCAGGCGCCGGCCTCCTCGCAGCAGGTCATCTCCGAGTTCGGCGTGCCCGAGTTCGACACCTGGATGACCGAGTACCCGATGAAGAACTCCCTGCCGGCCACCGCGCAGGTCACCGCGTTCGACCTCTGGGACAAGAACATCGGCAGCACGAAGTGAGTCCACAGATGATCAGCGAACTGAAGCTCAACGGCATCTCCCGCGCCTACGGGGACCACCGGGCCCTGACGGAGCTTGAGCTGACGGTGCACGGCGGTGAGTTCATCGCGCTGCTCGGCCCGTCCGGCTGCGGGAAGACCACCGCGCTCAACTCGATCGCCGGCCTGCTCCCGCTGACCGGCGGCTCGATCGACCTCGACGGCCGCAGGATCGACACCCTGCCGCCGGAGAAGCGCGGCTTCGGCATGGTGTTCCAGAACTACGCGCTCTTCCCGCACCTGAGCGTGCGCCGCAACGTCGCGTTCGGACTGCGCATGCGCAAGGTGGCCAGGCCCGAGATCGAGCGCCGGGTCAACGCGGTGCTCGACCTGGTCCGGCTGGCCGAGCACGCGCACAAGCTGCCCGGCCAGCTCTCCGGCGGCCAGCAGCAGCGCGTCGCGATCGCCCGCGCGATCGTGCTCGAACCGCCGCTGGTGCTGATGGACGAGCCGCTCTCGAACCTGGACGCGGCGCTGCGCCTTGACATGCGCGCCGAGATCCGGCGCATCCACCAGGAGTTCGGCCTGACCACCCTCTACGTCACGCACGACCAGGAGGAGGCGCTGTCCCTGGCCGACCGCCTGGTCGTGCTGCGGGCCGGGCGGGTCGCACAGATCGGCACCCCCGCCGAGCTCTACGAGTCGCCGCGCAGCGCCTACGTCGCGGCGTTCATGGGCTATCGCAACATCCTGGAACTGACCGCCGAGGTGCTCGACGGCACCCGGGCCACCGTGGCCGGGGACGGGGTGAAGCTGGTCGGCACCCTCGCCGACGAGCGCGACGACGGCCCGGTGTGCACGGTCGGAGCGCCGGTGCGGGTGGCGATCCGCCCGGAGGACCTGCGGATCGCCGCCGACGGCGCGGACGTGGTGTTCGAGGCGGTGGCCGAGATCGTGGAGTACCACGGCCGGGAGTTCCAGGTCGACGCGCTGACCCGGACCGGCCAACGGGTGCACCTGCGCACGGACGAGCGGGTGGCGACCGGCGACCGGCTGGCACTGACCGTGGATCCGCGGCGGGCGCTGGTGTTCGCGGGCGGCGGTGACGGCACATGAGCGCGCTCGCCGCCGCACCGCCGCGGCCCGCGCTGCGTCACCGGCTGGCCGAGCACGGCGTCGACCGGACGCTGCTGCTGATGCTGCCCGGGATCGTGGCGATCGCGGCGCTGTTCTGCTACCCGTTCGTCTACGGGCTCGGGCTCTCCTTCCAGCCGAGCAAGGGCGGGGTGTTCGGCGCCTACCGGTCCTTCTTCGGCGACTCGTTCTCCTCCGGCACCATCGCCACCACCTTCGGCCTGGCGATCCCCAGCTCCCTGATCAACGTGGGCCTCTCGGTGCCGATCTCCTACCGGATGCGCGGGGACTTCCGCGGCAAGCGGCTGCTGCTGACCCTGCTGGTCGTCCCGATCACGCTCGGCACCGTGCTCACGGCCGAGGGCATCCTGGAGTTCTTCGGCCCGGTCGGCTGGTTCAACCTGACCCTGCAGAAGCTGGGCCTGGTCAGCGCGGGCGCGCCGATGAAGCTCATCAACGACTACTGGGGCGTGCTGTTCTCGCTGATCATCAGCGGGTTCCCGTTCGCCTTCCTGCTCACCCACTCCTACCTCTCCGGCATCCACCCGGCGCTGGAGAAGGCGGCCGCGACCCTCGGGGCGGGCTGGTGGCAGCGGTTCCGCTTCGTCACCTTCCCGCTGCTGCTGCCCGGCCTGCTCACCACCTTCTGCCTGACCTTCGTGCTCGGCTTCTCCGTCTTCCCCTCGGCCATGATGGTCGGCGATCCGGACGGCAAGACGCACGTGATCTCGATCGAGGCGTACGAACAGGCGCTGCAGAACTTCGACTATCCGCAGGGCTGCGCGGACGCGATGATCATGACCGGCCTGATGCTGGCCGTGATCGCGCTCGCCATGGGAATCAGGGCCCTGTTCTACAGCGGCTCGACGGGAGGCAAGGGCTGATGTTGCGCACCAAGGCCCTGACCCTGCGGCCCGGCACCTGGCTGGTGTGGGCGCTGGTGGTCTTCTTCCTGGTCAACGTGCTCGGCGTGATCGGCTCGGTGGTGCTCGACTCGTTCGGCACCACCTGGTTCAACGGCTGGAGCCCGAACGGGTATACGAGCTCGAACTACTCCTCGGCCTGGAACGAGTTCGACCTCGGCCAGGTCATGACGGTCACCTTCGAGATCACCTTCCTGGTGGTGGGCCTGTCCCTGCTGCTCGGCGTGCCGGCCGCGTACGCGCTGGCCCGACGCTCGTTCCCGGGCAAGCGGGCGGTGATGCTGCTGTTCGTGCTGCCGATCCTGGTGCCGCCGATCGCCTACGGCATCCCGCTGGCCACCGTGCTCTACAAGTTCCACCTGGCCGGCTCGCTCACCGGAGTCGTGCTGGCCAACCTGGTGCCCTCGATCCCGTTCGTGGTCTACACGATGACCCCGTTCATCGAGCAGATCGACCCGCGGCTCGAGCAGGCGGCCCGGATGTGCGGCGCGCCCACCCGCAGCGTGCTCGGCCGGATCGTCGCGCCGCTGCTGCTGCCGGGCATGCTCGCGGCCGGGATCCTGGTGCTGGTTCGCACGTTCGGCATGTTCGAGCTCACCTTCCTCACCTCGGGCCCGACCAGCCAGACGCTGGTGGTGAGCCTGTTCTCCGCGGTCTTCTCCGCGGGCATCCGCAGCGCGCAGAGCATCGACGCGATGGCGGTGATCTACACCGGCTCCATGCTGGTGCTGCTGGTGATCGCGCTGAGATTCGTCAACCCCACACAGCTGGTCGCGCGCTCGCGCGACTGACCCGCCTCCCCCGACATCCTTGGAAGGAACGGACGAAGATGTCTGCCCCCCTCGATCGTCGCAAGTTCCTGAAAGCCACCGCGGCCGCCGGCGCCGCGGCCACCGCCCTCGGCGCCGCCGCCCCGGCGTACGCCGACACCGGTGCCGCCGGCCGGTCCGGCTCCGACTTCGAGTTCGACCTCGACCCGGCCGAGCGCCCGCCGCTGGCCTGGTTCGCCGGGCGCGGCGTGGGCGACCAGGCCGGTCCGCGCGACCTGCCGCAGGACCGGGCCGCCGACCGGATCGTGCGCGGGATCCGCCGGCCCCGGATCCCCCGGCGCGACTTCTCGGTCACCGACTTCGGCGCGGTCGGCGACGGCGTGACCGACGACTCGGCCGCCATCGCCGCCGCGATCGGCGCGGCGAGCCGGCACGGCGGCGGCCGGGTCGTGCTCCCGGCCCACCGCGGCACCGGCAGCGCGGCCTACTCCACCGGCCCGATCCGGCTCTACTCCCGGATCGAGCTGCACGTCCCGGCCGGGGTGAGCGTGCTGTTCAGCACCGATCCCACGCTCTACCCGCTGGTCTACACCCGGTGGCAGGGCATCGAGTGCTACAACTACTCCCCCAACGTCTACGCGTTCCAGGCCACCGACATCGCGATCACCGGGGACGGCACGCTCGACGCCCAGGCGTCCACCGACAACTGGTGGGCGTGGAAGACCCTGGAGACGCCCGGCTGGAACGTGCTGCAGGCCTACGCGGACGACGACGTGCCGGTGGACCAGCGCATCATGGGTCAGGGCTCGTACCTGCCGCCCACCATGATCGAGCCGTACGGCTGCGAGCGGGTGCTGCTGCAGGGCGTGACCTTCCTCAACTCGCCCTTCTGGCACCTGCACCCGACGCTGTCCACGGACGTGATCGTCGAGGGCGTCACGGTCGGCCCGACCAGCGGCCCCAACACCGACGGCTGCGACCCGGAGTCGTGCACCCGCGTGCTGATCGACCACTGCTCCATCTCGGCCGGCGACGACTGCATCGCGATCAAGTCCGGCCGCAACGCGGACGGGCGCCGGGTGAACGTCCCGTGCACCGACCTGGTGATCCAGAACACCGCGTTCGCCAACGGCCATGGCGGCGTGACCATCGGCTCCGAGATGACCGGCGGCGTCGCCCACGTCTACGCCCGCGACCTGGTCCTGTCCAGCACCGAACTGCAGGCCGGCCACCGGCTCAAGACCAACTCGGTGCGCGGCGGCTACATCGAGGACAGCAACGTCTACCGGGTGAACGCCCCCGTCATCGGCGGCCCCGCGCTGCTGATCGACTACACCTACGGCGAGGGCGACACCGGCACGTTCTACCCGGACGTCACCGACATCAGCCTGCTGTATTGGACCGTCGGCCAGGCCACCCAGTCCTGGGACGTCATCGGCTACACCGAGGACCACGTCGGCACGGTGACCCTCGAGCAGTTCACCGTCACCGACCAGACCGGGACGAACGTGCTCGAGTTCGTCGACACCTTCGACCTCGTCGACGTCACGATCAACGGCTCGCCGGTCACCTCCGGCTAGGTCCTGCCCTGATCGTGCGGTAGGACACCGGTGCCCCCGAAGGCCGAATCCGGTCGGCTCGGGGGCACCGGCGTGTCTGGGGCGAGTGCGGGCTCTGAGCCGTAGCCCTGAATTCGGGCCCGGGCTCAGCCGATGGCGCTCTCCAGGGCCCGGGCCATGGCCGCCTCGCCGAGTGCGTTCGGATGGAAGGGCGCGGCCGGGGAAGTCGGCACCAGCCCTTCGATCCACTTCGTTCCCACCGCCTGGCACACGTCGTGCCCGACGGTGGGCGTGTAGGTGTCCACGTAGACGGCGCCGTGCGCCGCGGCCTCGGCGGCGAGCATCGCGTTGAGCTCCTTCTCGGTCTGCCGCAGATAACCGACGTCCCCGAAGGCGATCGGCACGAGCGGCCAGCAGCCGTAGCCGTGCTCAGGCAGGATGTCCGGATAACCCACCACGTAAACCTTGGCATTCGGGGCGAGTTGGTGGATCTCGGCCAGCACCGCGGCCACCTTGGGCCCGGTGGCGGTGATGTCGGCGGCGAGTTGGTCGGTGCCGCCCGAGGTGTAGTGGCCCGTGCACGGCGAGCCGAAGGGGTTGGCCAGGCTCTCCTCGGCGCAGGTCTCGATGATGCCGGTGAAGCCGATGTCGTTGCCGCCGATGCCGAGCGTGACCACCGACGTCGAGGAGGTCACCGCGGACAGCTGCGGCGCGTTGACGGTCAGGCCGTCATCGGTCTGGGCGGCGGTCATCTCGGCCGTGGTCGCGCCCGAGCAGCTGGCGTCGGTCAGGCCCAGCCCCAGCGCCGCCGCGGTGAGCGACGGGTAGTTCTGGGACGAGCGCAGGCACAGTCCGCCGGACTGGACCGGGATCAGCGGCCCGGCCACGTAGGAGTCGCCGAGTGAGACGTAGCGCGCGCCGGCCGCGGACGCGGAGGTGGCGGCGGCCAGGGTGGCGGTGAGGGCGAGCAGGAGTGCGCCTCCGAGCGCGGTGGCTCGGCGCACATGCACAGCAGTGGGCATGGACGCTCCGTGGGAGGGAGGAACCGTGTACCGTCGGTAGCCGCGCAGCTGCCGTCATGCTCTCGGACCGATTACGCCGCGTCAACGAGGCTCGGCACGGCGTGTCCGGAATTGGGCAAGCCTTTACGCCGGGTCGCAACGCGCCGCGCCAGCCGCCGCCCGAAGTGCTCGACCACCAGCGCCAGCAGCAGCAGCGCGCAGGCGACGATCCCGTCGGCCCAGAAGTGGTTGCCGGTGACCACCACCACGAACACGGTCACCGCGGCGTGCAGCACGGCCAGGTACCGCCAGCGCGACCGGGTCACCGCGCACACCGCGACCGCGACCAGCACCGCCCAGCCCACGTGCACCGAGGGCATCGCGGAGAGCTGATCCGGCTGGAACCCGCCGATCCCGCCGTACACCGACTGCCCGTACTGCACCGCCGTGTCCGCCATGCCGGTCCCCGGGATCATCCGCGGCGGGGCCACCGGCAGGAACTGGATCAGCAGGCAGGCGGCCGTGAGCAGCGCCAACACCGTCCGCCAGCGCCCGTACACCTCGCGGTGCCGGGTGAAGAGCCAGACGAGGAAGACGATCAGGACGGTGAAGTGCATGGTCGCGTAGTAGAGGTTCGCGGCCTGCACCAGCAGCGGATGCGGCAGCACCCAGCCCTGCAGCGTGTGCTCGCTGGGCAGGTGCACGTCGCGCTCGAGGTCCCAGATCCGCTGCCCCCGGGTCACCGCGCGGTAGTCCCCGCTCCCGGTCATCGACCCGACCAGCTGCCAGAGCCCGTAGAGCCAGATGATCAGCGCGGCCTCGCGCAGGAACGGGCGCACCCGCGGCGCCGCGTCCCGCAGCCGCAGCACGCCGAACACGGCCGCGATCACCGCACCGACGGCGGCGGCCTGCTGCCAGGTCCACATGATGTTCGGCATGTCCCGCTCGTTCTCTTCTCCGGGGCCGACGGCCTGCCCGAGCCCCGCCGTCCGTACCTCGCACGTCCAGTACCAAGGAAACACGATGAGCGGATCAGTATCGCACGCGGGCGCCGGGGTGGAGACGGCGGCGTCGGCTCCACCCTGCTGCCGCCGCCCGCCGCCCCGCACCCTGAAAGCTTCACCGTCCGCCCCCGCGCGCGGCCGGTGAACCGCCACGTCGCACCCGCGCTCCGGGCACGCGCCCGTACCTTCGCCTTGACGCCCCCCTCACCGGGGGTAGTGTCGCTGCCACCGACCGGTCTATCAAAGCCATGATTCCCAGGCCGTCGACTTAATCGGTTAAGCAACGCCGCTACCGCCGAGAGGATCCGCAGACCCATGCCCATATCCGTCGCGCACCCGCATCGTCGCTGGAGCGCACCGGCCCTCGCGATGGCGGTGACCACGGCGACCGCCGTGGCCACCGTCGCGCTGAGCGCGCCGAGCGCACCGGCGGACACCGGGGCCTCCTGTTCCGCCGCCTACTCCATCGGCTGGCAGACCCCGTCCAACACCCCGCCGGACTTCGGCGCCACGGTGACCGTCACCAACAACTCCTCGTTCACCATCAGTACGTGGACACTGACGATGACCTTCTCCGCCGGGCAGAGCCTGGTGGCGGGCAGCGCCTACAGCTCCGAGGTGACGCAGAGCGGGACCGTGATGACCGCCACCGGCCTTTCCGGCGACAACGCCAGCCTGGCCCCCGGCGCGAGCACCACCTTCGGCTTCGACGGCGACTACAACGGCACCTCCAACCCGGCGCCGGCCATCGCCTGCGCCGGCCCCAGCGAGGGCTCGGCCGGCGCCGTGCTGAGCGGCTCGCTCGACCCGCTGGGCGTCAACACCGCGTCCTGGGACACCAACTTCACCGACTCGGCCATCTCCAGCGACCTCAACTCCGCGAGCGTGGGCCTGATCCGCTACCCCGGCGGCTCCTGGGCGGACGAGTACCTGTGGCAGCCCAACACCGCCAACGGCACCGCGCAGCCGGTCGACTTCGCCCAGTACTCCAGCCAGGTCGACTCGATCTCCGGCGGGCAGAAGTTCGTCACCGTCAACTACGGCTCCGACACCGCCGCCGACGCCGCCGCCTGGGTCACCCAGTCCAAGACCTCCGGCCAGGGCGTGTCGCTGTGGGAGATCGGCAACGAGGAGTACGGGTCCTGGGAGACCGACAACCACGCCAACCCGCACACCGCCGCGTCCTACGCGAGCAACGCGCTGCCCTACATGCAGGCGATGAAGGCCGTCGATCCGACCGCGCAGATCTGCTACGACTACGGCATGGACGGCAACCTCGCCCCCGGCTCTGGCGCGACGGACTGGCAGAGCTGGAACGACACGATCCTGCAGGCCGACGCCGCCGACATCAACTGCGCCGACGTGCACTGGTACCCGTTCAACGGCCTGCCCACCGAGAACGTGCAGGCGATCATGGCCACGGTGGACAACATCCCGGCCGCCGCCGCCGAGATCCACACCGCCCTGTCCACCTATGACCCGAGCGCCTACTACGTCGTGGGCGAGACGAACATCTCGCAGACCGCGAACGCCTGGAACGAGGAGCCCGTCGGCGCCCTGTACGCCGCCGCGAACGCCCTGGAGTGGCTGTCGAACGGCGCGCAGAGCGTGGACTGGTGGGACACCCACAACTACGGCACCTCGACCGCGGACTTCGGCATGTTCTCCTCCGCGACCACCGGCGAGTCCGCCATGGACACCCCGTACCCGCCGTACTACGGCTACCAGCTGGCCTCGCTGCTCGCGGCCAAGGGGGCGAAGGTCGGCACGCTCATCGTGCCCACCCCGAACATCTACGCCTACTACTCGAAGCTGTCCTCCGGCGGCTACAACGTGATGCTGGTCAACGCCGACCCGTCCAACGCCTACTCGGTCCCCACCTCGAGCCTCGGCCTGACCAGCAGCTCCGAGACCGAGTACACCTACGACGCGGCGAACCCCACCGTCGTCTCCGGCACCGCGAGCGGCACCTCGATCTCGGTCCCGGCCGAATCCGTGGTCGTGCTCTCCGGCGGCAGCGGCACCGCGCCGACCGGGGTGGCGAGTCCGTCGGCGTCGGCTTCGGCCTCCGCGTCCGCGTCGGCTTCCGCTTCCGCTTCGGCCAGCGCTTCCGCGTCCAAGTCCGCCTCCCCCAGCGCCTCGGCGTCGGCGTCCGCCTCGGCCAGCGCCAGTCCCTCGGCCTCCGCGTCCGCGACCTCGACCGGCTCCGCCGGCACCGGCTGCACCGCGACCTGGTCGCTGACCAACTCCTGGTCCGGCGGATTCCAACTCGGATTCACCGTCACCGACAGCGGATCGAGCTCACTGACCGGCTGGACCGTGAAGTATTCGTGGCCTGGCTCGCAGACCATCACCCAGATCTGGAACGCCACCGAGTCCCAATCCGGCGCCGCCGTCACGGCCGCGAACCTGAGCTACAACGGCAGCCTGTCCCCCGGCGGCTCGACCACGTTCGGACTGCTCGGCGGCGGCACCACGCCCAGCAGTCTCAGTAGCCTGAGCTGTACCCCGACCGGCTGAGTCCGCGGTTCTCTCTCGGCCCGATCAGTCCTCGGCCCGTTCCGTCCCGGCCTGCCCGCCGGGACCGGACGGGCCGAGGTCCGTCTGACCCGTGCCCGTCTGGCCCGTCTTCCCCGTCTGCACGGTCCGCTCCGCCACGCCCGCCAGATGCTCGCCGAACACCGTCGCCGCCCGCGGATTGACCCGGGTGAGCGCGACCATGGCCGTGATGATGACGTCGCACAGCTCGTGCTCGACGTCCTGCCAGCTGTGCGAGAACCCCTTGCGCGGATTCTGCCCGGTGACGCCGATGAGCGCCTCGGCGACCTCCCCCGCCTCCTCGGTGATCTTGAGGATCTGCAGGATGGTCTTGGTGTCCGGCGGCAGCGTGCTGCCCTCGTCGAGCCAGGCGACCAGCCGGTCGATGACGGGCCAGGGATCGGTGTCCATGACCCGCAAGGCTACCGGCCGACGCCTCGCATACCGCTGACGGCGCGCGCCCGCCGCGCGCCCGCCGCCGGGCCCGACCGGCTGGCCGGACCCGACGACGTGCGCGCTTGCGTGAGCCTGGCTGAGCCCGGCTCAGATCGCCTGCTCAGCCGTCGTACTCTCAGCCGCAGTACGCTCAGCCGCCGTACTGCACGATGATCTTCGTGTAGTCGTAAGCGTTCTGCGTCACGTTCGAACAGGTGCCCGGCGCCCACGGCTCGACCGCTCCGGACGGGCACTGGAAGTCGCGGTTGGCCGACCAGAAGGAGAAGAGCGACGGGTGGTTGGCCTTGGCGAAGGCCAGCAGGTTGGAGAAGTCGGACTGCAGGAACAGCTCCGAGGGCTGGTCGGTGTGCCCGTTCATCAGGGTGATGCCGAGGTGCGACCAGGCCTGCGCCGCGCTCCACCCGTAGATCGACTCGAGCTGGGTGATCGCGTCGTCGGCGATGGTCTCGGTCTGCGCGGTCTCCGTGCCCGAGGTCAGGCCGGTGTCGAAGTCCATGATGTTGACGACGTCCAGCCGCGCGCCGTCCGCCTTGGCCTGCTGGATCTCGTCGGTGCCGGTGCCCGGGAAGCCGACCGTCGTCATCGGGATGGTCAGCGAGACCTTGAGGCTCGGGTTGTTCTGCTCCAGGATCGCGATGGCGCCGAAGCGGATCGCCGTGTTGGAGTCGAGCGCGCCGTTCTCGTAGTCGAAGTCGACGTGGGTGAGCTTGTACTTCGTCACCACCGACTGATACGCCGCCGCCAGCGCCGAGGCCGACCCGCAGGTGGTCCCGAGCTCGGTCCCGTTGTACCCGCCGAAGGTCACCGCGACGTCGCCCCCGGCCGCGCGGATCGCGTTGACGTCCGCGAGCACGGCCGTGTCGGAGGAGACCGGCTCACTCGCGTCGCCGTCCCAGGCCGGCGTGCAGCCGCCGGAGTCGAGCACGAAGGAGAGGTTGTACTCGGTCTCCCCGGACCCCGAGATGACCGACGCGATCGGCGACGCGCCGTTGTCCAGCGGCATCCAGTAGACCGGGTGGGTCCACGCGCCGGAGGTGCCGGTCGAGGTGCTGGTGGGGCTGGCCGAGGCGGAGGCCGAAGCAGACGCCGACGCGCTGGCCGAGGCGGAGGGACTCGCCGAGGCCGACGCGGAAGCCGAAGCAGACGGCGTGGCCGACGCCGATGCCGACGCGGAGGTGCTCGCGCCGGCCGGTCCGGTCAGCGCCAGATCGTCCGCATAGTAGGTCGGCTGCGCGTACCACCCGTGCACGTACACCTGCACCGAGGTCTGCGACGCCCCGGTCGTGAACGTCACGCTCAACTGGGAGTAACTCGTCGCACTCGGCGTCCAGGTGTCCGTCCCGCCGGTCACCCCGATGTACACGTACGATCCCTCGACGTAGCCCGAGAGCGTGTACGAGGTGTTCGCGAGGACCGAGACCGTCTGCGTGCACTGCGCGTCGTCCGACGACGTCGGCGTCCCCGCCAGTGCGTAAGAACCCGAATGCACCGGGGAGGTGACCACCGCCGCCGTCCCCGTGTCGCAACTCCACCCGGAGAGCGAGGACTCGAATCCCGGATTGGTCAACAGATTCGCCGTCGCCGCCGTGGCCGGCGTGGCGGCCAGCAGGCTGACCCCCGCGACAAGACCGGCGGCCAGCGTCCCGGAGATCAACGCCGCCGTCCGGCGACGCCCCGCCAC
>NZ_JAGSOG010000245.1 GCF_018139695.1 Actinospica durhamensis | reverse complement strand
CCTGGTTGTACCCGCGCTCCTCCAGCAGGCGGATCAGGGTACGGAACTGGTCCACGCCGCGCAGGTCGATCACGAACGGCAGCGTGTCGGCACGCCCTGCTGCGGGCTGGTGGCCACCGGCTGGGTGTCGTCGATCATGACGAGCGCGTGCCAGCCGGTGATCGTGGCGGTGTAGAGCGTGCAGTTGTCGATCACCTGGGTGTGCTCGCGGATCGTCGCGATGGCCCGGCTCTGCACCCAGGTGGAGGAGTAGCTCGGGTCCGCCTCCAGCAGGAAGACGTTGTCCGCCGCCGTCGGCGTCGAGGCCCAGAACGACTCGCCCGCGGTGAGGTAGATGTCGGAGATCGACACCACGTTGTTGCTGTCGAGGATCATGTACGAGATGTCGGGGTCGGAGAAGCCGGTGGTGCCCTGGTGCGTCGGCGTGGGGATCGAGACCTCGGAGTCGCCGTACTGCGACTGGATCCAGTACCGGCCGGCCGAGTTCAGCGTGACCTCGGGGTCGTAGGTCTGCGGCAGGCTGCGCGTACCCGTGTTCGAATCCACGGCCATGAAGTCGGTCAATCCCGCGCCGTAGGTGCTCGCGCCCAGATACGACCCGCCCGGACCGAAGAGGTAGAGCTCGTAGTTCGAGGTCGAAGTCGGCACGACCGCGGTCACCGACCAGTAGTCCCAGGTCGCGGTGTACTGGAAGTTCTGCGCGGTGGTGTTGGCGACCACCGCCCCGCTGGCCAGCCCGGTGTTCGCGCTGGCCCCCGGCGCGGTGCCGAGCACGAGCGCGAGCACCGCCGGAGCCACGTATCTCAGACGTCGAACGTTCTTCATGACAACCCCCTGGCAGACGACCCCGGTCACCCTGTGTGCCGGGCAGCGGGCGGAGCGTACCACCGGGATCTCATGAACGGCGGCGCAATTTCTTGCCATATTTCTTGCAGATTTTTCGAAAGTCGCTTGCGATTATTGCTGTCATGTATCCACAGTTCTACGCTGCGCGGCAGCACCCTTACCATCCCGACGAAAGGCGTACCCACCGTGTCCCTACGCCCCAGGTCACAGCAGCAGCTGCCGCGCCGTCGCGGCATCCGCCTGTCCACCGTGCTGGCCACCGTCGTGGCCACCGCCGTCGCCGCGCTGCCCGGCGTCTTCGCGGCGTCACCGGCGTTCGCCGCCTCGGCGACTCCGCCCTACTGGGCGCAGTCCCCGTTCAACGTGCCCAGCGGGGTCGGCGCCAGCCTGCCCTTCACCGAGATCGAGGCCGAGGCCGCCGGCTACACCGGCACTCTGATCGGGCCCGACTACACCCAGGGCGACCTCGCCACCGAGGCCTCCGGCCGCGAAGCGGTGCAGCTCACCGCGCAGGGCCAGTACGTGCAGTTCACCGTGGCCGCCACCACCGACGCGATCGACCTGCACTACGCGCTGCCGCAGGGTTCCAGCGGCACGCTGTCGGTCTACGTCAACGGCACCAAGCTGAGCCAGAAGCTCTCGCTCACCTCGGCCTACAGCTACATCACCACCAGCGGGATCACCGGCAGCACCACGCACAAGTTCTACGACGACGCGCGGATGCTGCTCGGCCAGACGGTCAATGCGGGCAGCACGATCAAGTTCGAGGTCGACTCGGGCGACACGGCCACGCCGTACACGCTGGACGTCGCCGACTTCTACAACGTCCCGGCCGCGATCAGCCAGCCCTCGGGCACGGTCTCGGTGGCCGGCTACGGCGCGGACGCGACCGGTGTGAACGACTCCACCAGCGCGTTCAACAACGCCATCACCGCGGCCAACGCGGCCGGCGAGCCGGTCTGGATCCCCTCCGGCACCTATCTGGTGGGCAGTCACCTCAACATCAGCTCGGGCACCCTGGAGGGCGCCGGCGACTGGTACACCCAGATCAAGTCGAACGAGCTGATCGACAACACCAGCGCGATCTCCGGCGCGGTGAACCTGAGCAACTTCGCCATCCTCGGCTCCACCGTCGGGCGGCACGACGACTCCACCGCCAACGCCGTCGACGGCTCCCTCGGCAACGGCTGGACCGTCAACGGCCTGTGGATCCAGGACACGAACGTCGGGTTCTGGCTTCAGTACGGCAACAGCAACTGCACCGTGGAGAACACCGTCATCGAGTCCACCGACGCGGACGGGATCAACTTCAACGGCAACGCCTCCAACTGCACGGTGAAGAACAACTTCCTGCGCAACACCGGTGACGACAGCCTGGCGATCTGGTCCTACCCGACCGCGGACTCCAACATCACCTTCAGCAACAACACGATCGTGAGCCCGACGCTGGCCAACGGCATCGCCGACTACGGCGGCTCGAACAACACGATCTCGAACAACGTCGTGGCCGACAGCCAGCCGCTCGGCAGCGGCATCGACATCTCCAACGAGGCGTTCCTCACCCCGTTCGCCCCGCTCTCGGGCACGATCACGGTCTCGGGCAACTACGTGATCCGCTCCGGTGAGATGAACCCGAACTGGAGCCACCCGATGGGCGCGGTCCAGTTCGACGCCTACAACTCCGATTTCAGCGGTGTGACGGTCAACTACAGCGGCGGCGCGATCCTCGACAGCCCCTACGAGGCCTTCGAGATCGTCGGCGGCGACGGAACCGGCCACCTGGTCAGCGGCCTGAACATCAGCAATGTGCAGGTGTCCAACGTGGGAACCACCGTCTTCCAGGCGGAGACCGGCGGATCGGCCAGTATCAGCGGTGTGACCGCGAGCGGCGTCGGCGTCGCGGGAGCGTACAACTACAGCTACCCGGGCCTGGTGGCCGGTGCGTTCACCTTCAACCTGGGCAGCGGCAACTCCGGCTGGAGTACCACGCCGGTGCTCACCGCCTACCCGAACCCGGCCCAGCCGGGCGCGCTCGCCGCGTCCTCGACCAGCCTGTCCTTCGGTGACGTGGCGTCAGGTGCCAAGAGCTCCGCCCAGAGCGTGACCATCACCAACCCGGGCAGTACGGCCGTGTCGGTCAGCTCGGTCAGCGTGACCGGGGCCTTCACCCAGACCAACACCTGCGGCGGCTCCATCGCCGCGAACGGGTCCTGCACGGTCTCGGTGACCTTCGCCCCGACCAGCGGCGGCCCGCTGACCGGCACCCTCTCGGTGGCCACCAGCGCGCCCGGCAGCCCGCTGACGATCGCGCTCGCCGGCACCGGCGTCACCTCCACGACCGACCTCGCACTGAACCAGCCGATCACCGCGAGCAGCTCCTACGAGACCTACACCGCCAACCAGGCGAACGACGGCAACACCAGCACCTACTGGGAGAGCTCGGACGGCGCCGGGTACCCGCAGACGCTGACCGTGGACCTCGGCTCGGCCCAGTCCATCGGGTCGATCACCCTCGACCTGCCGCCGTCCTCCGCGTGGAGCACCCGCACCGAGACGCTCTCGGTGCTCGGCAGCACCGACGACTCGACGTTCAACCAGATCGCCGGCTCGGCGAACTACACCTTCAACCCGTCCACCGGGAACACCGCGACGATCAGCCTGCCGTCCGGGACCAGCGCCCGGTACGTCCGGCTGAGCTTCACCGCCAACACCGGCTGGAGCGCGGCGCAGCTCTCCGAGTTCCAGGTCTTCCCCGGCGGATCCTCGAGCACCGGTTCCAGTGCCCTGACGGCCTCGCCCTCGAGCCTGTCCTTCGGCAGCGTGAACGTCGGCTCGACCAGCTCCGCCCAGACGGTCACCGTGACCAACCCGGGCAGCAGCGCGGCGACGGTCAACTCGGTCACGGTCAGCGGCGCGTTCAGCCAGACCAACACCTGCGGCTCCTCGCTGGCCGCGGGCGCGACCTGCACCGTGAGCGTCAAGTTCGCCCCGACCGCCGCGGGCGCGGCCTCCGGCAGTCTGTCGGTGGCAAGCAGCGCGCCGAACAGCCCGCTGACCGTGGCGCTGTCCGGCACCGGGGTGTCCACGAACACGGACCTGGCCCTGAACCAGCCGACCTCCGCGAGCGGCTACACCCAGACGTACGTCCCGGCCAACGCGGTGGACGGGAACACGAGCTCGTACTGGGAGTCCACTGACAACGCGTTCCCGCAGTGGTTCCAGGTGGACCTGGGCTCGAGCGTGAGCGTCGGCCGGATCGTGCTGGACCTGCCGCCCTCGACCAGCTGGGGCACCCGTACCCAGACGATCCTGATCCAGGGCAGCACGGACGGGACGAACTACTCCACCGTGGCCGCCACGGCGAACTACACGTTCAACCCCTCCACCGGCAACACCGTGACCGTCACCTTCTCCAGCACCTCCGTGCGCTACCTGAAGCTGACCTTCACGGCGAACACCGGGTGGCCGGCCGGACAGCTCTCCGAGCTGCAGGTCTTCACCAGCTAGCCCGATCCCTCGGTCCCGCCGGGCCGGGCCGCTGCGCCCGGCCCGGCGGGACCACCCCCACCCACCGACAGGGACCCGCCATGCCCATCACCCGTAGAAAGCTGATCCTCTCCGCCGCCGCTCTGCCCGTGGTGCAGGGCGCGGCCTCCCTGTTCGCCGCCTCTCCCGCCGCCGCGGCCAGCGCCGTCGGCGACGTCGTCGGCAAGATCACCGTCGGCTATCAGGGCTGGTTCGCCTGTATCGGCGACGGCGCGCCGATCGACGCCTGGTGGCACTGGAGTAACAACGAGGCACAGGCCCCGTCCCCGAGCAACAACAACATCAAGGCCTGGCCGGATATGAGTGCTTATACGCACGGCTATCAGACCGGATACGCCGCGCTCGGCAACGGCTCGCCCGCGACGCTCTTCTCCTCGGTCGACCAACAGGTCATCGACACCCACTGCCTCTGGATGCAGCAGAACTCGATCGACACCATCGCGTTGCAGCGCTTCGACCCGAACGGCTCCGAGGGCCCGTCGCGCAACGAGGTGACCTCGATGCTCAACACCGGCGCGCAGGCCTATGGCCGGAAGTTCTACATCATGTACGACGCCACCGGCTGGACCAACATGTCCACCGAGATGCCGGCGGACTGGACCGCGAACATGGCGCAGTACACCTCGTCCTCGGCGTACGCGCACCAGAACGGCAAGCCGGTCGTCGGGATCTGGGGCTTCGGGTTCAACGACACCAACCACCCCTGGTCCGCCTCCGCGTGCCTTTCGGTGATCCAGTGGTTCCAGAGCCAGGGCTGCTACGTCATGGGCGGGGTGCCGACCTACTGGCGCACCGGCGTGAGCGACTCGCGGGCGGGGTACCTCAGCACCTACTCGGCCTTCAACATGATCTCGCCCTGGATGGTCGGGCGCATCGGCAGCGCCGCCGACTCGGACAGCTTCTACACCAACGTCAACGTCGGCGACCAGGCCTACTGCAACTCCAACGGCATCGACTACCAGCCCTGCGTCCTGCCCGGCGACCTCTCCGCGAACCAGCGCGCCCACGGCGACTTCATGTGGGAGCAGTTCTACAACATGGTGCGGGTCGGCGCGCAGGGGATCTACATCTCCATGTTCGACGAGTTCGGCGAGGGCAACCAGATCGTCAACACCGCGCCCGACCAGTCGACCGTGCCCACGAACTCGGGCCTGTACGCGCTGAACGAGGACGGCACGGCCTGCTCCGCCGACTACTACCTGCGCCTGACCGGGGACGGCGGACGCATGCTCAAGGGCCAGATCGCGCTGACGAACGTGCGCCCGACCCAGCCCGTGGTCTCCTCCAGCCCGCCGTCGGCGAACACGAACATCGCGCTGAGCATGCCCACCAGCTCGAGCGGCTACGTCCAGACCTACATCCCGGCGAACGCGGTGGACGGGAATTCGAGCACGTACTGGGAGTCCACCAACAGCGCGTTCCCACAGTGGCTCCAGGTCGACCTCGGCGCGGCGACGGCCATCGGCAGTATCACGCTGCTGCTTCCGCCCTCCTCGTCCTGGTCCACCCGCACCCAGACGATCCAGATCCTCGGCAGCACGGACAACTCCACCTTCACCCAGATCGTGGCCGCGACCGGCTACACCTTCAATCCCTCCACCGGGAACTCGGTGAGCATCACGCTGCCCTCGACCACGACCCGGTACGTGCGGCTGTCCTTCACCGCCAACACCGGGTGGCCGGCCGGGCAGATCTCCGAGTTCCAGATCTACGCGGCCTCCGGCGGCACCACCACGCCGACGCCGCCCACCGCGCCGTCGAACCTCGCGGCCGGCTCGGTCACCTACAACAGCATCACCCTCAGCTGGACGGCCTCCACCAGCAGCGTCGGGCTCGGCGGATACACCGTGGAGCAGATCAGCGGCTCGACCACGACCAAGCTCGGCACCACGAGCCAGACCTCGTACACCGTCACCGGGCTCTCCGCCTCGACCTCGTACAGCTTCGCCGTCACCGCGTACGACACCGCCGGCAACGTCTCGGCGGCCTCGAACACGGTCACCGTCACCACCTCCGCCGTGCCGAACACGAACCTCGCGTTGAACAAGGCGACCAGTGCGAGCGGCTACACGCAGAGCTACGTCCCGGCGAACGCGGTGGACGGGAATTCGAGCACGTACTGGGAGTCCACCGACAGCGCGTTCCCGCAGTGGCTCCAGGTCGACCTCGGCTCGGCGGTCTCGATCGGCAGTGTCACGCTGCTGCTTCCGCCCTCGAGCTCCTGGGCGACGAGGACGCAGACGATCCAGATCCTGGGGAGCACGGACAACTCCACCTTCACCCAGATCGTGGCCGCGACCGGCTACACGTTCAATCCGTCCACCGGAAACTCGGTGAGTATCACGCTGCCTTCCACCACGACCCGGTACGTGCGGCTGTACTTCACCGCGAACACCGGGTGGCCGGCCGGGCAGATCTCCGAGTTCCAGGTCTACGCGGGCTGAGCCCGTCGGGTAGGGGATGGCGGCGTCGGTGTCGCCGTCCCCGTGCCCGTCCCCGGCCGGGTGTCGCAGCGGCCGGTGTCGTCGCGTCCGGCCCGCCGTGGCACACTGGCCGGGTGGAAGATCAGCTTGCCGAAAACGACCTCGTCACCGACCTGCGCACGGCCATGCGCGGAGCCACCCGGCGCCTGTCCGGCGCGCCCGTCACGCCCCTGCGCGAGCAGCTGGCCGACCTCGTCGCCCAGTCCGAGCCGTGGCTCGACGGGTACCCCGACTTCTACGGGGACGGCCTCGTCGCCACGCTCGAGCGCCGGGTCGCCGAGCTGCTCGGCAAGCCGGACGCCGCCTACTTCCCGACCGGCACCATGGCGCAGCAGGTCGCGCTGCGCTGCTGGGCGGCAGAGACCGGCAACGACGTGGTCGCCACGCACCCGCTCTCCCACCTCGAGTTGCACGAGCGGCACGCCTACCGGGACCTGACTGGCCTGCGCGGCCGCTGGCCCACCCTGGAGCCGCGCCTGCCCACCGCCGCCGACCTGCGCACCGTCGCCGAGCCCTTCGGCACCCTCAGCCTCGAACTCCCGCTGCGCGACGCCGGATTCGTGCTGCCGGACTGGGACACGCTGGCGGAGGTGACTGCGGCGGCCCGCGAGCGCGGCGCCCGGATCCACTTCGACGGCGCCCGGCTGTGGGAGTCCGCCGCGCACTTCGACCGCACGCTGCCGCAGCTGGCCGGGCTGGCCGACTCCGTGTACGTGTCCTTCTACAAGTCGCTCGGCGGGGTGAGCGGCGCGGCCGTGGCCGGTCCCGAGTCCTTCGTCGCGCAGCTCAAGGAGTGGCGCCACCGCTACGGCGGCCAGATCTACCAGCAGTGGCCGGCCGTGCTGACCGCGCTCGTCGGCCTCGACCGAGAGCTGCCGCGCCTGCCCGAATACGTCGCGCAGGCCAAGACGGTCGCCGCCGCCTTCGCCGAGGCAGCCGCCGACTTCCCGGGCGTGCACGTCTACCCCGAGCTGCCGCACACCCACCAGTTCCGGCTGTGGGTGCCGTTCAGTGCGCGCACCATGCGCGCCGCGGTGATCGGCCAGATCGAGGACACCGGCCTCGGCCTGCTCGACCGCTGGGCCCCCGGCCAGGCCCCCGACAGCGCGTTCAGCGAGGTCACCGCGGGCGCGGCGGCACTGGAGTGGGAGCCGGCCGAGATCACCGCGGCCCTGCGCGACCTGCTCACGCGCGCGCGGTCCGGCGGGTCGAAGGACTGAGTCGACCGAGTCCTGACCCACCGGACCGCGCGTCCGGTCCGCCCTAGCTCACCGGACGGCTATCCGACCGAGCAGGCCACGCCGTTGAGCGTGAACGCCGTCGGCGCCGCGGAGTTGCCGGTCTGGTTGGCGTTGAAGCCCAGGGTGGCCGTGCCGCCCGTGGGGATCGAGCCGTTGTAGCTCAGGTTGGTCGCCGTCACCTGTCCGGAGCTGGGACTGAACGTGGCGTTCCAGCCCTGGGTGATCACCTGCCCGGAGGCGAGGGTGAACACCAGCGACCAGTTGCTGACGGCGGCGCCGTTGTTGGTGACGGTGAGGTTCTCGGTCTCGCCGGTGTTCCAGGCGCTGACCGAGTCGGTCACCTTGCAGCCGCCCGAACCGCCGGACCCGCCCGTGCTGCTCGCGCTGGCGCTCGGGCTCGCGCTGGGCGAGGCCGAGGTGGCCGACGGCGAGGGGCTCGCCTTGGTCGGCGACGCGCTCGGGCTGCTCCCGGTGGTGGAGGTGCCGTCGAGGCCGAAGAAGTGGATGGCGGCCTGCTCCATCCCCTCACCCTCGATCGGCAGCACGTGTCCGGCCCCGGCGATGCTGTACGCCTCGACCTCGACCGTGCCGGCGCTGTTGTCGTACCGGGTGCGGGTCCAGTTCGCGGCCGGACTGTCCGTGGTGGTCGGCGTCGAGCTGACCCCAAGGACCGTGGTCCACTGCAGGATCTCCTGGCCGAAGTTGTTGTAGTTCAGCGTGGTGTCGGCGGTGCCGTGCCACAGCTGCATCCGCGGCCGCGCCCCGGAGTAGCCGGGATCGGCGTTGTAGACCTGCTGGGCCCACTGCGCCCCGGTCTCGGTGACCTGGCCGTCGGCGCAGGCGGAGTTCCAGCCGTCGACGGTGCCGGTGTAGAAGCAGCCGAACGGCACGCCCATGAACGCCGCGCCCGCCTGGAAGACGTTCGGGTAGTCGCCGAGCATGACGTTGGTCATCATCGCGCCCGAGGACGCGCCGGTGACGAACACCCGGCTGGCGTCGCCGTTGTTGTGCTGCTCCACGTACGTGATCATCGACATCAGGCCGGCCGGGTCGCTGTTGCCGTTGGTCTCCAGCGCGCCGGAGGAGGACACGTCCCAGCAGTTGCCGCTGCGGTTGGCGGTCGGGTAGATGACGATGAACCCGTACTCGTCGGCCAGCGAGGCGAAGGCGGTGCTGGAGTAGAAGCCCGGCCCGGTCCCGGTGCACTGGTGCAGCGCCAGCAGGATGGCCGGATGGGACGAGACGTTGTTGGGTACGTACTCGTACATCAGGAGGTTGGTCGGGTTGTTGCCGAAGCCGGTGACCTGCACCAGCGACGCGGCGGCGGCGGTGGGCGCGGCGGCCACGACGGCGGTCAGGCCCGCGGCGGCGGTGACCGCCGCGGTGAGCGCTGCTCCGAGCGCTCGCAGACTGCGTTTCATCGAAGGGGCTCCTCGGTCGTCCGAAAAGTTTCGAACAGAATGCTGATTCGTCAGCCTTCGAGACGCTAGAACTCCGCCGAAAGCGCGTCAAACACACAGCTCACGAACTTGAAAGCTTCCAAGGTGAGCGATGAAATTTTCAATACAGCACCCTGCTTCGAGGCCCCACCGCATGCCTATACTGAGCAACGATGACTGATATGCCTGGCCCCAAGCCCGGCCGCGCGCGCGGCGACGCCGGGGTGACCACGGCCGCCGCGATCGCCCGGCTGGCCGGAGTCTCCGTGCCCACGGTCTCGCGCGTGCTCAACGGCAAGGCGGGCGTCGCGCTGGCCACCCGGGAGCGGGTCGAGGCGGTGATCCGCGAGCACGGCTACCGCAGGCCGGAGACCGAGGCCCCGGCCGCGATCGTGGAGCTCGTCTTCCACGCGCTCGAGAGCCTGTGGGCGCTGGAGATCATCCGCGGCGTGGAACGGGTGGCCCGGGTCAACGAGCTCGCGGTCGTGCTCACCGAGATGGAGGGCCGGCTCACCCCGGGCCGCGCCTGGACCGAGCAGGTCCTGGCCCGTCGCCCGGCCGGGGTCATCGCGGTCTTCTCCGAGCTGACCGTGGCCCAGCAGTCGAAACTGGCCTCGCGCGGCATCCCGCTGGTGGTGCTCGACCCCACCGGCGAGCCGATGCACGAGACCCCGTCGGTGGGCGCGGCCAACTGGAGCGGCGGCCTCAGCGCCACCCGACACCTGATCGAGCTCGGCCACCGCCGCATCGCCATGATCAACGGCCCGGTGGTCTGGCCCTGCTGCCGGGCCAGGCTGGGCGGCTACCGCGCGGCCCTGGAGATGGCCGGGATCCCGGTGGACCCGGCACTCGTGCGCGACTCCACCCTCTACGTCGAGGGCGGCCTCAAGGACGCCGCCGCGCTGCTCGCCCTACCCGAACCCCCGACCGCCGTGTTCACCGCGAACGACCTGCAGGCCCACGGCGTCTACGAGGCAGCCCGCAGGGCCGGGGTGCGCATCCCCCAGGACCTGAGCGTGGTCGGGTTCGACGACCTGCCCTTCTCCCAGTGGGCCGGCCCGCCGATGACGACCGTGCGCCAACCGCTCGAGGAGATGGGCGCCGCGGCGGCCGAGCTGATGCTCGCCCTAGGCCGCGGCGAGCAGCCCCGCTTCACCCGACTCGAACTGGCCACCGAACTGATCGTGCGCCAGAGCACCGCGCCGCCGCGTACCGCCTAGGCAGGCCCACAGGCCCAAAACCGGTGGAACCGGCAGCGCCGATCATGGCAGGATGCTGCCCCATGTCCGAAGACAGACTTCCCCGCCTGCACGAGGACGAGGCCGACATCCACGCCGGCCTGGTGGCCAAGCTGCTGGCGGCACAGTTCCCGCAGTGGGCCGACCGGCATCCGCGCGTGCTGCGGGCCTCAGGGACCGACCACGTCACGTTCCGACTCGGCGAAGACCTGGTGGCGCGGATGCCGCGCAACGCGTACAACGCCGGTCAGTCGGAGGCAGACGTGCAGTGGATGCCGAGGCTCGCCCCGCACCTGCCACTCACGGTCCCCGAACCGCTCGCCATCGGAGCCCCGGACCACGGCTACCCGTTCACCTGGGGCGTCTACCGCTGGCTGGAGGGCGAACCGGTCCCAGCCGAACTGAACACCGACCCACACGCCGCCGCCGAGATGGCCCGCTTCATCCGGGCCTTGCGATCCATCGACCCGTCCGGCGCAGCGCGCCCGACCGAAGCGGAGTTCAGCCGCGGCGGCCCGCTCGCCAAGCGCGACACAATCGTCCGCGAGGCGATCGACCTGCTGCGCAGCGACATCGACGCAGCCCGCGCCACCGAAGTCTGGGAAGCCTGCCTGGCCGCCCCGGACTGGGACGGCCCGCCCACGCTGATCCACTCCGACCTGATGCGCGGCAACGTCCTGGCACACAAGGGCCACCTGTCCGCCGTGATCGACTGGGGCGGCCTGCGCGCCGGAGACCCCGCCGGCGACCTGCTCCCCGCCTGGCACCTGTTCGACGCCAAAGCCCGCCAAGTCTTCCGCGCCGAAGCGGACCTGGACGCCGCCGCCTGGGCCCGCGGCCTAGGCTGGGCCCTGTCGATCGAACTGGTAGCGATCCCCTACTACCGCGACAGCGCCCCCGACCGCACCCGCCGCTCGTTCGGTCTGGTCGAGACAATGCTCGCCGACTGGCAACGCTAACCGACGCCATCCGAACCGCGGCAAAAATCGCAGGCGATTCACCGACCGATGGCCAGCTGCCCGGTCTTGCTGATACGCCAGATCGCGGCCGCCATCGCCAGGATGCGCTGATCTGCTGTGAGCCCAGTACCCTGACGCTCTGCGCTCTGCGCTCTGCGCTCTGCGCTCTGCGCTCTGCGCTCTGCGCTCTGCGCTCTGCGCTCTGCGCTCTGCGCTCTGCGCTCTGCGCACCAGTGCCGTATCAGGCTACGTTCGCCCGATCCGGCGGGCGGAGGTCATGAGCCCTCTTCGTGCTCGTCGATGTCGATGTCGATGACGGCACCGGTGGCCTCGAGAGAGCCGGGTACATCGCGTCCGAGGTGCCAGCCCGGCGGGCGCGTGGGCTCATCATCCTTCAGGGCTTCCTGGTTCCCGGGGTATTGCCCGGCTTCGTTGACGTAGCGCACGACCTCGAGCACCGGCGCTTGGACCGGCTTCCGGCTCGGCGTCGCGTCGGCGGGCGGGGGGCTGTGATGGCATCGGCGTGCGGCGCCGGCCGCTCGAAGACGCGCGCGATCTGCTTGTCCACGGAGAGTCCCGGTTCTCGGCGTTCCGTGGAACGCCGAGAACCGCGGACTTCGCCGCATCATCGACCGGGTGAACTCGGCACGCGGCCCGGTTTCCGGTCAGCCCTGCTCGGTGAGCATCAGGCGCTCCTCCGCGGCGGTGTGCAGTGAGTTGTGGCCGAGCGGGCCGAACTTTCGCCGGCCGTTCCCGGTGGTCAGGGCGCCGAGGTCCACCGGGGTGAAGCCCAGTTCCTCGATCAGGTCGGCGACCACGGATCTGGCCTCCGGGTCGTCCCCGGTCAGGGGCAGGCCGAGCCGGTCGGCGGCCTCGGCGGCGGGGCGCCCGGCCTCGGCCAGGATCTGGTACTGCAGCGTGTTGAAGGCCTTGACCAGTCGTGCGCCGGGCAGGTGGTCGGCGACGAGCTCGCTGGAGCCGCGCCCGGCGAGGTCGAGGTCCCGGTCTCGTCGCGGGTCGTGGTTCATCGCGTCGATCACGATCCGACCGCTCAGCGCCTCGGCCGGCAGGCTCCGGTATTCGCTCAGCGGGATGGCGAGCAGCACCACCTCACCGCAGGCCGCGGCCTGCGCCACGCTCGCCGCGCGTACCCCGTGCCCGATCCGGGCAACCGCGTCGGCCAGGGACTCGGGCCCACGGGAGTTGCTGATCGTGACCTGATGTCCGGCCCGGGCGAACAATCCAGCCGCGGTGGTTCCGATCAGTCCTGCTCCGATGATGCCGATGCGCATGGCAGTCTCCTCAGACTCGGTCGGTGACGGGCCCCACCCGTCGCCCCCGTTCCCGTCCGCGGTACCGCGGACGAGATCACTCACAAACAAGACGTCTTGGGAGCGGGCGAGGTCGCACGCGCCGGGAAGAAATTTCCGGGCGGTGCCGTCAGACAGTGGTCTGCGTCGCACCAGCCTCGCCGCGCGGACTCCATGCGGTGTGCTCGCCTGCGCCGTCCAGCAGCCGGGGTAGGAATCGGGAGCGTCGGCGCGGCGGCGATCGCGGCCGGACCGGGACCGACCGGGGCGTGGTCGGCTTCCCTCTGCGACGTGAAAGCCC
>NZ_JAGSOG010000244.1 GCF_018139695.1 Actinospica durhamensis | reverse complement strand
CTTCATGGCCGGCGGCGCACCGCGCGCGCAGTGGGCGGAGACGGCGGTGGACTTGGTCCTGGCCGGTCTCCGCCCGTAGCCGCGCTGTGGGTTGATCGCGGGGTGATGCGGGGCGTCCGCACCCACTGAAGAGGGGAACACACCGCGTGAGCATCAGTGATCGACTGCGCACCTTAGCGCGCCTGACCACGGCCGTGGCCCTGGGGAGCGCGATCTCCCTCGGCGGCGCCGCCGCGGCCCACGCCGCGACCGCACCGGCCCTGGCCGGTTCGGCGCACGCCTCGCAGCCCGCCTTGACGGCCGCGAACTCCGGCTCCACCCACGTGTGCTCCGACGCCGCCGTCGTCGGAAAGCTCTCCTGCCAGGCGCTCAAGCGCGACGGGGTCAGTCCCGTCGCCGCCGCCGCCTCGCCGGACGCGATCCCGTCGGGCGTCGGCTACGGGCCGTCCCAGCTGCAGTCGGCCTACAACCTGACCTCGGCCTCCGCCGCGGACGGCTCCGGGCGCACCGTCGCCATCGTCGACGCCTACAACGACCCGACGGCGGCCAGCGACCTGGCCGCCTACCGCTCGGCCGCCGGACTGCCCACCGTGCCGAGCTTCAAGGTGGTCAACCAGAACGGCGCGACCTCGCCCCTGCCGTCCACGGCCCCGTCCTCGGACGACTGGACGCTGGAGGAGTCGCTGGACGTGGACATGGCCTCGGCCGTGTGCCCGCTGTGCAACATCGTCCTGGTCGAGGCCAACGACGACACCAGTGACGGCCTGTACGTCGCCGAGAACACCGCGGCGAGCCTGGCCGGCTACGTCTCGAACTCGTGGGGCGGCACCGAGGCGTCCACGGACACCACGCTCGACTCCGAGTACTTCAGCCACTCCGGCGTCGTGATCACCGCGTCCGCGGGCGACTCCGACTACGGCGTGATCTACCCGGCGACCTCGCCGAACGTGGTCTCGGTCGGCGGCACCTCGCTCAGCACGTCCTCGAACTCGCGCGGCTGGACCGAGTCGGTCTGGAACACCACGACGGGTTCCGAGGGCACGGGTTCGGGCTGCTCGGCCTATGAGCCGCAGCCGAGCTGGCAGACCGCGCTGGGCCTGACCGGCTGCTCGGAGCGCATCGACAACGACGTCGCCGCGGACGCCGACCCGGCCACCGGCGTCGCCGTCTACGACACCACCAACGGCAACGGCGGATGGAACGAGGTCGGCGGCACCAGCGCCTCGTCCCCGATGCTGGCCGCGATGTACGCCCTCGGGGGCAGCGCCGGCACCACCCCGGCGCAGGACATCTACACCCACACCGCGAACTTCTACGACGTCACCAGCGGCAAGGACGCCTCGTCCTGCAGCCCGGCGTACCTGTGCACCGCGGAGACCGGCTACGACGGCCCGACCGGCATCGGCACGCCGGACGGTATCACCGGCCTGACCACCGGCACGACGACCACGAACACGGTCACCGTGACGAATCCGGGCTCTCAGACCGGCACCGTCGGCACCGCGGCGTCCCTGCAGATCAGCGCGAGTGACTCGGCCTCCGGCCAGACGCTGACCTACAGCGCGACCGGGCTGCCGGCCGGGCTCTCGATCAGCACCAGCGGCCTGATCTCCGGCACGCCCACCACCTCGGGCAGCAACACGGTGACCGTCACGGCGAAGGACACCACCGGCGCGTCCGGCACGGCGAGCTTCACCTGGACGATCAACGCCGCGACGGGCAACACCGTCACCGTCACCAACCCCGGCTCGAAGACCGGCACGGTCGGCACCGCGGCGTCCCTGCAGATCAGCGCGAGTGACTCGGCCTCCGGCCAGACGCTGACCTACAGCGCGACCGGGCTGCCGGCCGGGCTCTCGATCAGCACCAGCGGCCTGATCTCCGGCACGCCGACCACGGCCGCCACCTACTCGGTGACCGTCACGGCGAAGGACACCACCGGCGCGTCCGGCTCGGCGACCTTCACCTGGACGATCAGCGCGGCCTCCGGCGGCGGCTGCACCGCCGCGCAGCTGATCGGCAACCCGGGCTTCGAGACCGGCGCGATCAGCCCGTGGACGGCGACCTCGGGCGTGCTCAACAACGACACGGTCGACGAGCCGGCCCACTCCGGCAGCTGGGACGCGTGGCTGGACGGCTACGGCACCACCCACACCGACACCCTCGCGCAGAAGGTCACCATCCCCTCCACCTGCACCACGGCGACCTTCTCGTTCTGGCTGCACATCGACACCGCGGAGACCACGACCACCACGGCCTACGACACGCTCAAGGTCCAGGTGCTCAACTCCAGCGGTACCGTCCTGGGCACGCTGGCGACGTTCTCGAACCTCAACCACATCACCGGGTACGCCCAGCACTCCTACAGCCTGGCCTCGTACATCGGCCAGACCGTGACGCTGAAGTTCACCGGGGCCGAGGACTCCTCGCTGCAGACCTCGTTCGTGATCGACGACAACGCGTTGAACGTCGACTGACGCACGGCCCGCGGTAAGCGCCACCAGTAGACATTCCAAGCACAGCGCGAGGGCCGTCTCCCCGGATCCGCGGGGAGGCGGCCCCCGCCGCGTGCGGCGCCTCGTCCCGCCGCCGCGTCCTCTCGGCGAATCCTTACCGTGATTGCGCACTCGAATCCGCGCCTGTGGGTAAGCTCCGAGTCATGCAGGCCACTGTGAAGGGCACCACGCTGCCCGTCCTCGAAGTCGCCCTCAACCAGGGTGAATCGGTCATCTCCACCCACGGAGAACTGTCGTGGATGTCGCCCAACATCGCGGTCTCGCAGACCACAGGCAGCGGCGGCTTCGGCGGGGGCGGCGGGTTCCTCGCCGGAGTCAAGCGCGCACTCGGCGGCGGCAGCTTTTTCCAGACCCAGTACCTGAACCAGGGCGGCGGCTCCGGCATCGTCGCGTTCGCCACCAAGGTGCCCGGCCAGATCCTGCCGGTCCGCATCGGCCCCGGCTCCGGCATGCTGGTGCACCGGCACGGCTTCCTGTGCGGCACCCCGGGCGTCACCGCGACGGCGGCCCCGGTCGCGGGCCTCGGCGCGGGCCTGTGGGGCGGTGAGGGCTTCATCCTGCAGAAGCTGCACGGCCAGGGGGAGGCGTGGATCGAGCTGTCCGGCGAGGTGACCACCTACCAGCTCGCCCCCGGCCAGACGCTGCTGGTGCACCCGGGCCACGTGGGCCTGTTCCAGGAGAGCGTCAGCTTCCAGATCACCCGGTTCAAGGGCGTGCGCAACATCCTGTTCGGCGACAACGGCTTCCACCTCGTCGCGCTGACCGGCCCCGGCGAGATCTGGCTGCAGTCGATGCCGCTGCCGCTGCTCGCCCACGCCATCGCGCCCTACCTGCCCCAGCCCGCGCAGGGTGACCGCGGCTTCCAGGTCCGGCTGTAGGGCAACCGCGGCATGCTGACAAGGGGCGAAGGCGTGGAGCTCTCCCCCGCCGAGATCGAGGCCCTCGACGCAAGGTGGGCGAACCACTGGACCCCGAGCGAGGCCGCGGAGCACCTGGCCGGGGTGGCCGCGCCGTGGTGCGTGGCGGCCGGGTGGGCGCTCGATCTCTTCCGGGGCAGGGGCACGCCGCGGCGGCAGTCGCGCCCGCACGGCGATCTGGAGATCGCGATCCCGGCCGAGGCGTTCCCCGAGATCCGCGACCGCCTGGTCCGCGACCGTTTCCCCGACTACGTCTTCGACACCGTCGACAGCGGCCGCCTGTGGGAGGACGCCGCCGACGAGGTGATCGCGGCCACGCACCAGACCTGGCTGCGCGACCCGTCCACCGGTGACTACGTACTCGACGTGTTCCGCGAGCCGCACGAGGGCGACACCTGGGTCTTCCGCCACAATCCGTCGATCCGCCTGCCCTACCGCGATCTCATCCGCACCTCGGAAGACGGCATCCCGTACCTGGCGCCGGAATTCGTCCTGCTGTTCAAGGCCAAGCACGCGCGCCCGAAGGACCAGGTGGACTTCGACGCGACGCTCCCGCACCTGAGCCCGGCCCAACGCGAGACCCTCGCCGACCTGCTCGCGCGCACGTATCCGGAGCACGCATGGCTGGAGCGGCTCGCGTACGTGGCATCGTAATCAATCGCAGGACCCGCATGCCGGCGGCCGAGAACCTCGAGGGTGGGGAGCGGTTCGACGCCGCATACCGGACCCGCGCCGCCGCGACTACGACTCGTTTTACCTCCGAGCCCTCAGACGTCCGCCACTGCGGTTCTCCGCGGCGGCATGCCACCAGGGCGGCGGGGAGGCTCCGGTCACCACGGCCGTCGGCTGGTCGGGGTGCAGGCCGAGGCGGCGCAGGGCCTCGGCGTCCAGGCGGATGATGAACGAGCCGTGCCAGTGGCCGTCGGGCCGCCTGCCGCAGACGAGGTCGTAGCGGACCTCGCCGGCTTCGAAGGGCATCCAGTCGATGCCTCGATCCCGCAGTCAGGCGCGTACGAAGGCCATCGGCGACAGGCAGCCGGGCAGGTTCTCATAGGACGCCAGGACGATCCAGTCAGACTTCGATGACTCCATGCGTCCCATCATGCCGAGCGGCGCCGGCGGCTGTCTCCTGCTTTCCGGGCGCCCGTGTCACGCCCTGCGGACGGACGCGTCGAGCGACTCGTTCACCGCCGCCAGGACGCGGATCGCAGTGCGCTGATCGTCGGGGTCGAGGTCGGGCAGCTCGGTGGCGCGCGCCCGCTTGAACGCGTCGTCGCCCCGGCGCACCAGGGCCGTGCCCGCGGCGGTGAGCGCGACGGAGTTCTCCCGGCGGGTGCGGGCGGAGACCTCGACCGTCATCCACCCGGCGTTGACCGCGCCGTCGATCTGGCGGCTGACCGTGCCCTTGGTCAGGCCCAGCCGGTCCGCGATCGCCTGCTGGCTCAGCGGACCCGGATGCGCGTCGACCACGCTCAGGACGAGGAACTGGGCGA
Organism: Actinospica durhamensis; assembly: GCF_018139695.1. Lineage (GTDB taxonomy): Bacteria > Actinomycetota > Actinomycetes > Streptomycetales > Catenulisporaceae > Actinospica > Actinospica durhamensis. The sequence continues at coordinate 8,482 of NZ_JAGSOG010000244.1, read as the reverse complement.
GGGAGATGCCCAGTTCCCGCTGGAACAGCGCTTCTCCGCTGCGGTCGAACAGGCCGGCGACGCGGCGCACCAGGTACCAGAGCGTGGCCAGGTCGTCCGGCAGACCCGGCAGCGCGCCCGCCGCGGTGCCCGGCAGCGCGCCCGCTTCTTCCGCGTGCGTGTCCGACGGTGCGGCGTCCGAGCGTGCGGCGTCCGAGCGTGCGTCCATGCCCCCAGGATACCCGCGCGTTTGACGAGCAACCGTTGCTCGTGCAACTGTTGTGTAGGCAACAGACGTTCGCTCAACGAGTCCAAGGAGTCCGCCGTGCGCGTCCTGCTCGTCCTCGACCACCCCTACACGCTCGCCTCCGCCCGCAACATCCCGCACCAGCGCAGTTTCACCGCGGCCGTGGCCGCCGCGGCCATGCGCGGGGCCGGCGCGGCGGGCCACGAGGTCGACCTGATCGACCTCGCCGCGGACCGCTTCCAGCCCGCGATGACCCGCGAGGACCTCGCCGCCTGGCGCCAGGCCGACGTGGTCGACCCCCAGGTCCGCGACTACCAGAGCCGCCTGCTCGCGGCCGAGCACCTCGTCTTCGCGTTTCCGGTCTGGTGGGAGGCGATGCCGGCCGCCACCAAGGGTTTCCTCGACCGGGTGCTGACCAAGGGCGTGGTGTTCGACGAGGTGTCGGGCGCCAAGGGCAACCCCTTCCGCAACCTGATGCCGCACCTCGGCGGCGTCACCGTGCTGTCGATCATGACCACGCCCGACAAGGCCTACCGCTGGTGGTTCCGCGATCCGCTGACGAAGATCCTGTTCAAGGGCACCTTCGCCAAGATCGGTATACGCAACCTGACGTGGGTCAACTACGACAGCGTGACGCGGCGCGAGGCCGCCGACCGCGACCGGATGCTGCGCGAGACCGAGTCCCGCTTCGCCGGCCTCAAGCCACGCGCGTAGCCCGCCCGCTCGGCCTTGTGCCATGGCGGTCGAGGGTGGGGAGCAAATCGCCGTGACGGGTGTCAGCGCCCTGTGGAACGATCTCGAACATGCCCTACCCCACGACGTTCCCTCCGGCCGCCGCCGATCAGAGCGCGACCGATCTGGCCGCCCGGCCCTGCCCGCGCCTGAGCGGCCCGCGCGAACTCGCACGCCGGCTCGCCGAACTCGACGAGCGCTACATCCGCGGCCAGTTCGTCGCGCTCGACGAACTGGCCGCGCCGCGAGACGGCGGGGCGCGGGCCGCGCGCGAGCTGATAGCCCAGGGGCGGCTGCCGCAGCCCGCCTACCGGCTCGATGACGGCTCCGACATGGTCGCCGCCGACTTCTTCGCCCCGCTCGACGCCGCGGGCGGCGTGGACGCCCTGCCGGAGTGGTTCCGCAAGGGCTACCTCGCGGCAGCTGAGAGATTCGGGCTGCCTGACGGCCCTGCGGAAGCCGACGAACAGTGGGCCGAGTACCTCTCCGGCGGATACGGGGTGTGCCTGCGGGAAGTCACGCCGGCGTCGATAGCCGAGAAGGCGCGGCACATCACCACGATCGAGCGCCTGCTGCTCGACCCCCGACCCGCCGACCCGTCCTGGGCCGAACAGCTGCGGGTCGCAGTGGACTCACTGGCCGCGATCGAGCTGCCCGGCTCGCCCCTGGACCCGCCACGGTGGGGCGGACCGATGTCGCCGCAATGGTACGGGGCCTATCTGCGCGGATACTTCCCGCAGGTGTTCGGAGAGGATTCCCGATGACGAACGTCTTCCCGGATACCCAGCTGCGGTCCGGCCGGCTGCTGCTGCGCCCGTTCACCGCCGCCGACGTGCACGACACGCAGGCGAGCTGCGCCGACGAGCTCACCCAGCGCTGGCTGCCGTTGCCGCAGCCCTACACGCTCGAGAACGCCGAGGCCTGGTGCACCCGCGTCGCCCACGCGTTGCGCGCCAACGGCGACGGGATCCACTTCGCCGTCACCGACCTGGTGGGTGGGCGGCTGCTGGGCACGATCGGACTGAAGAAGACCGACTGGCGCGCCCGGATTAGCGAGGTGGGTACTGGATATCGCCTTGGGCGCGCGGCAGCGGCGTCGCCGCCGAGGCGACCGCGGTCGTGGCCCGATGGCTGCTGGCCGAGCAGCACTTCGAGCGGCTCGAACTGCGTGCCGCCGTGGAGAACGTCGCGTCGTGCAAGACCGCGGTCCGGGCCGGGTTCCAGCGCGAGGGTGTGCTGCGCAACGCGGGATTCGTGCACAGCGGGCGCATCGACGTCGTCGTCTTCTCCCGGATACGCGGCGACCTGGATCCCGCGGCGGACCCGGGTGAATCAGAGGCCGCACACGCCTCGGCCGGCGCCGCTCAGCCGCTGGGCACCGGCGGGTAGCCGTAGGGCTGGGTGAAGTCCTCCACGGGCTGGCCCTGCAGGGCGCCCTCCATCGCCTGCTGCCAGGTGGGCGCGGAGATGGTGGCGCCGAAGATCTGCTGGTCCCAGTAGTGGCCGCCGATGCTCATGTAGCCGAGGAAGTCGCCGGCCTTGGGGCTGACGAAGCCGGTCCACACGGCCGTGGCGAGCTGCGGGGTGAAGCCGTCGAACCAGGTGGCGATGGACTGGGTGGTGGTGCCGGTCTTGCCGGCGGCGGGGCGGCCGATGCCGAGGCCGTCGGCGGTGGCGCCCGGGACGGTCAGCACGCCGCGGAGCATCGCGGTCAGCTCGTTGGCCACGTTGGCGTCGAGGACCTGGGCGCACTGCCTGTTCTGGGCCGGGTACTGCTTGCCGGACAGGTCCCGCACGTCCGCGATCACGTACGGGCGGCAGTACTCGCCGTGCGCGGCCAGGGTGGCGTAGGCGGCGGCCATCTCGATCGGGGTGATCAGGTTCGTGCCGAGGGTGAAGGACGGGAACTGGCCCAGCGGCTTGCCGGTGCCGGTGTCGTTGTCCAGGGTCACGCCCATGGCCTGGGCGATGGTGGCGGGCAGGCACAGGCCGGTCTCGGTCTCCAGCGTCAGGAAGTAGGTGTTGACGGAGAACCAGTACGCCTCGGGGAGCGTGCCGGTGAAGCCGGCGTCGTTGTCGTTGTTGGGCATGTAGCTGCCGGGCCAGGTGATGGTGGGGCGGGCGCCGTCGACGCACACGGGCACGCGGTTGCCGGTCTCGACCAGCGGGCTCGGCACGCTCATCACGGTGTCCGGGTTCCAGCCGTCCTCGAGCGCGGCGAGGCCTTCGAAGATCTTGAACGAGGAGCCCGCCTGGTAGCCCTCGCCCCCGCCGTGTCCGGTGTCCGCGGCGAGGTCGACGTAGGTCTGCCCGGCGCCGGAGCCCATCGGCTTGGACTGGGCGATGGCGGTGATGGCGCCGCTGCCGGGGACGACCATGGCCAGGGCGGTGGCCACCTTGTCGGTGGCGTGGGTGTGGTCGTTCACGGCCCGCTGTGCGGCGTACTGGTCCTGCGGCACGAGCGTGGTCTTGATGACGAGGCCGCCCTGGTTCCACAGGTTCTCCCTGGCCTGCACGGTCGCGCCGTACGCCGGGTCCTGGATGAAGGAGTTGTAGACGTAGGTGCAGAAGAACGCCTTCGAGCCGGCCGCGATACAGCCGTTCTCCTGGTCGCCCGGCTTCAGGTTCAGCGGCTGCGCCTCGTCGGCCTGCGCCTGCTTCTCGGTGAGGTAGCCCTGCTTGGCCATGTCCTCGAGCACGACGTTGCGCCGGGCCCAGGCGACGCCGGCGTGGTTGAACGGGTCGTCCGCGGTGGGGCTGTTGACCACGGCGGCGAGCAGCGCGGCCTGGTCGGCGTCGAGCTTGGCCGCGGTGGTGTCGAAGTACGTCTCGGCGGCGGTCTCCACGCCGAAGGAGTCGTTGCCGAACGGGATCAGGTTGAGGTAGCCCTGGAGCAGCTGGCTCCGGCTCATCTGCTGGAGCACGGAGGTGGCGTAGCGCAGTTCCTGGAGCTTGCGGGTGAGCGTGTCGGCCTGCGCGGCGGCAAGCGCGGTCTCGTTGGTCCCGGCCTCGAGCTCGAGCGAGTTCTTGATGTACTGCTGCGCGATGTCCGAGCCGCCCTGCAGGCTCCCGCTGCCCTGCTCGTTGTTCACCAGGGCCCTGATCGTGCCCTTCCAGTCGATCCCGCCGTGCTGGTAGAAGCGCTGGTCCTCGATGGCGACGATCGCGTGCTGCATCAGGATATTGATCTGGGACAGCGGGACCACGACCCGGTTGCTCTCGTTGTCCGGGTCCCAGGTGGTGGCCATCACCTCGCCGGCCGCGTCCTCGACCGCGTTGCGCTGCGGCATGTTCGGGGCCTGGAAGTCGGCGGAGAGGTTCAGGAAGTGGTCGGAGGCGGCCTTGGCCGACAGCCCGACGGCGGCCACCGCGGGCAGCGCCATCCCGGCCACCAGGGCGCCGCCGAGTGCGCTGATCACCACGAAGGCGATCAGGCCCGCGACGAACTTACCCAGACTCCTGATAACGCCTCGGACCCCGCCCGGCCTCGCCATGCGCACAGCGTAATCCGGGGCGGGGCGCGAGGCGAGGGTGTTGGGAGAAGACTCCTGAGATTCTCGTCGGGTCGTCCGAACAGGCGCGGGCGCGGCGGGGGCGCGCGCGGGCGATCCGGTGCCGGGGCGGGGTGGAACGCCTCCGGCGCGGCGCCGCGGGAGGACCGCGGGGCCGCGCCGGAGGGGAGCTCGGCGGTCAGTCGACCTCGGCCACCGCCGAGGCGAACTGGGCCTCGTACAGCCGGGAGTACGCACCCTGGCTCTCCAGCAGCGACTCGTGCGTGCCCTGCTCCACGATCCGGCCCTGCTCCATCACCAGGATCAGGTCGGCGTCGCGGATGGTGGAGAGGCGGTGCGCGATGACGAAGCTGGTGCGGCCCTCGCGCAGCGAGTTCATCGCGCGCTGGATGAGCACCTCGGTGCGGGTGTCCACGGAGCTGGTCGCCTCGTCCAGGATGAGGATGGCCGGCTCGGCCAGGAACGCGCGCGCGATGGTGATCAGCTGCCGCTCGCCCGCCGAGACCGAGGAGGCCTCGTCGTCCAGGACGGTGTCGTAGCCCTCGGGCAGGGTGCGCACGAACCGGTCCACGTGGGTGGCCTGGGCCGCGGCCACGATCCGCTCGATCGAGGCGTTCGGCACGCCGTAGGCGATGTTCTCGGCGATGGTGCCGCCGAACAGCCAGGCGTCCTGGAGCACCATGCCGGTGCGCGAGCGCAGGTCCTCCCGGGTCATCCGGGCTATGTCCACCCCGTCCAGGGTGATCCGGCCCTCGTCGATCTCGTAGAACCGCATCAGCAGGTTGACGAGGGTGGTCTTGCCCGCGCCGGTCGGGCCGACGATGGCCACGGTCTGGCCGGGCTTGACCGACAGGGACAGGTCCTGGATCAGCGGGGTCTCGGCCTTGTAGCGGAACGAGACGTTCTCGAACTCGACCTGGCCGCGCACCTGCTCCACGGTCGGGGCGTCGACCTCGTCCGGGGACTGCTCGGGCGCGTCGAGCAGGGCGTAGACCCGCTCGGCCGAGGCCACCGCGGACTGCAGCAGGTTCGACATGCTGGCCACCTGGGTGACCGGCTGGGTGAAGCTGCGCGAGTACTGCACGAACGCCTGCACGTCGCCCAGGGAGAGCGAGCCCGAGGCCACCTTGAGCGCGCCGACCACGGCGATGAAGACGTAGTTCAGGTTGCCGATGAACATCATCGCGGGCTGGATGCAGCCGGAGATGAACTGGGCCCGGAACGAGGCCTGGTAGAGCGTCTCGTTCTGCGCGTCGAACTCGTCGATCGCCTCCTGCTGGCGGCCGAAGACCTTCACCAGGGTGTGGCCGGTGTACTGCTCCTCGATGTGGCCGTTGAGCCGGCCGGTGGTGCCCCACTGCTTGACGAACTCGGGCTGGGCCTTCTTGCCGATGCGGGCGGCCAGCACCACCGAGAGCGGGATCGTCACCAGCGCCAGCAGCGCGAGCTCCCAGGAGATGTAGAACATCATGGTGAGCACGCCGACGATGGTCATCAGCGACATGGCGATCTGGCTGAGCGTCTGCTGCAGCGTCTGGGACAGGTTGTCCATGTCGTTGGTGACGCGGGAGAGGATCTCGCCGCGCGGCTGGCCGTCGAAGTAGCTCAGCGGCAGCCGGGCGAGCTTGGCCTGGGCGTCCTGGCGCATCCGGTAGACGGCGCGCTGCACCAGCGAGGTGGTGATCCGGCCCTGGCTGGCCAGCACGATCGCGGAGCAGAAGTAGATCAGCGCCACCAGGCCCAGCGTGCGGCCGATGGCGTCGAAGTCCATCCCGATGCCGGGGATGAAGTCCACGCCGTTGAGCATGTCCCGCACGCCGGCCGGCAGCCGGGGGCTGGAGAGCACCTGCGCGCGGGAGAGCCCGGCGAAGGCCTTGGTCTTCTCGCCGGCCACGCCCGCCAGGATCTGGTTGGTGGCGTTGCCGAGGATCTTCGGACCCAGGACGTTGAGGGTGACGCCGATCGCGGTCAGGAACAGGGCGAAGAGCATCAGCGGGCGCTCGGGGCTCATGGTGGCCAGCAGCCGCTTGCTCGAGCCCTTGAAGTCGAGTGCCTTCTCGGTGGACTGCCCGGCCATGAAGGCGCCGGGGCCGCGGCGCGAGCCGGGCGCCGGGCCGGGGCCGCGCTGGGGCACGACGCGCTCGACGCCGTCGGCCTTGGCCTCCTGCGGTCCGGTCCCGCCGGACGGACGGGAGTCTTCGGGGGCGTTGCTCATGCCAGGGCCTCCTGCTCCGTCAGCTGGGAGAGGACGATCTCCCGGTAGGTCTCGTTGCTCTCCATCAGCTGCGCGTGCCGGCCGGTGCCGACCACGCGGCCCTCGTCGAGCACGACGATGGTGTCGGCGTGCCGGATGGTGCTCACCCGCTGCGCCACGATCAGCACGGTCGCGTCCTCGGTCTCGCGGGCCAGGGCGGCGCGCAGCCGCGCGTCGGTGGCGTAGTCGAGGGCGGAGAACGAGTCGTCGAACAGGTACACGGCCGGCCGGCGCACCAGGGCCCGGGCGATGGCCAGGCGCTGGCGCTGGCCGCCGGAGACGTTGGTGCCGCCCTGGGCGATCGGGGCGTCGAGCCCCTCCGGTATGGCCTCGACGAAGTCGCGGCCCTGGGCGATCTCGAGGGCGCGCCAGAGCTCTTCGTCGGTGGCGTCCGGGTTGCCGTAGCGCAGGTTGCTCGCGACGGTGCCGGTGAACAGGTACGGGCGCTGCGGCACGTAGCCGACGGCCTTGCTGAGCGTGACCGGGTCGAGTTCGCGCACGTCCACGCCGTCGACCAGGACCGCGCCGCCGGTGACGTCCATCAGCCGCGGGATGAGCGAGAGCAGCGTGGTCTTGCCGGCGCCGGTGGAGCCGATGATGGCGGTGACCTCGCCGGGGCGGGCCTGCACGGAGATCTCGCGCAGCACGGGCTGCTCGGCGCCGGGGTAGGCGAACTCCACCGCGCGCAGCTCGAGCGAGCCGGCCAGGGTCTGCACCTCGGCCGGGGCGGCGGGCGGAACCACGCTGGTCTCGGTGCTGAGCACCTCGTGGATGCGCTCGGCGCTGACCGCGGCGCGCGGGACCATCATGAAGGTGAAGACGGTCATCATCACCGACATCAGGATCTGCATCAGATAGCTGAGGAACGCGGTGAGCGCGCCGACCTGCATCCGGCCGTCGTCGATCAGGTGGCCGCCGAACCAGAGCACGGCGACGCTGGAGATGTTCATCACCAGCATCACCGAGGGGAACATCAGCGACATCAGCTTGCCGGCGCCGAGGGAGACGGCGAGCAGCTGCCCGCTGGCGTCCTCGAAGCGCTCGCGCTCGCGGCCGTCGCGCACGAACGCGCGCACCACGCGCACGCCGCTGATCTGCTCGCGCAGCACCCGGTTGATCACGTCCAGCTTGCCCTGGGTGGCCCGGAACAGCGGGACCATGCGCGAGATGATCAGCGCGAGCACGCCCGCGAGCACCGGCATGATGACCACGAGCAGCCCGGAGAGGGCGACGTTCTGGTTCAGCGCCATGATCACGCCGCCGACCATCATGATCGGCGCGGAGACGGTCATCACGAAGAACATCAGTACCAGCATCTGCACCTGCTGCACGTCGTTCGTGCTGCGGGTGATCAGCGACGGGGTGCCTATCTGGCCGACCTCGCGGGCCGAGTAGCTCTGCACCTGGCGGAACTGGGCCGAGCGCAGGTCCCGGCCGACCGACATGGCGGTGCGGGCGGCGAAGTAGACCGCGCAGATCTGACAGGCGATCTGGCCGAGCGTGATGGCCAGCATGGTGCCGCCGGTGCGCCAGATGTACCCGGAGTTCCCACTGAGCACGCCGTTGTCGATGATGTCGGCGTTGAGCGTGGGCAGGTAGAGCGCCGCGAGGGTGGCCAGGAACTGCAGGCACACCACCAACGCGATCGGTTTGCGGTACGGGCGCAGGAACTCGCGCAGCAGTTTGATCAGCACTGCGTCCTCCCGGGGGCGGGCTGGTCGGTGGGCGGGCGGTGGAGCCTCGAGCGCGCGGCGGAGG
>NZ_JAGSOG010000243.1 GCF_018139695.1 Actinospica durhamensis | reverse complement strand
GAGGGGCGGGGGTTCGTGGGGGGCCTGCGCTGTCAGGCCGAGGCCCAGGTACTCGCGCATGACCTCCGCCAGTTCGGTCAGGTAGTCGTGGGCGAGGTCGGGCAGGAGGATGTCGAGGTCGGTGGTGCCGTGGACTAGGCCGGGCCAGCGGCGCAGGTGCACTGGGACGGCTGCCTGCTCGAGGGCTTGGGCGTAGCGCTCGCCTTGGTCGCGGAAGACGTCGTATTCGACCGTGGTGACGAGCGCCGGGGGCAGGCCGTGGAGGCGTCCGCGCAGTGGGGAGACGGCGGGGTCGCCGCGGTGTGCTCCTTCGGGCAGGTACTGCTGCCACATGGAGTCGAGGTCGGTGCGGTCGAAGCCGTATCCGGACCCGTATGCGGTCACCGAGGGCCAGTCGGTGTCGGCGTCGGTGACCGGGATCTCGAGGAGTTGCGCGGCGAAGAGCGGGGTTCCGGCGTCGCGGGCGCGCTGGGTGAGGACGGCGGCCAGGTTGGCGCCGGCGCTCTGGCCGCCGACGGCGATCCGCTTCGGGTCGATGCCGAGGCGACGGGCCCGTTCGGCGACCAGGCGGGCGGCGTTCCAGGCGTCGTCGAGGCCTTGCGGGAACGGGTGCTGCGGCGCCAGACGGTAGCCGACGGAGACGACGACGCAGCCGATGGCCGCCGCGCGCCTGCGGCACAATGCGTCGGCCTCGTCCAGGCCGCCGCCGTGGAATCCGCCGCCGTGCAGGTAGATCAGCCCGGGCAGTTCGCCGTCTCGGGGGCGGTAGATGCGCACCGGTACGGGCTCGGGTGCGAGGTCGAACACGGCCTCGCGTACGTCCATGGCGGGGCCGGTGGTGGCGATCTGCCGATCCGACAGCGCGTCGCGGCGTGCGGTCGAGTCGGCGGCGGGCGCGGATGCGGACGCGGATGTGGACGCGGGCTCGCCGGGTTGGGCGACGTCCGCGGCCGCGGCTGCCAGGCGGGGGTCGACTGGCATCTCAGCCCCTTGCCGCTGAGGGATCGGAGTCGGCGGGCTCTGCGGCGGCGGCCTCTGCCGCCGCGGCCTCGCACAGGCGCTCGACGTCTTGCGGGCCGAAGCCGAACAGGGCGGCGATCCGGCCGAGCGGGAAGGCGGCGCCCATCGCGTCGATGGCGGTGATGCCCTCTCCGGCGGCGGCGACCAGCACGGCGAGTCCGCGCGGGTCGGCGAGCCACTCGCCGAGACTCGAACGCGCGGTCAGCGGCTGACGGTGGCCGGTGCCGGGCAAGATGACCTCGGTGCTCAGCCGGGTGTCACGGGAGGACGCGCCTATGCGCAGTTCGAACGCGCCGGGGGTGATCACCCAGTCGGCGTACTGTGGGGACCAGTGGGCGAAGGCGCGCTCGTCGAGCTGGAACGTGACCGTGGTCGACGCGCCGGGTTCGAGTGTGACCTTGGCGAAGGCCTTGAGTTCCTGGGCGGGTCGGTGCAGTCGGGGCGCGGTCTCGCTGACGTAGAGTTGGACGACTTCGGCTCCGGCCACGGCGCCGGTGTTGGTGAGGGTGAATTCGACCTCGCAGGCGTTGGAAGTGGGCTGCGTTCCGTGACCTGCGCCGCCGTCGCCCGCGCCGCCGTCGCTCATGCCGCCGTTGCCCGCGCCGCCACCGACCCGTAGTCCGCTGTACGCGAACGTCGTGTAGGTCAGCCCGTGGCCGAAGGGGTAGGCGACCTCGGTGCCCAGCGTGTCGTAGCCGCGGTAGCCCACGTACAGGCCCTCGCCGTACCAGACGTGGCCCTCGCCGCCGGGGAAGTGCAGGTAGGACGGGGTGTCCTGGAGCCGCAGCGGGATGGTCTCGGTCAGTCGGCCGGAGGGGGCGACCCGGCCGAACAGGAGGTCGGCCACGGCCGAGCCGCCGGCCTGGCCGAGCAGCCAGCCTTCCAGGATCGCCGGGACCTCGTCGCGCCAGTCGGTGAGTTCGACGGCTGACCCGTGCGAGAGCACGACCACCGTGCGGGGGTTGGCGGCGGCCACGGCGTGGACGAGTTCGACCTGCGCGGCGGGCAGCGCGATGTCGGTGCGGTCCGCACCCTCGGACTCCGCGCTCTCCGGCAGGCCGAGGAAGAGCAGGACGGTGTCGGCGGTGCGGGCCGCTTGTGCTGCCTGACGGATCAGCTCCGCGGCGGCGTCCGCGTCGCCGGCCGGCTCGAGCGTGTAGCCGGCCGCGAACCGCACCAGGCCGCGCGGTTCGACGAGGTCTGCGATGGCGTCGAGGGCGTTGTCGACTCGGGTGGGGACCACGTGGGAGCTGCCGCCGCCCTGGAACCGCGGCGTGCGGGCCAACTCCCCGATCACCGCGATGCGCGTGTCGGCCGCGGGATCGAGGGGGAGCAGTCCGTCGGCGTTCTTCAGCAGCACCGCGCTCTCGTGCGCGGCGCGGCGGGCGAGTTCGTGGTGCGCGTCGAGGTCGACCGGCTCGGCCTGGTCCGCTTGCGCGAGCGTCGCCGTGGCCCGATCGACCAGCGCGAGGACGCGGCCCGCGCTCGCGTCGAGCAGCGCGCCGTCGAGTTCGCCGCGCTCGACGAGTTCGGCGAGCAGGGCGTCCGCGGCGGAGGTGGGCATGGCCAGGTCGCACCCGGCGGCGAGGGCGGCGGCGCGGTCGTCGACGGCGCCCCAGTCGCTGATCACGAGGCCGTCGAAGCCCCACTCGCCGCGCAGCACCTCGGCCAGCAGCCAGGGGTTCTCGCACGAGTAGGTGCCGTTGATCTTGTTATAGGAGGCCATGACAGCGGCCGGGTGCGCGGTGGTGACGGCGTGTTCGAAGGCGGGCAGGTAGATCTCGCGCAGGGTCCGCTCGTCCACGTCGGCGCTCACCCGCACCCGGTCGGTCTCCTGGTTGTTGGCGGCGAAGTGCTTCACGCACGCGCCGACGCCCTGGGCCTGGATCCCGCGGATGAGCGCGGCGCCGATCCGCCCGGACAGGAACGGGTCCTCGGATACGTATTCGAAGTTGCGTCCGCACAGCGGCGAGCGCTTGATGTTGACGCCGGGGCCCAGCAGCAGGCCCACCCCGGCCGCGCGCGCCTCGGCCGCGATGGCCGCGCCGACCTGCTCGACCAGCGTGGGGTTCCAGGACGAGCCGAGCCCGACGGCCGGCGGGAAGCACGTGGCGGGCACGCTCACGCCGAGCTCGAGCGAGTCCACCCCCTCGGGCTGGCGGCGCAGTCCGTGCGGGCCGTCGGTCATGGTCAGGCGGGGGACGCCGGCCTCGGGCAGCGCGGTGGTGTGCCAGAAGTCGGTGCCCGAGGTGAGGGCGGCCTTCTGCGCGGTGGTCAGGGTACTGAGTACGGTCGTCGCGGGGTCCGGCTGGTTCATCGGGCGCTCCTGGCGGGGGACGTGGCGGACGCGGAGGACGGGGCGGACGTGTGGGCGCGGGCGATCTCGCCGTACCAGCGGGCGCTGGGCTTGAGCCGGCGCTCGAAGGTGAGCGGGTCGACCGAGGCGAGGCCGAAGGTCGGCCCGTAGCTGCCCCACTCATAGTTGTCCAGCAGCGACCAGTGCAGGTAGCCGCGCACGTCCGCGCCGTCGGCCACGGCCCGCCGCAGGCCCTCGAGCGCCCCGCGGGTGTATTCGATCCTTTCCTCGTCGTCGCCGGTGGCTATGCCGTTCTCGGTCACCAGCAGGGGGACGCCGGGCAGCAGCGCGGCGGTGTGCCGGACCGCGTCCTCGAGCGCGCCGGGGTAGAACTCCCAGCCGGTGAGCGTGCGCCGGGCGTCCTCGCCCGGAGCGATCGGTCCCTCGGGCCCGACGACGGTGCGGGTGTAGGCCTGCACGCCCACGAAGTCGTCGTCGGCCGCGGCTTGCAGGAAGGTGTCCTCGCGCGCGGCCCGCCAGGCCCGGGCGACCTCCTCGGCGCCCGGCAACGTGTGCACGGGCTGATTCGCGACGGTCCAGCCGGTCTTCAGGCCCGGCGTGCGGGCGAGCACGTCCCTGGCCGTGTGGTGCGCCCGGATGAGCGCGGCGCTCACCCGGGGGTCGGGTTCGGGCAGGTGCGCCGGGGCCGAGCCGGCGGCGCCGTTCGCGGCGATGGCGGCGACGATGGCGAGCATGTTCGGCTCGTTGATGGTGCACACCCAGTCGACACCGTCGAGGTAGGGCCGCACCGCCTCCACGTACGCGCCGAACCGGGCCGGGGCCTCGTCCTGGGTCCAGCCGCCGCCCGCGCGCAGCCACAGCGGCGAGGTGAAGTGGTGCAGCGTGACGACGGGGGAGATGCCGCGGCTGAGACAGCCTTCGATGACGCGGCGGTAGTGCGCGAGCATGGCGCGCGAGTAGTGCCCGGCGACCGGCTCGATCCTGGCCCACTCGATGCTGAAGCGGTAGGCGCTCAGGCCGAGCTCCGCGACCAGGTCGAGGTCCTCCTGCCAGTGGTGCAGGCTGTCGCAGGCGTCGCCGGAGCGCTCGCCGAGCGGGGAGTGCGGACTGTTCTCCAGCGCCCACAGGTCGCTGGCGGTGTTGTTCCCCTCGGTCTGGTGGGCGGAGGTGGACGCGCCCCAGAGGAAGTGCGGGGGGAAGTCGGTGGACATGCTGGCTCCGGATCGTGGTGTGGCGCGGACGTCCCGAGCGGTTCGGGCGCCGTCGGCGTGCGGGTGGATCAGGGTTCGGTGTGGCGCCGGACGTGCGCGAGCAGGCGCTCGAGGGCGCGGCGGGCCGAGTCGGTGTGCAGGTCCAGGTGGTATTCGTGCGGATCGAGCACGTCGGGCGTGTCGTCGAAGAACAGCGCGTCCACCTCGGCGCCGAGTCCGGTCAGAGCTGCGGCCATCCGGCGGGACTGCGGGAGCAGCGGGTCGCCGTTCCCGGCGGTGAGGAAGGTGGGCGGGAACGCGTCGGTGAGCCAGCGCACGACCGAGGCGTAGCGGAACCGCGGATCGGTCCGGTAGGCCTTGGTGCCCGAGTAGGCCCCCATCACGGCGTCGACGTAGCGCCCTTCCTTTCCCGGGCGGACCATGGATAAGAGGTCGAACGCGCCGCACATCAGCGCCGTGGCACGCAGGTGCTCGGGCGGAATCGGCGCGCTGAGGCCGAGGGCCCCTGCGTACGCAGGGTCGGTGACAGCGCAGGCGACCTGCGCCGCGATCTGCGCTCCGGCCGAGTCGCCCGCCAGCACGACGCGCGTCGGGTCGAACCCGTACTCGCCTGCGTGCGCGACCAGCCAGGCGAGCGCGGTGGCGACCTGCCGGGCCTGGTGCGGATGGCGGCGGCGCGGGGCGCGGGTGTATTCGACGCCGACGGTGGCGTAGCCGTGGCCGGCCAGGATCTGCAGATACTCGCGCATGTCCCGGCGGTCGCCGCCGATCCATCCGCCGCCGTGCACCCAGAGGATGACCGGTGGCGGTGTCGCAGAGTCCTGCGGATGGAAGACGTCGAGCAGCCCGTCCCGATCCGTACGGTCGTAGCGCAGGTCGAGGTGAGCGGCGATGCCCGCGGGCACCAGCGGACGCAGCGCCGCGGCCCTGGCCGGGGCCTCGTCCACGCCGCCGAACCGGAAGGCGAGGCGCATCAGGGCCAGCCGGAACCGGGGGTTCACGCGGCGGCTCCGGAGCGGGCTCTGGCGAAGGCGGCGCGGCGTTCGCGCTGCCGGTCCACATCGGGCACGGGCGCGGCCAGCAGCATCCGTCGGGTATAAGGATGTTGTGGCGTTTCGGTGACCTCGGCCGCGGTCCCGCTCTCCACGATCCGCCCGTCGCGCAGCACCGCCACGCGGTGGCTCAGGAAGCGCACGACGGACAGGTCGTGCGAGATGAACAGGTAGGACACGCCGGTGGCCTCCTGGATCTCGAGCAGCAGCTCGAGCACGACGCGCTGCGTGGTCAGATCGAGCGCGGAGACCGGCTCGTCGCACACCACCAGCCGCGGGTCCGGTGCCAGGGCGCGGGCGATGGCCACCCGCTGGCGCTGGCCGCCGGAGAACTCCCGAGGCAGCCGGGCGGCGGCGTCGGCGGGCAGCTGCACCCGATCGAGCAGCGTCGCCACTCGCGCGGCGGCCTGTTTCGCGGGCACGCCCTGGGCCAGCAGCGGTTCACGCAGCGTGTCGCCCACGGTCAACGCGGGGTCGAGCGAGGTGTACGGGTCCTGGAACACCATCTGGATGTCCTTGGCCAGCCGGCGGCGGCGTCGGGCGTCGGCGTGCTCGACGCGTTCCCCGGCGAACTCGATCCGGCCGGACTCGGCGCGCGCCAGACCGGTGATCGCCCGGCCGATGGTGGACTTGCCCGAGCCCGACTCGCCCACCAGGCCGAGCGTCTCGCCGGGGCGCAGCCCGAGGGAGACCTCGTGCAGCACCCGGCGCGGGCGCGTCCGCAGTCCCCGCCCGCGGTAGGACACGCAGAGCTCATCGATGGTCAGCAGCATCTCGTCGGCGGCGTTCACGCGGCGCTCCTCGTCGTCGGTGTTCACGCCACGCTCCTCGTCGGCCGGGCCTGCCAGGGCGCGCGCACCGGGGCGTCGTCGAGGACGGCGTCGAGCAGGGCGCGGGTGTGTTCGTGCTCGGGTGCGTGCAGGATCTGCCGGGCCTCGCCGGTCTCGACGATCGCTCCGGCGCGCATCACCGCGACGCGGTCGCACAGGTCGGCGACCACGCCGAGGTTGTGCGTGACCAGCAGCAGGCCGAGGTTCTGGTCCTGCTGGAGTCTGCGCAGCAGGTCGAGGATCTCGGCCTGCACGCTCACGTCGAGCGCGGTGGTCGGTTCGTCGGCGACGAGCAGGCGCGGCTCGCAGGAGACGGCGCCGGCGATCAGGACGCGCTGGGCCATGCCGCCGGAGATCTCGTGCGGGTAGCTGCGCGCGACCCGGGCCGGGTCGGCGATCTCGACCGCGCGCAGCAGGTCGAGCACGCGGGCGGCGGCCTCGCGGCGGCCGAGCCCGAGCACGGCGCGCAGCGGCTCGGCGAGCTGGCTGCCGATCGTGAAGCAGGGGTCGAGGTTGCTCATCGGCTCCTGCGGAACGTAGCCGACCACGCCGCCGCGCAGCCGCCGCAGCGCGCGCTCGTCCGCGCCCACCGTCTCGGCCCCGTCGATCAGGACGCTGCCGCCGGTGATCCGGCCGCCGAGCGGGAGCAGGCCGAGGACCGAGAGCGCGGTCTGCGTCTTGCCCGAGCCCGACTCGCCGACCAGGCCGAGCACCTCGCCCGGCCGGACGTCGAGGTCGACGCCGTGGACCACCTCGCGCTCGGCGCCCTGCGGCCCGGCGTAGGCGACGGTCAGGCCCCTGATCGAGAGCAGCGGGGAGCGTGCGGCGGCCCGAGCCGGTCCGGCCGCCGCGGCCGGCGTCGGCACGACTCGGACGGGCTCGGGCCGCCGCGTGCGCCGGGCCGAGGCCTGGCCGGGCCGGTCCTCGAGCGCGTCGCGCAGCGCCACCGCGAGCAGCAGCAGCGCCGCCGTGGTCAGGCCGAGTGCCAGACCCGGCCAGAGCATCAGGATCGGATGCGTGTAGATGGAGGTGTACGCGTCGCTGAGCATCCCGCCCCAGCTCGGTGCGGACACGCCGGTGGAGATGCCGAGGAAGCCGAGGGCGGCCTGCATGCCGATCGCCACCCCCGCCACCAGCGAAGCCTGGATGAGCACGGGGGCGCGCACGGCGACGAGCACGTGCCGGGTCAGGATGCGCCAGGCCGGCAGCCCGGCGACCCGCGCCGCGTCGATGAACAGCTCCCCGCGCAGGTCCGCCGCGACGCCGCGGGCCAGCCGGAAGAACGACGGCGCGATCAGCACGCCGAGCACCACCATCAGCACCACGGTGGTCGGGCCGAGCACCGCGCGAGCGGCCAGCAGCACGACCATGCCGGGCAGCGCCATCACCAGGTTCACCGCCCAGGAGCCGACCGCGTCGAACCGCCCGGCGAAGTAGCCCGCGCACAGCCCGAGCGGCAGCCCGAGTATCAGCGCGATGAGAAGGGCCAGGCCTGCCTCGCCCAGAGTGGCGCGCCCGCCGTAGAGCAGCATCGCCAGCTCGTCCCGGCCAGCCCCGTCGAAGCCGAACGGATGCCCGGCGGCGGCGCCGTCGTACGCGTCCAGGATGTTCGAACTCTGCGCGCCGCCCGGCCGCAGCACCGGGGCGAGCAGCACCGCGGCCAGCACGAGGAGCAGGACGGCCGCGGATCCGGCGCCGAGCGGATTGCGCAGCACGGCGCGTAGCGGGGACCTGGGGGAGGGGGCCCTCATGTGAGCCTCGCCTTCGGGTTGAGCAGGCCGATCAGCAGGTCGACCGCGAGGTTGATCAGGACCACGCCGATCACCGAGACCATGACCAGCGCCATGATCACCGGGACGTCGCCGTCGCTGGTGTCGGCGACCGTCATGGCCCCGATCCCGGGTAGCGCGAAGATGTCCTCGACCACCACGGCGCCGCCGAGCAGCCCGACGAACTGCAGCCCGAGCACGGTCAGCGCCGGGGCGCAGGCGCCGCGCAGCACGTGCTTGAGCACCACGCTGCGGCCGGACAGTCCGCGAGCCCGCAGGGTACGGACGTAGTCCTGCGCGGCCACGGCGGCCACCGCGCTGCGCACCTGCTGGCTCAGCCCGGCGACCGCCCCGAGGGACAGGGCGAGCGTCGGCAGCGTGATGGTGGAGAGCCAGCCGGTGAACGAGCGGGTGATCGGGATGTACCCGGTGGCCGGGAACCACTTCAGGTCCACCCCGAACACCACCACGATCAACAGCGTGACCAGGAACCCGGGCAGCGCGTAGCCCGCCACGCCGAGGATCTGCACGATCCGGTCCGCGACCCCGCGCCGCGTCCCGGCCCACAGGCCGAGCGCGAGCGAGGCGATCGCGGTGACCACGGTGGTCGCCAGCACCAGGCTGAGGGTCACCGGCAGCCGCTGCCCGATCGTCTGGGCCACGTCCTGGCCGGTGAACCAGGAGGTGCCCAGGTTCCCGCGCACCGCGGACCCGAGCCAGTCGGCGTACCGGGCGAGCAGCGGACGGTCCAGCCCCAGCGCGGCGTTCTCATGGGCGACGGCGGACGCCGAGGCCTGGAGGCCGAGCAGTTGGCGGGCCACGTCCACCTGGGCCAGCGAGAGCAGCAGGAAGCTGAGGAAGGAGATCACGAACAGCAGCAGCACGGCGGCCGCGAGTCTCCGCGCGAGGAACGCGAGCATGAGGGCGTCTTTCGGTGCGAGATGCGAGGTGCGGAGGGTGGGGGGCGCGAAGGCGCGAGTGGTCAGGAGGCCGGGCTGTAGTCCCAGAGCGCGGGCACGGCCATGTCGGCGTCCGCCACGGCCTTGACCGAGGAGTCGGTGACCAGCTGGTACTGCATCCGGTAGAAGGGCACGAACCACGCGTTCTGCACGAGCCAGGTGTTCAGCCCGCTCAGCGCCGCGGCCTGCCCGGAGCCGCCCTGCTGGATCTGCCCGACGAGCCCGATTTCGGTCGGGTCGGTGCTGGCGAACATGTTGAGCGCGCCGGGCAGCACCAGGGACTCGACGACCTCCCAGTCGGCCGCGGGGGCGCCGTCATTGAACACGAAGGCCGAGTAGGTCTTCTCCTCGATCTGCGTGGTGACGTCGGCGGAGGCGGTGGCCCACACCAGCTTCACGCCGATCGCGGCGAAGTAGGTCTGCAGCGTCGCGGCCATCGCGCTGGAGACGATCGTCGGGATATCCGGCATGGTCAGCGTGAACCCGTTGGGATAGCCGGCTTGGGCGAGCAGCTGCTTGGCCTTGGCCGGATCGTAGGAGTAGGTGTCGTCGAGCGCTGACTGGTAGGCGCTGCCCTCGGGGCTGAAGATCTGGTCGGTCACCTGGCCCGCGCCGCCCTGGATCTTCGCGAGCATGGCGGCCCGGTCGATGGCGTAGTTCAGCGCCTGGCGCACCAGCGGGCTCTTGAGCGCGGGGGTGACCGCGCCGCCGCGGTCGAGCAGCAGGATGCCCTGCCAGTCGAAGTCGATCGCGGTGGTGGTCAGCGAGGCGTCGGCCTTGATCGCCGCCTGGTTGTCCGCGCTCTGAATCACGGCGGTGTCCACCTGACCGGAGCGCAGCGCGTCCACGATCGCCGTCTCGCTCGTGTAGTTCGTCTCGGTGATCCGGCTGAAGGCGGGCTTGGTGCCGTAGTAGTGCGCGTTGGCCTCGTAGACCCAGCTGGTGCCCGACACCGAGGCGGACGCGTCGAACGTGTAGGCGCCGATGCCGTCGGGCGTCGTGGCCAGCTTCTTCGTGTCGCTCAGCGCGGACGGGCTGACCATCATGCCGAGCACGTCGGTGAGCGAGAACAGCAGCCCGGGGTCGGCCTGCTTGAGCACGATCACGGCGTGGGTCGCGTCCGGGGTCTGCACGCTCGCGATCTGCTCGGCCTCGACCGCGCTGGTCCCGCCGGCGGCGGCGAACGTGGTCAGGTTGGCCTTGACCGCGGCCGAGGTGAACGCGCTCCCGTCGGCGAAGGTCAGGCCCTTGCGCAGGGTGAGGGTCAGCTCGGTGCGCGCGGCGTTGTAGGACCACGCGGTGGCCAGCATGGGCTTGAGCTCGCCGGCCGAGTCGCGGGTGATCAGGGTGTCGTAGACCGGCTGCAGGTAGGTCACCTGCGGGCCCGAGTCCAGGCGCGGATCGAGGTTGGTCGGCGCGGTGAGCGAGCCGATGCGCAGCTCGTCCGAGGAACCCGAACCGCCGGCTGCGGACGTACTGCCCGCGCAGCCCGCGAGGGTACCGGCGCACACGGCCAAGGCCGCGGTGAGCGCGGCGGCTGTCGAAGTTCTCATGTTCTTCTCCGTTGAAGTCCAGGCCCACCGGTGGCCGCGGGCATGCCGCGATGTAGGCGCCGCGGGGCGGCTGCCGGTGGGGATCGAGGGTCACAAGAGGCGCCGTCGCGCCGGTGTGCGGTGCTGCCCCATATGAAAACAGATCAATGGTCGGTTTTGAAGGGCCCAGGTGAACTTTCTTGCATCTCCGCTGTACAGCGCCGGCCTGACGGTCCCTCAGGCCCCAAGCCTTCGGCCCCTCAGCCCGTCAGGCCCAGTCGATCCCCGCCGCCGGGACGAAGCGCAGATCGCGTTGGCGCCACAGCCGCGCCTGCGCCCCGAGACGGCGGCTGTAGGCGGGCCAGGAGTCGGGTGCGCCGCTCCAGGCGATCTCCGCCACGCCCGCCAAGCGCGGCAGCAGCATCCTCGAGAGGTCTTCGAAGGCGCGCAGCGTCTCGCCGAACAACGTCGCCTCGATCCCGGCGATCCGCGCCTCGGGAACCGCGTGCGCGAGCGGCTGCCACGCGGCGGCCTCGCGCACCGACTGCGGCCGGTAGTGCGCGAATCCCAAGCTGCGCAGGCGTTCGCGCTCCGCTTCGGGTAGATCGTGCGAGTGGTAGGGGCGGTCCAGGTACAGGTGCGACTGCGGCGAGAGCAGCACACTGCCTCCGCCGGCGAGGGCGCGCGCCACGTCCTGGTCGGCCGGGGCGAAGTGCGCCGCGAGGCGCCGGACCAGCTCCGGGGTCAGGCCCGCCTCGGCGAACTCCGGCCGCGCGTCGTACTGGTCCCGGGTCACCGGCAGATCGGCCATCGCCGAATCCACCCAGAACTGGCTGACGTCCTCGGGTCCTGACCCGGCCCGGGCCGTCTCCTGCCAGCCGATCGCCCGGCGCCCGGCCGCGCGCACCGCCGCCCGGGCCCGGTGTACGGCCGCGGTGAACGGCTCGGCGGAGATCCCGAACACCTCGTCGCCGCCGATATGGACGAACGGTCCGTGCGTCAGGGCGGCGAGGGCGCCGTAGACCTCGTCGATGAACGCGGCGCTGCGGGCGTCGGACGGATCGAGCGGCCGCGGCAACACGGCGGCCACCTGTGGCGGGACCGAGGCCGGCGGTGTCAGCACGCCGAGATCCGGATAGGCGCGGGTGGCGGCGGCGCAATGGCCGGGCAGGTCTACCTCCGGCACGATCGTGACGTACCGGTCCGCGGCGTAGCGCTGAAGGCCCTGGAAGTCCTCGACGCTGTAGTAGCCGCCCTCGGCGGTTTCGGTCAGCCTCGGCCGGCCGGGTATCTCGATCCGCCAGGCCTCGTTGTCGGTCAGATGCAGATGCAGCACGTTGAGGCGGTGGAGCGCGGCCAGGTCCACCAGCCTGCGCAGATCGTCGAGTGCGATGAAGCTGCGCGCCGGATCGAGCATCAGCCCCCGCCAGGCGTAGTGCGGCACGTCATCAATGACTTGATGCTCAAGCCCGCCTCCGGCGCCCAGCAGCTGCGCGGCCGTGGCCGCCGCGCGCAGCAGGCCGCGCGGGCCGCGGGCCGTGCACGTGATCGCGTCGGCGTCGACGGTGAGCCGGTAGCGTTCCGACTCGCCCTGCGGTCCGGACGGATCCACGCCGGTCGGAGCCGGCAACGGCGGCAGTTCGTCCGGTTGGGCCAGAGCGAGCCGGATGCGGCGGGAGCCGTCGGTGCCGGGGGAGCCCGTGTCGATGTGCGGGCTCAGACCGGGACAATGCGGGGCGATAAGGTCGTGCGCGGTCCGCGCGACCGGTTCGAGCGAGCGGGCCGTGGGGCTGATCGACCACGCCCCCGCGGCCGGGCTCGATCCGGGCGTGGTGCGGGAACGCAGTGGTCGGGGGACGAGTGGCGGCATGGATCCTCCCGGTGGACCTTGATCGAAAGCGGCGTCCAGGCCAAAATAGATCAATGATCGGCTTTTGGCGAGAAGCAGGGTAGGGTGTCCCCATGGCGAAGCGCGGTCCGTACCGGAAGGGCGAGGCGAAGAGGGCTGAGATCCTCGAGACCGCCCTGGAGATCTTCGCCGCCGAGGGCTATCGCGGCACCAGCCTGCGCAAGGTCGCGGCCCAGTGCGGGCTGAGCATGCCCGGGATCATGCACTACTTCGAGTCCCGCGAGGACCTGCTCACCCAGGTCCTGCGTCGGCGCGACGAGGACGCCAGGGCCCGCCACCCCGATCCGCTGAGTGTGGCGGGCGCGTTCGAGGTGGTCGCGGAGAATCAGCACACGCCCGGCCTCGTCGAACTCTTCGTCTCCCTGGCCGCCGCCGCGAGCGACCCGGGCCACCCGGCCCACGCCTTCTTCGAAGAGCGCTACCGCGTCTTCCGCGAGACCCTCGCCGCCCGCCTCGAGGAGGCGCGCGGGCAGGGCCGGATCCGCTCGGACCTGCCCAGCGAGCGCCTCGCCGCCCTCGTCCTGGCCGCCACCGACGGCATCCAGCTCCAGTGGATGGTGGACCGCAGCATCGACATGTCCCAGTCCTTCGCCGATCTGTTCCAGCTGTTCGGCTGGGTGCCGCCCGAGGGCGGCGGCCCGGTCTGACCAACCGCTGATCGGCCCACCCTCGACTGATCAGGTGATCCGGACGCGGCCGGGGCGTGTGCGCGCGGTGCGTGCCGCCGTTCGCCCGGCCCGAGGGCGCATCATCAGGCTATGGATCGTCATGTCCTGGGTCGCCGCACCGCGTCGCGATCCGCGCGCCGCGGTGCCCGGGCCGGCCGGTGACGTCCCCCCGCC
>NZ_JAGSOG010000242.1 GCF_018139695.1 Actinospica durhamensis | reverse complement strand
GCCCACGCCCGCCTCCGCGGCCCCCGCCGTCGCCCTCACCCCGCCGCCCGGGGTGCCTTGCGTCGACTGACGCCACGTCAGGGCGGGGCCTCAGGTGGCCGCGTCGGACTTGGCCTTCGTCTTCGGCTGGCGGTCGATCGGCGTGCGCACCAGGAGCACCTGACGGGCCGTACGGCGCGGACCGGACCAGGGTGCGGCGACCGCGTCGATCCGGTAGGCCAGCTCGTACGCCAGCGACTCGTAGTTCACCCGCCAGCCGCGGAAGTGCGCCCAGGCCTCCTCGGGATCGCGCTCCATCGGGTAGCCGGCGTACCGCAGCATGTCGATGCCCTGGGCGAACTCGGCGTAGCTGAGCTGGATCTCGCCGTCCGGATCGGGGTCGGGGTCGTAGCCGATTCCCTCGACGTCGGCGATCTCGCGCAGGCAGCTGAACCCGGCCCGCAGCGTCATGCGCATGGTCGACTTGGGCTTGGACGGGTTGAGCGCGACCTCCAGCGCCGCCGCGTCCAGGATCGCGAGCAGCGCGATCAGCCAGTTGCGGGTGGCCCGCGGGGAACGGAAGTGGATCAGTACCGGATAGCTGGTGTGGCTCTCCGCGACCTGGCAGGCCCAGCGCTCCCAGCCCTGGTAGAGCGCGGGGAGCTGGGTGACAAGGCCGGGGATCTGCACGTGCCGCATCAAGATCTCCGGCCCCCAGGCCGGCACCCCGGCCCTGGACTGGAGCATGGTCACCTCGGCCTCGCGCTCCGAGTACGCGCTGTACATCGCCGGCAGGTATCCGACCAGCAGGCCGATCATCACCGGCCCGGTGGCGGCGGCGCAGAAGTCGACGAAGGTCTGGCGCGACTCGGAACTGCTGAGGAAGCCGAGGGTGAAGACCGAGGAGCCCGACTGCAGCATGCCCTTGGCCAGCCCGCGGTCGCTGATCCCGGCCAGGATGAAGCCGAAGCCGACCACGGCCAGGCCCAGCCAGCTCAGCAGCGTCACCAGGATCGAGAGCGGCGCGGCCCAGGCCAGTATCAGGTCCTTGCCCTCGAAGGTGTTCCGGCGGTCGGCCACGGCCTGGAACGGCCAGCGCACCACGTCCCGGATCAGCCGGGTGTAGCGCGAGCGCAGGCCGCGCGGAACGACCAGGTTGGCCATCACCGAGATCCAGGTGCCGATGACCACGATCGAGCCGAGCACGATGTCGAAAATCCTCACACGAACATGATGGGGGACGTTTCGGCGGCGGCGGCGCACGTCGCGACCGTGCGCTCCGGCCGGGGGCGCTGTGACGCTTCGTAAAGATTCTGGAACAGTCTTGTAACACTGCTGATTCATAGCTACTTGTGAGTAGCGAAAGCTGTCCGCTGGGAGGAGAAGGATCCATGATGCCCACGCTTGTCCGCCGTTGTACCACCGCGCTCGCCGCGACCGGTACGGCCCTGGCCCTGACCGTCGCCGTCGGTTCCGCCGCGCACGCCGCCACGGTCAACTACGTCGCGCTCGGCGACTCGTACTCGTCCGGCGTAGGCGCCGGCAGCTACACGAGCAGCAGCGGTTCCTGCGACCGCAGCACCAACGCGTACTCGCAGCTGTGGACGAACGCGAACGGCCCCTCGTCGTTCACGTTCGTGGCCTGCTCCGGGGCCACCACCTCGGACGTGCTCTCCAGCCAGATCGCCTCGGTCACCAGCTCCACCACGCTGGTCTCGATCACGATCGGCGGCAACGACGTCGGCTTCAGCAGCGTCATGGAGACCTGCGTGCTCGACAGCACCAGCAGCTGCGTGAGCGCGGTCAACACCGCCGAGAGCGAGGCGGAGAACCAGCTGCCGGCCAAGCTCGACGCGGTCTACGCGGCGATCAAGGCCGCCGCGCCCAACGCCCGCGTCGTCGTGCTCGACTACCCCGAGCTCTACGACCTGTCCAAGTCCTCCAGCTGCATCGGCCTGAGCACCACCGACCGCACCGACCTGAACCAGGCCGCGGACATCCTCGACGGCGTCATCCAGACCGAGGCGGCCAAGTACAACGACGTCTTCGCCGACGTGCGCTCGGCCTTCTCCGGCCACGAGATCTGCGACGGCAGCTCCTGGCTGCACTCGGTCAACATCCTGGACATCGACGAGTCCTACCACCCGACCGCGTCCGGCCAGTCCGGCGCCTACTACCCGGTGTTCAGCTCGAACGCCTGATCCGCGCCCCGTCCGCGCCCTCGCGGCGTCGGGGAACGCACAGGGCGCGGCCCCGCCGGACCGAGTGGTCCGGCGGGGCCGCGCCCGTGCCGCGCCTGGAGCGCGGGGCACCCGAGAGCGGGTCAGCCCACGTGCACCATCGGCCGGTTGGCCGGGGTCCCGCTGCCCGCGGCGAGCGAGTCGGCCGGGTCCTTGCGGATCAGCAGGAAGATCACCGCCGCGGCACCCGCCAGCAGGAACCCGCTGACCAGGAACGCCACGTTGTAGCCGTGCACCGCGCCGAGGGCCGCGGCCTGCTGCGCGCCGAGGCTGGCCTTGTGGCTGCCGGAGTAGTTCAGGAACGCCGTGGTGAAGACGGTGTTGAGCAGCGCCACGCCGAGCGAGCCGCCGATCTGCTGGGTGGTGTTGACCATCGCGCTGGCCACGCCCGCGTCGTGGTCGGCCACGCCGGTCAGCGCCGTGTTGGCCAGCGGCACGAACACGCAGCCCATGCCGTGGGCCATGATCAGCATCGAGGGCAGGATCATCGCCGGGTAGGACGAGTCCAGCTTCAGGTCGGCCAGCCAGAACAGCGAGCCCGCCGCGACCAGCGCGCCGTAGGTCATCAGCGCCCGCGGGCCGATCTTCGGCAGCAGGGTGCTGGCCACGCCCGCGGTCACGATCAGCGCGCCGGTGAACGGCAGGTAGAGCAGGCCGGTCTTGAGCGGGGAGTACCCCAGCGACTGCTGGAAGTAGTACGTGAAGAACATGAACATGCCCATCATGCCCGCGCCCATGAGCACCGAGGAGGCGTAGGAGCCGCCGCGGTTGCGGTGCCACAGCACGCGCATCGGCAGCAGCGGGTTGGCCACCCGGCCCTCGACCAGGACGAAGGCCACGAGCATGACGCCGCCGCCGATCAGGAAGATCAGCGTCTCGGTGGAGGTCCAGCCCTGGCCGGTCTTGGCGGCGTTGGTGAAGCCGTAGACCAGGCTGGCCAGGCCGCCGGTGGCCAGGATCGCGCCGGGGATGTCGTACTTGGTGTTGCCGTGCGCCTTGGACTCGGTCAGCAGCGGGATCGCGGCGACGAAGGCGGCCGCGGCCATGATGATGTTGACGAACAGGCACCAGCGCCAGCTGAAGTCCTGGGTCAGCCAGCCGCCCATGACCAGGCCGATCGCCGCGCCGACGCCGGAGATGGCGCCGAGCATGCCGAACGCGCGGGCGCGCTCCTTGACGTCGGTGAAGGTGACCGTGATCAGCGAGAGCGAGGCCGGGGCGAGCAGGGCGCCGAACGCGCCCTGCAGGGCCCGCGCGCCGAAGAGCATGCCCTCGTTCTGGGCCAGGCCGCCGAGGGCGGAGGCGAGCGCGAAGCCCACCAGGCCGATCAGGAAGATCCGCTTACGGCCCACGTAGTCGGCGACGCGTCCGCCGAGCAGCAGTAGCCCGCCGAAGGTGAGGGTGTAGGCCGTGAGCATCCACTGCCGGTTGGCGTCGGAGATGTGCAGGGCCGTCTGCGCCTGCGGCATCGCGATGTTCACGATCGTGCTGTCGAGCACGACCATGAGCTGGGCGAAGAGCATGACCACGAGGGCCAGCCAGCGCCTGGAGTCCTTGGCCTCTGGGGCCTGGATCAGGTCGGACATGGGAGCGGTACCCCTCCAGAGGTGACGAAAATGTGAACAAATGTTCGAATCAATGGCACCGGCGATCCCCCGGCGAGCAGCCCACGCTAGAGCAGGGTGCCGACAGTCGCGGTCAAGACGAGGGAAGCCGCGGCGCGCCGAGCGCGCGCGAACTAAAGGCTTGTGAGGACGAGAGCTTCGGGCGATCAGGGCTTTCGGTAGGTCAGCACGGGAATCAGCACGTCGTCGACGACGTGCCCGGCGTACTCCTCGTCGAGCGGGCCGAGATTCCAGAGCTTGCGGCCGGTGAGCATGTTGTGCATCACCTCGTGCAGGAGGTTCGGGTCGGTGTCCGGGTGGACCTCGCCCCGTTCCGCGGCGCGCCGCACGATCTGCTCGTGCACGGCGTGCTTGGCCTTGAACATGGTGTCGTTGACGACCTCGGCCAGCCGCGGGTCGTGCGCGGCGGCGGTCATCACGCCGGCGACCACTTCGCCCATCTCGCTCTCGGTGAGCTTGCAGGCCACCGTCATCAGGGCGAACAGGTCACCGCGCAGAGAGCCGGTGTCCGGAGTCGGGGAGTTGTCGCCGAACCGCTCGACCAGCGCGTCGGCGACCAGCTCGGGCTTGTCCTGCCACATCCGGTAGATGGTCGCCTTGCTGGCCTTGGCCTGGGTCGCGATGGCGTCCATCGTCATCCGGTCGTAGCCGACCTTGCCGAGCAGCTCGAACACCGCCTGGCAGATCGCCGTCCGCCGCTCGGCGCCGCGCTTGGACCCGGGCATGACGCAACGGTCCACGAGGCTCTCGCGTACGGCCATGCTCAGCTCCCTCCGCGGCCGGATTCCAGTGACGGCCACGTCTCGTCGTCCGGAGCATATCGCCCAGGTCAACGAAACGAAACCGTTTCGTACACTGAGGACTCTAGCCGGTCCCCGGACTGTACGAAACCGTTTCGTACACCGACACGCTGTGATCTGGGTCACATCACCGTGAGGCCCGCCACTCGGGCCCCCGACCGGGTACCCGCAGGGCGCCGGACCAGGGGTTCGGCGCGGGACGGAGCGCACTCGTGCGTAGGCTGGGACAGTGCGGTCGGTGCCGGGCCGACGCCCCGGCCGGGACACGGGACAAGGTGGCGAAGCGTATGGAGCCGCATCGGCGGCACGAGCCGCACGAGCATCGGCCGCGCACCGGGGACGAGCCCATGCACGCCCGCAGCCCGCTGCGGATGCGGCTGGTGCTCGCCTTCACCGGCCTGGCCAACGGCCTGCTCGGGGTGGGCATCTTCGGGTTCTGGCTGCGCTCGCTGCCCTTCGCGGCGTTCTTCGCCCTGGTCACCGTGATCGCGCTGGTCAACATCGCCGTGGTGCTCCACCGCATCCGGCAGGGCCCGCACTTCCAGCCGGGGCGGGAGATCCCGCCGTACCACCCGGCCGACCGCGAGCCGGAGCCGGTCGAACCGCCGGCCCCGGTCAGCCCGACCCGCCGGCGGGTGCGCTACGCGATCATGATGGGCACCTGCCTGCTGCTGGT
This sequence comes from Actinospica durhamensis, assembly GCF_018139695.1. Taxonomy (GTDB): domain Bacteria; phylum Actinomycetota; class Actinomycetes; order Streptomycetales; family Catenulisporaceae; genus Actinospica; species Actinospica durhamensis. Next base: position 8,128 of record NZ_JAGSOG010000242.1, on the reverse strand, counting down.
GATCCTGGCCTGGACCTGGGTGCGCTTCTACTCGGTGTTCGCGGCCGGGATCATGAGCCTGGTCGCCGCGCTGCTGCCGCCGATCTCGGCCATGATGGCCAACGCCGACAGCCCCATCCTGCGCGAGAACGAGGGCTACGACCCGCGGGAGCGCCCCGAGGAGCCGGACTCGGACGAAGATCGGCGCCCGCCGTCATCGGATTGATGTCGAGTTCACGGCTGGTTAACAAGGCGGAAACGAGGCGCTGTGACTCTGATGGTGCCACCCGACACCATCGAAGAGCCTGCTGAGGACCAAGTGAGCTACAAGGCCGAGTACATCTGGATCGACGGCACCCGCCCCACCGCGACGCTCCGTTCGAAGACGAAGATTCTGGCCGACGGCGCCGAGCCGCCGATCTGGGGCTTCGACGGTTCCAGCACCAACCAGGCCGAGGGTCACGCGTCGGACCGCGTGCTCAAGCCCGTGTTCACCAGCCCGGACCCGATCCGCGGCGGCGAGAACGTGCTGGTCCTGTGCGAGGTGGAGAACATCGACTTCACGCCGCACGAGACCAACACCCGCGCCGCGGCGGTCGAGGTGGCCGAGCGCTTCGCCGCCCAGGAGTCCTGGTTCGGCATCGAGCAGGAGTACACCATGTTCGAGGGGGAGCGCCCGCTCGGCTTCCCCGAGGGCGGCGGCTTCCCCGGCCCGCAGGGCCCGTACTACTGCGGCGTCGGCGCCTCCAACATCGTCGGCCGCGAGATCGTCGAGAAGCACCTCGACGCGTGCCTGGCCGCGGGCCTTGCCATCTCCGGCATCAACGCCGAGGTCATGCCCGGCCAGTGGGAGTTCCAGATCGGCCCGGTCGGCCCGGTCGAGACCGCCGACCACCTGTGGGTCGCGCGCTGGCTGCTGCACCGCATCGCCGAGGACTACGGCGTCACCATCAGCTTCGGCGCGAAGCCGGTCAAGGGTGACTGGAACGGCGCGGGCGCGCACACCAACTTCTCCACCAAGGCCATGCGCGAGGGCTACGAGGCCATCATCACCGCGTGCGAGTCGCTCGGTGCCGAGGGCAAGCCGCTCGAGCACGTCTCGGTCTACGGCGACGGCATCCAGGACCGGCTCACCGGCCTGCACGAGACCGCCCCGTGGAACAAGTACAGCTACGGCGTGTCCAACCGCGGTGCCTCGGTGCGCATCCCGTGGCAGGTCGAGGTGGACCAGAAGGGCTACATCGAGGACCGCCGCCCGAACGCGAACTGTGACCCGTACAGCGTCACCCGCGTGATCGTGGACACCTGCTGCACCGCGCTGGAGAAGGCCGACCAGGTCTGATCGAAGCGCCGGAACCGCAGGGTTCTGCCGGCCCCCCGCACGCCCGCCGCACCGGGCGGGGCGGGGGGCTTTCGCTTGCGTGCGCCCGTCTGCGCGTGTCGCGCGGCGGACGCGGGAGGTGTCGCCGAGGCCTGTCAACCTCGGCGAGCGGAGGGTGAACCGGACCCGAAGGGGACTTTTCTTCGCTCAAAAGAGTTGCGTTGATGCAAAGTGCATCCGCAATCGCCCCCGCACGGCCTACGCTCGCTATAAGACGGATTGACGCGCCGAGGAAAACGGCGGACGGTCAGACCGCTGCGACCGAGAGGTTGTGGTCTGCGATGCGCACCATGATGCACGAAGCGCCCCCGGCTCCCGCCGTGCCCGCTGCGGCGGACGGAGTGTGGTGGACGTTCCCCGCCTTGCCGGTGCACGCGCGGCTGGCCCGGGTGTGGTTGGAGGGGTGGCTCGACGCGCAGTGCCCCGGCAAGGAGGAGCAGGCGTACGGCGCCCTGGTCGCCTTCAGCGAGCTGGTGACCAACTCGGTGCTGCACGGCGCCGGGCCGATCACCGTCCACGCGCGTCTGATGGACCGGAAGCTGCTGTGCGAGGTCACCGACCGCTGTGTCGACCTGCCCATGCTGCTCGACTCCGGCCCCGAGGACGAACACCATCGAGGTCTGAGCCTGGTCGAGGCGCTGACCGAGAGCTGGTGGGTGCGGGCGGCCCCGGGAGGCGGCAAGACCACCTCGTTCCTGGTGGACCTGGACGCGGGGTGAGCCCGGCCGGCGGTGCGGACGGATCCGGCGCGGGCTGAGCAGGCCCCGGGTCGGTTCCTACTTCGCCTCCACCGCCGCATCGGAGCGCGGCGCGGCCTCGGAGGCGGCCGCGCCCTGTTCCCCTGCCCGCTCGAGTCCGGCCCAGAAGTCGAGCAGCCGCGCGACCACCTCGGCCGGCTGCTCGACGTTGACCGAGTGCCCGGCGTGCGGCACGGCCGCGAAGGGCGCGCCGAGCCGCTGGGCCATGTGACGCTGCGTCGGCACCCGCCAGGTCCGCTCGTCCGCCCCGCACATCACGAAGCAGGGCAATGCGTCGCGGCGCAGCACCGCGGCGAGCTGGTCCACCCGGTCCGGCTCGCTCAGCAGCCAGCGGGCGATGGCGCGCAGCGACCGGGTGTCGTTGCCCTTTATCCGGTGCCGCAGGAAGGCCTGCACCAGCGGATCGCGGTGCCGGTCGAGCAGCAGCATCCGGTTGCCGCGCACCGGGCTGACGAAGGTGCTCACGGCCAGGAAGAACCGGACCCGGTCGGCCGCGGGCCGCGGCACCGCGCCCGGACCGGTGCCGAGCATCGTCAGCGAGGCGAGCGGCAGGGGCGGGCCGTCGAACAGGGCCTGGCGGGCCACGTAGCCGCCGAAGGAGTGCGCGAGCAGGTGCGGCCTCGCCCCGGACGCCGCCCGCTGCTCGATCAGTTCCCTGAGTTCCTGGCCGTAGCCGCGCAGGGTGTAGGGCCTGCGCGCGGGCAGGCCGGGGGAGTCGCACTGGCCGCGCTGGTCGATCGCGAGCACCCGCACACCGACCCGCGAGAGCGGCTCGAGCAGCGGCAGGAAGTCCTCTTTGGACCCGGTGAATCCGGGTACGCAGATCAGTTCACCGCGGAACGGCACGCCCTGCGCCGGCGCGGCCTCGAGTGCGGCCAGCGGTCCGGCGGTCAGCGACAGTCGGACCCGTTCGGTCCCGTCGGGCAGCTCCAGGCTCGGCGGCGTGGACACGCGGTTCCCCTTCGGCTCGATGCGCCATGACACGGGCCGCCCGCCGCGCCTGCGCGCGCCGGGCGGCCCGATTCAGGCCTCAGATTCAGATCTGGGTGCGCCGCCGGTTGGCCACCGGTCCGACGTTCAGCGCGTCCAGTATGGTCTCCTCGCCCGCGTCCTTGGCGGGCAGGGCCGAGGTGACGGTGCCCTTGGTCGCGGACGTGCTGGCCGAGACGGCCTTCTTGCCGCTGCCGCCGCGCTTGCGCGGGGCCCGGCCGCTCTCGGCGCGCTGCGGCAGGATCGGCTCCTGGGTGAACACGGCCTGGGCCGGCTCGGCCGCGGCGGTGAGCGCGGCCTCGGCCGGGGCGGGCTGCGCCGCCGGGGCCACCGGGTCGGCCAGCGATCCGGGCGCCAGCTTGATGGCGCCGCCACGGCCGGTGGCCGCGCCGCGGGCCGGGGCCGAGCCACGGCTGGGAGCCGCGGCGCGTGCCCGACGCTGCTTCGGCGCCTCGGCGACGGTCTCCTCGACCGCGGCCGGAGCCTGTGCGGCCGGGGCCTGCTCGGTGACCGGCTCTGCGGTGGCGCGCTTGCGGGTGCGCTTGCGCGCGGGCTTGTCGGTCGTCGTCTCCGCGACCTGGGCCGCGGGGGCCTCGACGACCTGCGCCACCGGCACCTCGACCGAGGTCTCCTCGGCCACGGGCTCGGTGGTGGCGCGCTTGCGGGTCCGCTTGCGCGCCGGCTTCTCGGTGGCCGTTTCCGCGATCTGCACCGCGGGGGCCTCGACGACCTGCGCGACGGGTACCTCGACCGGGATCTGCTCGGCGACCGGTTCGGCGGTGGCGCGCTTGCGGGTGCGCTTGCGGGCGGGCTTCTCGGCGCCCGTCTCGGCGACCTGGGCCGCGGGGGCCTCGGCCGCCTGCGTCTGGGTCACCGGGGCGGCGCCGAGCACCGCGGCCTGCTCGTCGGTCCCGTGCTGGCCGCCGCGGGTGCGCTTGCGCTGGCGCGGGGCGCGGGCCAGACGCGGCTCGGGCTCGGCTGCCGGCTTGGCCGCCTGGCCGCGGCGGCCGGGGCCGCCGAGGTCCTCGAGCTCCTCGGCGTCGAGCCCGGCCCGGACCCGGTCCTGCTTGGGCAGCGCGCCCTTGGCACTGGCCGGAATGCTCAGGTCGGCGAACAGCTGCGGCGAGGTGGAGTAGAGCTCCACCGGCTCGGCGTAGTCGAGGCCGAGGGCCTTGTTGATCAGACCCCAGCGCGGCATGTCCTCCCAGTCCACCAGCGTCACCGAGGTGCCGGTGCGCCCGGCCCGGCCGGTGCGCCCGATGCGGTGGGTGTAGACCTTCTCGTCCTCGGGGCACTGGTAGTTGACCACGTGGGTCACGCCCTCGACGTCGATGCCGCGCGCGGCCACGTCGGTGGCCACCAGCACGTCCACCTTGCCGTTGCGGAACGCCCGCAGCGCCTGCTCGCGGGCGCCCTGGGCCAGGTCGCCGTGCACCGCGCCGACGGCGAAGTGCCGGTCCTGCAGGTCCTCGGTGATCCGGGCGACGGCGCGCTTGGTGCGGGCGAAGACCATGGTCAGCCCACGGCCGTCGGCCTGCAGGATGCGCGCGAGCATCTCGATCTTGTCCAGGTCGTGCGCCCGGTAGACGAACTGCTTGATGTTCGCCACCGAAATACCCTGGTCCAGCGGGTCGGCGGCGCGGATGTGGGTGGGCTTGGTCATGTACTGGCGGGCGAGCGAGATCACCGCGCCCGGCATGGTGGCGGAGAACAGCAGCGTCTGGCGCTTGGCCGGGACCTGCTTGATGATGCGCTCCACGTCCGGCAGGAAGCCGAGGTCGAGCATCTCGTCCGCCTCGTCGAGCACCAGCGTGCGCACCCGGCCGAGGTTCAGGTGGCCCTGGTTGACCAGGTCGAGCAGGCGGCCCGGGGTGGCCACCGCGATGTCCACGCCCTCGGTCAACGCCTTGACCTGCGGCTCGTAGGCGCGGCCGCCGTAGAGCGCGTGCACCCGTACGCCCTTGGCCACGCCGGCCTCGGCGAGGTCGTTGCACACCTGCACCGCGAGCTCGCGGGTGGGCACCACGACCAGGGCCTGCGGGGCGCCGCCGGCCGGGGGCAGCTTGGCCGCGCCGCCGGATCCGCCGGAGCGGCCGCGCCGGCGCGAGGAGCCGGCGGACTTGGCCGCGTCCGGGGCCTGGGCCACCGGCTCCGCGGCCTCGGTGGGCTCGCTCGGCTCGATGCGCTGGAGCACCGGGATGCCGAAGGCGAGGGTCTTGCCGGTACCGGTCTTCGCCTGGCCGATGATGTCGGCGCCGGTCAGGGCGACCGGGATGGTGGCGGACTGGATCGGGAAGGGCGAGCGGATGCCGAGCCCGTCGAGGGTGGCCACGATGTCCGCGGAGACGCCGAGGTCGGCGAAGCTCTCCAGCGGGACGGCCGTGTCGCTCGCCTCGGTCGTCGCGGCGGCCTCGGTGGCCGGGGTGTTCTCGGTCTGGACGGTCTGCGTCTGAGTGCTGATGATCGTTACCTCTTCGTACGCTCGCGGCTGCGGCTGTGGGCCAAATCCGGGCGTGTGGGCGCTCCGGGTGCGAGGCCCGCGCTGTGCCGATGCCAGGCGGGTGATGGGGCGCGTGGCCGGGCGTCGAAGGACGTCGTGCAGCCGCGCGGTCGGAGCCGATCGGGGCGCCGACCGGGCATCCGGCGGACGTGGTGTCCGCCTTGGCGGTCGTCGAAGACCGCCAGTGTCACCATGTTACCAGCCCGGCGGCCCCCGAATGGGTACGCTGCGTGACATGTACTAGACGCCCCCGTGCACACTTTCTCACGGCCGCGTTCTGACCAGCCTCGTCGTTCTGGCGAGCGATATCGGGCCAGGTGCGGGCTCGCACGGTGTCGGCCGATTCCCCGATCCGTCGCCGAATCCGGGAAACCGTGACGCCGACACCGAGAGCGGCGGCGGTAGTCGGGCACGCGTGCCGGTCGCCGCGTGACGCCGTACGCTGCGTGACATGTGGAAGTCCGAGGACGCACGAATCGGAGTCGGCCAGGCCGATCCGGGCCGGGTCGGGTACCAGGCGTTGGCCGATTTCGAGCGCTGGGCGGCGCTGGGCGCGGGGGCGCCGGGGTTCGCCGAGCGGCTGGCCGTGGCGGGCTGTGCGGCCGCGGCGCACCGGCGGCTGGCCGAGGGCGAGCTCCCGTCCGACCCGGATCCGCTGCTCGACGAGGCCGAGTCGCGGGTGCGGCCGGGGGACTGGTGGGAGTCGCTGACCAGGGCTTATCACTGGCAGCGGCTGACCGCGCAGGCTTACGGTGTGGAGCTGGACCCGCAGCCGCAGGAGTGGGCCGGGGAGTGTCTCGACGCCGCCTGCGAAGGCGATCAGGCCCTGGCCGACCGGCTCGCGTTGATCGAGCGGCGGTTGGCCGGAGAAGCGCTGGTGCTGCGGCACACGCTCGGGCGGCTGTAGCCGTCGCAAGGCCTTGGGGGCGGGCCGGACGGCGCGAGCGCGGCGTCGCTCAGCCCGGCGGGATGCCGCGGGCGCGGCGGTAGGCGCCGTATCCGGACACCAGCAGCGCGGCCAGGCCCACCGAGATCAGCAGCCAGACCAGCCCGTGGCCCCGCCCCAGCACGATCCCGGTCACCAGCCCGCCGCCGAGTGTCCCGCCGAGCCCGAGCAGCAGGGTGCGCGGCCAGGACATCGGATTCGGCCCCGGCACGGCCAGCCGGCCGAGCCCGCCGATCAGTACGCCGCACACCCCCAGCCACAGCAGATCCCACACCATGGGCGCCAGACTACTGACGTGGTGTGGGATCTGCCGGGATTGACCGGATTCGCGGCACGCCGCGGTGTCGGGCGCCGCGTCGTCGCCGCGATGTCGAAAGGGCGCTCTACAGCGCGCCGAAGCCGACCCGGCGGGCGCCCTGCTCGCCGATCTCGACGTAGGCCAGCCGGTCCGCGGGCACGATCACCCGGCGGCCCTTCTCGTCCTCGAGCACGAGCACGCCGGACTTGCCGCTGATGGCGTCGGACACGGCCGTCGCCACCTCTTCCGGGGTCAGCGCGGACTCCACGCTCAGCTCGCGAGCCGCGTGCTGAATGCCGATCTTGATCTCCACGTCTTACTTCCCTCCACGGGCGCGGCGCGCCTTCGTCGTTGCCTGGTGCCCTCGCACACGGCTGGATGCCGCGCACCGGACTGAGGCCAGCGTAACGGCTGGCCCGCCCACGCTACGGAACGCGCGGAGCGTGGCCGCTATTTCGCGCTGCCCCGGGGCAGGGCCCCGGCTCAGACCTGGTGTCCCATCGGGAACTTCGCGATGCCGCGCCAGGCGAGCTGGGAGATCAGCCGCGAGGCGGTGTCCCTGGACACGTTCGAGCCGCTGGCCAGCCAGTAGCGCGCGGTCACCTGGGAGATGCCGGTCAGGCCCACGGCCAGCAGCATCGCCTCGTCCTGGGCCAGGTCCGTGTCCTCGGTGATGACCTCGCTGATCAGCCGTGCGCACTCGAGCTGCGCGTCGGCCACCCGTTCGCGCACGGACGGCTCGTTGTTCAGATCCGACTCGAACACCAGCCGGAACGCGCCGGTCTCGTGCTCGACGAAGTCGAAGTAGGCGTCCATGGTGGCGGCCACGCGCATCTTGTTGTCGTGCGTGGAGTCCAGCGCGGAGCGGATCTTGTCCACCATGATCTCGCACTGCTGGTCCAGCAGCGCCAGGTAGAGCTCGAGCTTGCCCGGGAAGTGCTGGTAGAGCACCGGCTTGGACACGCCCGCGCGCTCGGCGATGTCGTCCATCGCGGCCGCGTGGTAACCCTGGGCGACGAAGACCTCCCGGGCCGCGCCGAGCAGCTGGTTGCGTCGCGCCACGCGGGGCAGCCTCATCGACCGCGTGCGCCCCTCGGCGGTCGGCGGGGCTTCGGCACTGCTGGTCACGACGCTCCTCGCGGGTCGGCGCCATCGCGCGGGCGGTGGCGCAGGGAAAGCTGGCGTTCACACTCATCCTACGCGCGGGTAACCTGTCCTGGGTACTCGCGGATTCGGCTTTCCGACACCGAAAGGCCCCCGCCCCCCGGCCCGAGCC
>NZ_JAGSOG010000241.1 GCF_018139695.1 Actinospica durhamensis | reverse complement strand
GGTCAGCACGTGGGCGAGCGCGGCCATGCGGCCGGGTATCGCCCAGTAGTAGACCCAGGTGCCCCGCCGCTCGCAGTCGATCAGGCCCGCCTCGCGCAGCACCTTGAGGTGGTGGCTGATGGTCGGGCCGGTCAGGTTGTACGCGGGGGTCAGGTCGCACACGCACACCTCGCCGCTCGGGGCGCTGGCGATCTGCGAGAGCAGCTGCAGGCGGACCGGATCGCCGAGTGCCTTGAACGCGGGGGCGAGGTCTTTCGCCTGTTCGGCCGAGAGGGCGGCCTCGCTCAGCGGCGTGCAGCACACGGCGTCCGCCATCGGGAGTTCGACGACCGCGCTCGCGCTTTGCTTCGACATGCCTCTATGTTGACAGATCTCGAAACAGGCGGCAAGCTGAGGCTTGTTTCGAAGAACGTCTACACAAGGAGCGGGCGGGCGATGAACACGCAGGACAAGCGGGCCGACGCCGCTGGCCTGGCCGAGGCGACGCCAGCTGCCTCCGGCGGCTGTTGCGCCCCCGCCACGACGCGAGACGTGCGCATTGAGGCACCCGTAGCTGCGGCGCCGTGCTGCGGGACGGGTGAGCAGGCCGCGGCCGAGGGCTCGTGCTGCGGCACGTCGGCAAAGGCTGACGCGCTCGTCGACGGGGCGACCTGCTGCTCCTGACGGGCCGCGGGCTACAAGGGCACGAACACAGCGAAGGAGAACACGGATGAGCGAGAACGAGCAGCAAGCGGTGCTTCCGGTCGTGGTGATCGGGGCCGGTCCGGTCGGGCTGGCCGCGGCAGCCCACCTGGCCGAGCGGGGGCTGGAGTACGTGGTGCTCGAGTCCGGTGCCGAACCGGCCGCGGCGGTGCGGGCATGGGGGCACGTGCGGCTGTTCAGCCCGTGGCGCTTCAACATCGACGCGGCCGCGCGGCGGCTGCTCGAAGCCTCGGGCGGCTGGAGCGAGCCGGACCTCGACGTCCTACCGACCGGCCACGAGCTCGTCGAGGCCTACCTCGCGCCGCTCGCGAAGCTGCCCGGGCTCGCCTCGCGCCTGCGCTTCGGCCAGCGTGTCACGGCGATCACCCGCGTCGGCATCGACCGGGTACGCTCGGCTGGGCGTGAGAACGTCCCGTTCCTCCTGCGCGTCGAGGGCGAGAACGGCGAATACCGGCTGCGCGCTGGCGCGGTGATCGACGCCTCCGGCACCTGGTATACCCCGAACGTCCTGGGCGGCGACGGACTGCCCGCCATCGGTGAGAGCGCCGCAGGCGAGTTCGTCACCCACGCGCTGCCCGACGTGTTCGGCACCGACCGTGCCACCTTCGCCGGATGCCGCGTCCTGGTGGCCGGCGCCGGGCACTCGGCGACCAACACCCTGCTCGCGCTCGCACAGCTGGCCGAGGACGAGCCCGAAACCACGCTCGTGTGGGCGATCCGCGGCACAGTCGGGCAGCGGGTGTTCGGCGGGGGAGAGGCCGACCAGCTCCCGGCCCGCGGCGAACTCGGCTCACGTCTCAAGACCCTCGTCGATGCAGGCCGCGTCGAGCTGCTGACCGGATTCAACATCGAATCCGTCCAGACCACGGCGGGTCGCGTCACCGTGCGCGCGCTCGACGGGCGAGAGGTGACGGCCGAGCGGATCGTCGCGGCCACCGGCTTCCGCCCCGACCACACCCTCGCGACCGAGCTGCGCCTGGACCTGGACCCGATCCTCGGCTCCACCGCTGCGCTCGCCCCGCTGATCGACCCGAACGAGCACTCCTGCGGCACCGTCCCCCCGCACGGCGAAGCCGAACTCGTTCACCCCGAGCCCGGCTATTACATCGCGGGCATGAAGTCCTACGGCCGCGCCCCGACGTTCCTGATGGCCACCGGCTACGAGCAGGTCCGCTCCGTCACCGCGTTCCTCGCCGGCGACCTCGACGCCGCCCGCGAGGTCCAGCTCGACCTGCCCGAGACCGGCGTGTGCTCCGCCAACCCGGAGGACTCCGCGGGCGGCGGCAGCTGCTGCGGCGGCCCGGTGACCGTCTCGATCGGACTGGGCACCGGCATCGCCGGAGGGCTACTGGCCACCCCGCTCCCGGTTCTGGAGCCGGCCACAAGAAACGCGGCGTGCTGCTGAACGAAGCCCGCACGGGCGCCCCGGCCGGCACGCCCGGCCGGGGCGCCCGCCCGAACGCGACCGTGCCGGCTACCGCTGGCGCCTGGTGGCCGCGCTCGCGCTTTCGCAGACCGTCGGCTACGGCGCGCTCTACATTGCTTCTCCGTCTTCCTCACCCCTCCGCCGGGCGCTGCACGTGAGCACCACCGCCGTGACCGGAGCGATGACCTGCTGGCCGCTGGCCGGAGCATCGTTCGGCGTGTCGGTCGGACGCTGGCTCGACCGACACGGCGGCAGAGCCCTGATGAGCGTCGTTCGGTGCTCGCCACCGCGCTCGTGCTGGCCTGGTCGCGGGTGACGAGCGCGGCCGCGCTCCACGCGGTGTGGATCGCCCTGGGCGTGGTCAGCGCGGCGGTGCTCTACGAAGTGGCGCTCCCCGTCGTCGTGTCCTGGTTCGACGCCGGGTCGCGGGCGAAGGCGCTGCTCGCGGGTGACAGTGATGGCCGGATTCGCATCGAGCATCTTCCTTCCGCTATCCGGTTGGCTCAACGACGCCTACGGCTGGCGCGAGGCCATCGCGATCCTCGCGGTCGCGCACAGGCTCGTGGCCATCCCCCTGCACCTGCTCGAGCGCAAGAGTCCAGATTCCCAGGCGCGGGCACGGGCCCAGGCCGACGAACCGATGACGGTGGACGACGGGACCGTCATCATCCGGGCCGCGGTGCGTCACTGGGAGTTCTGGCTCTTCGCTGCGTCCTTCGTCGTCGAAGCCTGCGCGCTCGTGGCAGTCGGTGTGCTGCGGGTGGCGATGCCCCGGGCGCTCACCCGGGTTCGCCGCGACGACGGCCGGAGCGCTCGGCGTGCTCTCCGTCACCGGCCGGCTGGTGAGCACCGTGGCGACCAGGCGCATGTCCACCGGCGCGATAACCGCGGCGGTCTTCCTGGTCCAGGCACTCGGCGCGGCGATGCTCCCGTTCACCTTGATGGCTCGACGAACGGCGTGATCGCTTGTGTGCCGGCCTTCGGGCGCGGCTTGGGCGTGCCGACCAACGCCCGTCCGGCGCTGTTGGCCGAACGCTACGGCACCACCGCGTACGCCACCCTCTCCGCGGCCTGGGTGTGCCGTTGACCGTCGTCAAAGCCCTGGTGCCGCTCGGAGCAGTGCTGCTGTGGCACGCCTCCGGGCTGGCCGCGACGCTCGATGTAGCAGCACTCTGCTACACCCTCGGAGCGCTGGGACTCCTGGCGGCCGAGTACCTCTCGGCGCGCACGCAGGGCGCGTCCGTTACAGCGTGAGCCAGCCGTGTTCGCCGGCCTTCGCGGCGATCTCGAAGCCGCTGCACCCCTGCAGGCGCTCGGAGATGGCGGCCATGACGCGCCGCACCGTGCGCATGCTCAGGCACAGGCGCTTCGCGACGACCTGGTCCGTCGCGCGCTGGGCCAGCAGGCGAAGAAATTCCCGCCCCTGCGCGGTCGCGCCGTCCGCCCGCTCGGGTTCGGCGCCCAGCGGCGTCGCGCCCGCCCACATCAGGTCGACTGCGCCGTGACGGAGTGAGCCGAACGACGGCGGAACTCTGAATCGGACTGACCACGGCAGCTGGCGGGATCCAAGGCGCATGTCGGCCGGCGGCGAGCCAGCGGCCATGGCGGGTCGATGAGGGTAAAATATGCTGGACGCGGTAACTATATGCGGGCCGTAAGGGGGCTGAACCGCCGCTCCACTCGAATCCGCGTCAACTCGCAGCCACAGCGTCAGGAAGGGTGCTGACGGCGGATCAGCTAACCCAGCGGCATAGCTGAACTGGATCTATTCGAAGCTCGGCGGAGACGATGCCCGGGGACCGCCTCCAAATCTGACCGCTTCCCCGGCAAGGAAGCGCTCACCCGGGGAGGCGAAACTGCGAGGCGTGGAGGACGACTCGTGCGATGACCGGTGTTGAGCGGCGTTGACCGGTGTTCGTGTAGCTTGACATGAGCGCTTCCTACCGTGAATTTGACGACTTTCCACCAGGATCCTCGGCAGCACGGCACGGTCGAGGCGGTACATCGTCGCAAAAATATACAGAAAGGGCCTGACCTGCCCTTTTCCTCCAGTCGTTCCCGTCTGGCAAGCCGTCAGCGAGCGCTTCCGGCGGCTGGAGGATGTGGAGCAATCGATGGAGCGGCGGAGAAACGTGAATCCGCAGTTCAGGGGCATTTTGGGATCGACGCCCTAGGTAAACGAAATAGCGCCCTAGGTGACCCTAGGGCGCTGACCTGCGAAAACAGTGGACGATACTGGGATTGAACCAGTGACCTCTTCCGTGTCAGGGAATCGGTCACGAATGTGATTGCGGCTCCGGGCTGGGATTCGCCGGTCGCACAATGTCGTGACCTGCGAAGTTTTCGAAAATATCCCATTTGAGGCGTAGTCGCCGTGATGGTGATTGATCCCTTTTGCAGGAGTCCGTGACGCTCCCTTCCTCCATCAAACGTGGAGCACGGCTCGACGCCTCATCGCTGGATGGCCGGCATGGTAACAATTCGGCCTCGCGAATCGACCATGATTGCGCATAAATATGTCCAACCCTCTGACCTGCTGAGACTTGAGAAATCGGTTCGAGTCGACGGATTGTCATATTTCGCTGAGGGGCACGAAGCGCGACTCATGAGGAATTATGAGCCTTGTCGGCGCCCACTGCGCTAGAGATTCGGAAGCGCTCATTTTGAGTGATTCCGAATTACGCCCTGAGTGATTCCCAGGCGGCGATATTTATGCAGAGCTAGTGCCGTATCAGGCTACGTTCGCCCGGTCGGGTTCGTTCGACCAGGTGGCTTGGCGTCCGGGCCCTGATCCGTGAGACTGGGCCGGTGGCCGAGCGTGTCAGGGTGCGTGAGATCGACGATGACGAGGGAAAACGCCTGGTGCGCATCGTGCGCCGGGGCACCGGGTCGGTGGTGACCTGGCGGCGGGCGCAGATGGTGCTGCTGTCCGCGCAGAACATGGACGTCGCCGGCATCGCGCGGGTCGCGTTCACCAGTGAGGACCACGTGCGCGATGTGATCCACAACTTCAACGCGGACGGGTTCGACTCCCTCTACCCGCGCTACCGCGGCGGGCGTCCGCCGAAGTTCACCCTCCCGCAGCGCCGGGAGATCAAGAAGATCGCCAAGACCAAGCCGGCCGAGCACGGCCTGCCGTTCTCGACCTGGAGCCTGGCCAAGCTGGCAGACCTCCTGGTCGCCGAGGGGGTGGTCGACGACATCAGCCACGAGGGCCTGCGCATCCTGCTCCGCGAGGAAGGCGTCACGTTTCAACGCCTGAAGACGTGGAAAGGCTCGACCGACCCGGAGTTCAAACAGAAGAAAGCCCGGATCGAGCGCCTGTATGCGATCGCCGACGGCGAGGCCGAGCCGCGTGACGGCGAACCCGAGATCGTGATCTGCATCGACGAGTTCGGTCCGCTCAACCTGCAACCGCGCCCGGGCCGGGCATGGGCCGCGATCAGCGGAAACGCGAAGGAACCCGGCCGCGAGCCGAGGCCGCGCCTGCGCGCGACCTACCACCGCACCGGCGGCGTGCGCCACCTGTTCGCCGCCTACGACCTCGGCCGCGACCGACTCTACGGGCACATCCGGCCGAGAAAGACCCGCACCCGGTTCCTCGAGTTCTGCAGGTACGTGCGCAGCCTCTACCCGCGCGAGATGCGCATGGCGATCATCGTAGACAACTTCTCCCCACACCTGAGCACCCGGCGTGACCAGAGGGTCGGGACGTGGGCGAAGGCGAACAACGTCGAGTTCGCCTACACCCCGACCAACAGCTCCTGGCTCAACCGGATAGAAGCCCAGTTCACCGCCCTGCGCTACTTCGCCCTCGACGGCACCGACCACCGCACCCACCAGGAACAGGGCAGCATGATCCGCCGCTACATCGCCTGGCGGAACCGCAACGCGGAAAACCGCGAACTACGGCGCATCGTCAGTCGGGTGAACGTAGCCTGATACGGCACTAGCCGCTACGTCCGACACGGCTGGGCTCTCGTGGCTACGGCATTAGCGGGGACGGTGAGTCTCAGCCAGCGGCCACCCGCAACTCCAGGCGATGACCTCGGCGGCGGCCATTGTGTGCGGTGCTGCATGGGATGCTGGTTCGAACGGACGGCGAGTTCGACGGCGCGCAAGTTCCGGTCGATGACAGGCCTCCTGATGCCGGAACGGCTGAGCCTACGGCGAAGGCGTCTCTTGTCGCTGCGATCTGTGCCGCGGGGGCGGTGGCCGTGTACCGGGCCGGGCGGCGGGTGTGGACCGCCCGCCGGCCGCATCGGTGTCGGGGCACGTGCGCGCCGCGCAGCCCATGCGCCGGGACTGGTTCCGCACCCGCGTGTTCCACTCCGCCACCGAAGACGCCGGACTCGGATGGTCCCCGCAGTCCACGAGCTGCGTCACGCCTCCGCCTCCTGGGCACTGGCGGGCGGGGCGACGGTCGAGCCGTTGCGCGCCACCTAGGCCAGGTCTCCCGGCGCGCGGTCGAACGCTACCTGCAGTCGCACGGTGGGCAGGCTCAGGCACAGGCACAGGCGCTTGGCGACGACCTGGTCCGTCGTGCGCTCGGCCAGCAGGCGAAGAAATTTTCCGCTCCTGCGCAGTCGCGCCGTCCGCCCGCTCGGGTTCGGCGCCCAGCGGCGTAGCGCCCGCCCACATCAGGTCGAACAGCGCGGTGACGGAGTGAGTCGAACGACGGCGGAACTCTGACACGGATTGACCACGGCAGCTGGCCGGATTCAAGGCGCATGTCGGCCGGCGGCGAGCCAACGGCCATGTCGGGTCGGCCAAGACGAAGTATGCTGGATGTGGTAATTATATACGTCCTGCAAGCGGGCTGAACCGCCGCCCCACTCGGATCGGCGTCAACTCGCAGCCCCAGCATCAGGAAGGCTGCTGACGGCGGATCAGCCGACCCAGTGACATAGCTGAGCTGGACCTTTTCGACACTCGGCGGGGACCGTGCCTGGAGACCACCTCCGAACCTGACCGCTTCCCCAGCAAGGGAAGCGCTCAACCGCGGAGGCGAAGCTGCCGGCCGTGAAGAACGACTCGTGCAGTGGGCGGCGTTGGCCGGTGTTCGCGTCGCTTGACGCGAGCGCTTCCTGCCGCGAATTCGACCTGTTCCCACTACGATCCTCGCCGGTGCAGCGGTGAAAGACCCTGTCCGAATCGCAAGTTTATGCCAAGTAGCCCTGAGCTGGCCTTTTCCTCCCGACTCTTCCATCTGATAAGCCGTCAGGGAGTGCTTCCGTCGCTGGAGGGTGTGGAGCAGTCGATGGAGCGGCGGAAAGGCGTGAAACCACAGGTCAGGGGCATCCTATGTTCGACACCCTAGGTAAACGAAACAGCGCCCTAGGTAATCCTAGGGCGCTGACCTGCGAAGACGGTGGACGATACTGGGATTGAACCAGTGACCTCTTCCGTGTCAGGGAAGCGCTCTCCCGCTGAGCTAATCGTCCGGGGATTCTGGATCACTCCAGAACAACCAGAGCGGACGACGGGATTTGAACCCGCGACCCTCACCTTGGCAAGGTGATGCTCTACCACTGAGCCACGTCCGCATGTTGCTTCGGGTTTTTCGCTTTCGCGTTGCTCCCTGGCGACGAGTAAGACTCTAGCGGATCCTGGGGGTGGATTGCACATCCGGCGTTCACCTGGGCTTTCGGCCGTGTCGCTGGGCCGGACGAGTGAATGGGTGAGCGGGTCAGGGCGCGGGTCGTCCGGAGGCGGGCGGGGGGCGCCTACGCTGCGTCAGCATGACCAGCCTGACTACTCCGAAAGAGACCGGGCGCGGCGCGGACATTCCGGCGCCGCGTGGCGGACAGGGCGTGCGCCTGCTGGTGCTGGGCGCCGACGAGGATGCGCGGCTGCTCCGGGAGCAGGTGGTGGCCGCGGGGTACGAACTGGCCCAGCGCTACTCGGCGCGGGTCTCGCACGTCGCCTACGGCGCGGGCGTGGACCCCGGGGACACCCGGTACGCCAAGATCCGCGACGCGGGCCTCACGCCGCAGCCGATCTCGGCCTGCGCGGCGGCGCTGGGGCTCGCTCCGGCGCCGACGGTGCCCGCGCCCGCGAAGGGCGAGTCCGCGTCGGTGAAGGCCAGGACCGAGCCCGCGCCTGCCAGGGCCGAGTCCGAGCCCGAGGTGCAGGAGCCGCAGGTCGAGTCCGAGCCGGAGTCCGGCGACTTCTTCGAGGACGACGACCTGCTGGACGAGCCGGGCGGCCCGGATCCGCTGGCCTACCCGCCGCTGCCGGAGGAGTCGGCGGATTCGGTCGAGCAGGAAGAGATCCGGGCGTTCCGGTTCGAGGACTCGGATGTGGACGTGGATGTGGACCTGGATGTCGAGGTCCACGTGGACGTGGATGCGGAAGTCGCTGCGGAGGCCGACGACGACGCTGACGCAGAGGGCGACGACGCGGTGGCGCTGGCAAGCGCCATGATCGGGGCGGATCCGTGGCCGGGGCCGGCGCAGGCGGAGCGGGTGCCGGAGGCGGAGCAGGAGGCTGAGACGCACGAGTCGGCCGCGGTCGAGGAGGCGGAGGGCGACGGGTTCGACTTCGCGCTCGAGGACGTGGCCGGCGCCGAGGCGCCCGCGGCGCAGCACGGGCCGCGGACGGTCGTGTTCTCCTTCGTCTGGGCGCTGGTCCCGCTGGTCAGCTTCGGGCTGCTCACGCCGGTCGTGTTCGGCTACGCGGCGGTGCGGACCCGCTCGCGGCTGTACGCGGCCGCGACGCTGGGGTACGCCCTGGCGGTGGTGCTGGCCTTCGCGCTCTCGGCGACGCATCCGCAGGCCGGGTCGGTGGCGCACGGGTCGGACGGGCTGCTCACCTTCGCTCTGGCCCTGTCCTGGCTGGGCGGCACCGGGCACGCGCTCAGTGCGCGGCCCCGGGTGTTCGGCGTCGGGCGGGCGTCGGCCGCGGCCGACGAACCGGCCTCCGGGGAAGCGGTCGGGGCCGGGCCGGTCGCGGGCGACTGACGGCCGACTGACGGCGGCCTGTCAGGCGACTGACGTTAGGGTTCGCAGGGCCGGGACATGGTCGTGTCAAGATCGGCACACGCGGGGCGCAGGGCCCTGGGAACAGGGCCCTGACCTGCGCTTGCGTCACGGCAGGCGGGCGGCGTCCGGAGGGTGGCGGACCGGCGCGTCCGGGGGCGCGAACGTGCTTCCGCCGCGCTCCCGGGACGCTAGCCCTGGA
Source organism: Actinospica durhamensis (assembly GCF_018139695.1). Taxonomy (GTDB): domain Bacteria; phylum Actinomycetota; class Actinomycetes; order Streptomycetales; family Catenulisporaceae; genus Actinospica; species Actinospica durhamensis. Next base: position 4,361 of record NZ_JAGSOG010000241.1, on the reverse strand, counting down.
GGCTCGGCCGATGTCACGATTACCGGCATGGGGTCTAGCACCGGGACACCGGTCAACATGCTCACGCTCCAGATCCTGCCCGCCGGCTCGGAACGCTATTTCGACGGCAGCAGGCCCGTCACCATAGGCCGGGACACCACCGCGGACGTGGTGGTGCTCGACTCCTCCACCTCGCGCCAGCACGCCGTGCTGCGGCTCGAGGGCACCCGCTGGGTGTTCGAGGACCGGGGCTCGGCGAACGGCAGTTTCCTGGACGGGCAGCGGATCGGGCGGCTGCCGGTGGACCGGCCGATGATCGTGGCGCTCGGGTCGGACAACGGCGGCTGCCGGATCCGGCTGGTGCCCCCGACACCGGGCCGGGACAACGATCCACACACCCCGACCGTGCCGGTCTTCGCGGGCGCGAGCACCGCGCCGGGCACCTTCACCGGCACCTACCGCACCTCCTCCCGGGTCCGGATCGGGCGCGCCCTGGACAACGACATCGTGGTCGACGACCTGCTCGTCTCCCGGCACCACGCCGAGCTGCGCACCGCGCACGACGGCGCGTTCGAGCTGGTCGACCTCGGCAGCCACAACGGCACCTACGTGGACGGGCGGCGGGTCAACGGCCGACTCAGACTGCGCGAGGGCGCGCTGGTGGCGGTGGGGCACACGCTGCTGCGGCTGCAGCACGGCACGCTCGAGGAGTACGTGGACGCGGGCGAGGCCTCGTTCGCGGCGCTCGGGCTGAGCGTCAACGCGGGTCGCAAGGTGCTGCTCGACGAGGTCAGCTTCGCGCTCGAGGGCGGGCAGTTCCTGGCCGTGCTCGGGCCCACCGGCGCCGGCAAGTCCACCCTGCTCAAGGCCCTGACGGGGGCGCGCCCAGCCGACCGCGGCTCGGTGCTCTACAACGGGCGCGACGTCTACGGCTCCTACGCCGAACTGCGCAACCGCATCGGCTACGTCCCGCAGGACGACATCCTGCACCCGGAGCTGACCGTCAAGGCCGCGCTGGACTACGCCGCGCGGCTGCGCTTCCCGCCGGACGTGCCGGCCGACGAGCGCTCGGCCCGGGTGCAGGAGGTGATGACCGAGCTCGGCCTCGACCAGCGGGCCGAGGTGCGGGTGGCCGCGCTCTCCGGCGGCCAGCGCAAGCGCACCTCGGTGGCGATCGAGCTGCTCACCCGGCCCTCGCTGCTGATCCTGGACGAGCCGACCTCGGGCCTTGACCCGGGGTACGAGAAGAGCGTCATGCAGCTGCTGCGCGACCTCGGCGACGGCGGCCGGACCGTGCTCACGGTCACCCACTCGATTCAGAGCCTTGATCTGTGTGATCGAATACTGTTCCTGGCGCCGGGCGGCCAGACGGCCTACTTCGGGCCGCCCGCGCGCACGCTGGGCTACTTCGAACAGCCCGGCTATCCGGAGGTCTTCCAGCAGCTGGACCGGGCCGCGGTGGGCACGGCCAAGGCGACCTTCGCCGACTCGGACATCCAGCGCGAGTACGTGGCCGAACCGCTGGCGGCCCAGCGCGACCGGATGCAGCTGGCCACGGCGAATCCCGAGGCCCCGCGCCGCAATCCGCACGCCTGGCGGCAACTCGGCACCCTGATGCGCCGGTACCTGGCCCTGATCTCCGCCGACAAACGCAATACCCTGCTTCTGTTCGCACAGGCGCCGGTGCTCGGGCTGCTCATGCTCGCCGCGTTCGGCAAGGACAACCTGGTGCCCGGCTCGGCCGGGGCCGCGGCCAACTCCACCACGGTGCTGCTCGCGCTCACCCTGGCCGCGAGCTACCTCGGCGCGGCCAACTCGATCCGCGAGATCGTCAAGGAACGCCCGATCCTGACCAGGGAACGCTCGGTGGGCCAGTCCACCGCGGCCTACATCCTCAGCAAAGCCCTGATCCTCGGTGTGATCACCGTGGTCGAGTCCTTCGTGCTGACCTTCCTGGCGCTGCTGCGCCAGGGCGGGCCGGCGCACGGGGCGCTGCTGGTCGACGGGAAGCTGGAGGTGGCCGTCGGGGTCTCGCTGGCCGGGCTGAGCGCGATGGCCCTCGGCCTGATGGTCTCGGCGATGTCCAGCAACGCCGACAAGGTCATGACGATCCTGCCGGTGATCCTGTTCGCCCAGTTCGTGCTGAGCGGCTCGGCCTTCCCGGTGCGCGGCACGCCCGGGCTGGACCAGGTCTCGTACCTCTCCAGCGCCCGCTGGGGCTACTCGGCCACGGCCGCGTCGGTGAACCTGGACAAGCTGCTGCAGGACGGCTGCAACGGCCAGCACTCGCCCACCGGGGCGGTCATGCAGAGCCAGTGCGACCCCGCGCACGCGCCGACGAAGCGGGCCTGGACCGAGGACGTGGCGCTGCTCGGCGGCCTGGCCCTGGTGGAGTTGATCGGCGCCGGGTTCGCGATCCGGCCGATCGGCCGCCCGCGCCGGAAATAGCCCGGCCGGGCGTTCGTCACAGCCAGCCGCGATCCCGGGCGGCCGCCCCGGCCTGGAACCGCGTGGTCACGCCAAGCTCCTGCAACAGGGCGCTGATACGGCGCTGGGTGGTGCGGGCGGACCAGCCGAGGGCGCGGGAGAGCGCCTCGTCGGTGAGCCCGGCCGCGAGCAGGCTCAGCAGGGCCCTGGTCCGCTCGTCCGGCTGGTCGGTCTGGTCGGGGGAGCGGCGCGGCCCGGCCACCAGCGGCACCGCGTGCGACCATTCGTGCTCGAACAGGGCGGACAAGGCCTGCAGCAGGGCGCAGGAGCGGATCACGAACGCGCTCTCCCCGCCGTCGGCCGCGATCGGCAGCACGGCCAGGGCCTCGTCCGCGAGCACCAGCTTGACCGGCAGGTTGGCCCGCACCCTGGCCTGCTCCCCGGACGACGCCCCGGGCAGCACGTCGTCCTGGAACCGGCCCGGCCAGGCCAGCGCCTCGCGGCTGTAGACGGTGCGGTAGGACAGCTCGTCCCGGCGCCGGACCTGAGCCGCGGGCCCGCCGGGGCGCTGCGGGTAAGGCGGCCGGTCGAAGCAGCGCACCTGGCGCTGGGCGGCGTCGTAGAGCCGGCTGATCCGCAGCGCCACCGCCGCGCCGCCGCTGACCACCTCGATCGCGGCGCCGTCGTCCTGGGTGGCCCCGGCGTCCCGGAACAGCTGGGTGAGCCGGTGCATCTCGGTCTTGGCCGCGCTCAGCCGCTCCTCCTGGCGCCCGATCAGCTCGCCGAGCGCCACGTCGGGCGCGGCGGCCTCGTACCGGGGCGGCCGGCCGTGGCGCACCGCGAGGCCGTCCTGCACCAGCCGCAGCAGCACGCCCGCGGTCTGCGTCTCGGTCATCCCGCAGTCCGCGGCCAGCCGCGCCGCGTCCGCCCCCGGCCTGGTCATCAGCGCCTGGTAGACCGTGATCTCGCGGCTGGACAGGCCGACCGCCTCGAGCATCTTCCCCCTCCTCCACACCCGCGTCGCGGGCGAGCATACGACATTCGCGCCCCGTTTCCGCGCCTTACATGAGTGTCCGCACGACGCGCTCGAAGAAAAGGTCGCACGCGTCCTCGTCGAACCACAGCGATTCGCTCACCACGACCAGATCCACATCCATCCGCCGTCCCCACCTGCGGTCGAGCGGCAGCAGCCGCACGGTGAGGTCGAACGGCGCACTGGGCCGGCCGAGCTCGCGTTCGAGCCGCTTCACGGTCTTGCCCACGGTGTTGGCCGTCGCCTGGCGTACGTGCATGCGCTTGTAGAACTCCGTGTAGCGCGCCTGGATCCACTCGCGGGCCTCGTCGGCCACCGCGTCGTACAGGGCCCTGAGATCGGTGCCAGGCTCGGGCCGCACCGGCTGCGGCACCAGGCCGTCCGGCGTCATGAACCGCCTCCCGGACCCGGACAGTACGGCCTTGTCCCACCACCGGACCCACGCCTCGGCCGCGTCCGCCGTCGCGTGCGGGGCGAGCTCGGCGCGGCGCGGCACCGCCGGGGCCAGCGGCGGCAGCGGGTAGTCCGTCGGCGCCGCGAGACCGGCCGCGTCGCGCACGTACATCAGGGTGGTGAGGTTATGGTCCGGGCCGCCGCTGCGCACCGACCAGTTCGAGGACGACAGGTCGTGTCTCATAGTTCGACGATAGGCTTCCGATTCAGCGGGTGGAAGAACTGCGCGGCGAGGCGGAGGCCACTGCCGGCAGCGTGTCCTGGTAGACGTCCTGGGCCAGCTGGGTCAGCGCGTTGGCCGCCTGCGAGGGGTTGAGCTTGGCGATGGGGATCTGCAGCACGAAGGTGCGGTTGCCGTCCGCCATCACCAGTTCGGTCTCGCCCTCCGTCGCGGTGGCGGTGGCGGTGGCCGTGGCCGAAGGTGTCGGGGCGGCCGAGCCCGACGCGCCGGGGGAGGGCGTCATCGTGC
>NZ_JAGSOG010000240.1 GCF_018139695.1 Actinospica durhamensis | reverse complement strand
GCGGGGTAGTGGCGCGGGTTCGAAATGGTGGTGCGGAACGCGGTGGCGCGGTTCTTCAGCACGAAATTTCTGCCTCTCCTTCGGCCGCCTACCGGGTTAGCTGACGGGTTCGGGCGGAAGGGGAATTCGCCCTACAGCCACCGGCACGCACGGGGACGGGGCGCACACGCGTGGCGTGTGGTCGCGTTCGCTCGTGGTTGTGGTGGCCGATTCACCCCGGGGGACCTGCGCGTGGTGCGCGTGATCTGTTGGGTCCCCGGCTCCGAGGGCCTTGGCGCGGCGGGATCTTCGTCGACCGTCGTGCGGCCCGAATGTCGGACTCGGCGGGTGCATCTGGTGCCGGAACTGTCTTCACGGCGTGGACCGGTGCACGACAAGAACATTACCCGGTTTGACCGTTATGTCCAAATTCCCCGCATTTCTCGACGCGACGTGACTTCGCCATTACCGAGCGTCTAAGAAATGACGGAAGAATGGCCGGGACGGAGCCTGGGAATGGCGCGCATAGGCCATTCAATGTGCCACTGACCAGCGGAGTCACCGACGGAGCGGCTTTGCTGGCCTATTTCCGTGCATTCCGTGCGGCAATAGTTGCCGAGTGTGATCGCGGGTCGCGTTATCTATATGGCGGGCATTCACGGCGCGGGAGATGTTGCTTTGCGGGTACGGCCGACTTCGCTGTGTAATGGAATGGCTTATGTGTGGGCTGCGGCCGACAGTCGTCCGATAGTCGGAGGCGAGAGGGCCCGCCGCGCGGTCGAACGGGCAGCGGACCGCTACTGCTGCACGGCCCGAGCCGCTGTTCGGTCAGCGACCGCGGCGCGCCGGGGCGAGTTGGTCGAAGCAGTAGTAGACCGCGAGCAGGGCGTGTACGGCGAGCATAGCGATGGGGCTGAGGTAGGCCAGGCCGATGGTCGCCAGGTAGCACACGCCGCCGATGCCGAAACGACGCAGGGCGCGTATGACGTCTCCGGGCGGGATGGCGGTGTGCAGGAGGCGGGCGTCGTGGGCGAAGGCGAGAAAGAGCAGGGAGAAGGCGACTCCCATGGCGACCATGGTGGCGGCGTAGATCGCCGCCGCGGTGTGGGCGTCGCCTCCCTGAGCGGTGAGATAGGTGGCGAGTAGCCGTGTCGGAAACGGGATGACCGAGACCGTCAGCAGTAGCAGAAGGTTGGCGAACAGCGTGCGCCGGTCGACGCGGCGGGCCAGGGAGCACATCGCGTGGTGGTTGATCCAGATGATGCCGATGACCAGGAAGCTGACCAGGTACGCGAAGTAGGAGGGCCACTGGTGGGCGAGGGCGTGCGCGAGCGTGGTGCCGTGCAGGCCGGCGGGGTCGGGCACGTCCAGGTCCAGCACGAGCAACGTGATCGCGATGGCGAAGACGCCGTCGCTGAAGGCCTCGAGGCGTGCGGTGCTGAAGTCGGCCGCGGTTCGGTGCTTGGGTGCGTCCGGTTCGGCGGTCATGCGGCTTCCCTCGCCGGCGGCCGGTGCACGGTGGACCCGGCGCGCTCGTTGCCGCGCAACAGCCTCACCTTGGCTGCTGGGCAGGCATCCAGATCCTTCGGCGTGCGCATGGCGGGATCGTTCGCATGGGTGATCGGGTCGCCCGTTGCGATGCAGGCCTGTTGAGCGGGAGTGAGGAGGTGGATGTGGGTGGCTAAAGGCCCCGACCCCGGGTCGTCATCGCTGAGGCCGCGGTCGGTGTGGTGGATGGTGGCGCTGCGCTTGTCGTCGGGGTCGGGCTCGCGGGCCACGATCCCGCGCTCCTCGTGCCGGGCCAGCCAGTCCAGCCGGGCCGGCCTGGCCAGCCGGAGGCTGACGGTGGCGGAGGTGAACCCGAGGGCCTGCATGAGACGGGCTTGGCCCATCCGATAGGGCCGATCGGCGCAGCGGGGCGTGACCAGCGCCTGGACGTCGGCCGGCGTACGGGCGTAGCCGTCGAAGACCGCGGCTGACGCGGTCTCAAGATGAATGCGGACGCGGGCCAGGCGGGTGATGACGCGGAGCGGGCCCGCCGACAGATCCGGGCATTGGTCGCGCCACTGGTCGAGGATGGCGTCAACGCCGTCGCGTATGCCGGTGACGGCGCGCTCACTCATGAGCCCAGATTAGGGGGACGCCGACCATGACACGACTGATTGAACTCAATCAAGTGATATCTGATCCCTGAATGAGTCCTGGTCGCCGCGCACGGCGCCTCGCCGTCCGGACCCTGGCGCACGGAGGGGCGCATCGCCATCGTGTGACCCACGTCACGCTCCTGAATGCAATACCGAACGACTCGGTTCGGTTTTTCACCCTTGAAAGCCCGACGCACCCGCTTCGAGAGGACCCGCACATGCGCTACGCCGTACTCGGCACCGGCACGGTCGGCCGCACCATCGCCGGCAAACTCGCCGCCCTCGGCCACGATGTGGTCATCGGCACGCGAGACCCCCAGGCCACCATGGCCCGCACCGAACCCGACGCCATGGGCAATCCGCCCTTCGCCCAATGGGCGCAGCACCACCCCGAGGTGAGCGTGGCGCCCTTGGCCGACGCCGCCGCGGGAGCCGAGACCGTCGTCAACGCCACTTCCGGCGCCGCCGCTCTGGAAGCGCTCGCTCAGGCAGGCGCCGCGCACCTGGCCGGCAAGATCCTGGTGGACGTCGCCAACCCCCTGGACTTCTCCCGGGGCATGCCGCCCTCGCTCGACCCCGTCAACACCGACAGCCTCGGCGAGCAGATCCAACGCGCCCATCCGGAGGCGAAGGTCGTCAAGGCCCTCAACACGATGAACAGCGCGGTGATGGTCGACCCGGCCAGGGTGGCGGGCGAGCACCACGTCTTCGTCTCCGGCAACGACGAGGACGCCAAGAAGACCGTCACCGCCCTGCTGGTCTCCTTCGGCTGGCCCGCCCAGTCCGTCATCGACCTCGGCGACATCACCACCGCCCGCGGCACCGAGATGCTGCTGCCGATCTGGCTGCGCCTGATGGGCGCGCTGGGCCACACCGACTTCAACTTCCACATCCAGGGAGCCCGGGCGCAGGACTGACCCGGCTGACCCTGCCCGCGGGGACGGCGGACGCCCCGCATCACCCCGCGATCAACCCACAGCGCGGCTACGGGCGGAGACCGGCCAGGACCAAGTCCACCGCCGTCTCCGCCCACTGCGCGCGCGGTGCGCCGCCGGCCATGAAGTCTGCGTAGAACGGCCCGAGCAGCGCCGAGACCGCCGCCTCGAGATCGGCACCGCCCCGGATCTCCCCGCGCTCACGCGCCCGCTCCAAGGCGCCGCGCAACAACGCCCGCCGCGGCAGGACGGTGCGTTCACGCAGCATGGCGAGCAGTTCGGGCGTGTGCGCCTCCTCCGCCAGGCACGTACCGATCAGTGCCATGCCGCGTACCCGCAACACGGTGGCGGCGAAATCATCCAACACCGCGACGAGATCGGCGCGGGTATCCCCGGTCGCGGCCGGGGCCTGGACCATGCGGCTCGCGGCCAGCGCGGCCGTGACCAGGTCCCCCTTGCTGCGCCAGCGCAGATGGATCGTCGACTTGCTCACGCCCGCCGCGACGGCGACCTGATCCAGCGTCATGCGGACGTACCCCTGCGACGCCAGCAACTCCAGCGCCGCCCGCAGGATCGCCTCGTCCTTCTCCGCCGATCGCGGTCGCCCCGCGCCCTTCGACTCGCTCATCCACTCAGCATAAGCCTATTTCCAACCGGAACCGTTCGGTATCGAATTCGAGCCGGTCTCCGCCGGTCTCCGCCGTCGCCCGGGTGGCCGTGTGACGGGATCCCGGCTCGCGTGAACGCGAGCGCGGACGCTGTCGGGGGCGTCGACCGCGGCGATGATGAGGATGAACACTTTCAGTGCGGAATGTTCGGTTCGGGCATGGCCGCCCGTGGGCGTTCGGCATCCGTGAAGTCATCCATCAAGGAGGAAGCCATGGCGGGCAAGCCCAGTGTCGTCTTCGCCCACGGGTTGTGGGCCGACGGATCGTGCTTCAGCAAGCTCATCCCGACGCTCCAGGCCGAAGGGCACGAGGTGTTCGCCGCGCAGCACGGCCTCGACTCGCTCGAGAGCGACGTGGCGTGCGTGAACTTCACCCTCAACCACGTCCCCGGCCCGATCGTGCTGGTCGGCCACTCCTACGGCGGGACCCTGATCACCAAGGCGGGCCTACACGACCGGGTCGGTGCGCTGGTGTACATCGCCGCGCTCGCCCCGGACGAGGATGAGACCTCCCAGCAGCAGCAGGCGAAGTTCTCGCCCACGCCGGTGTTCGAGCACATCGAGGTCGCCGACGGGCGGCTCTGGCTCAAGGCCTCGGGCGTCGGCGACTTCTGCGGCGACCTGCCGGAAGCCGAGCAGAAGCTCGTGCTCGCCACCGGCGCCGTACCGGTCGCGGATCTGTTCGACCAGCAGGTCCCCGGCACCGCGTGGAAGACCAAGCCGAGCTGGTACATCGTCGCCAACCAGGACCGGACCGTGAACCCCGAGCTGGAGCGCTTCGCCGCGAAGCGGATGGGTGCGCGGACCTACGAGGTGGACAGCAGCCACGTGCCGATGCTCTCGCACCCCGAGTTCGTGCTCGATGTCATCCGGGACGCCGCGAAGTCGATCGGGGCGTAACGCCGCGGCGGCCCCGCGACGCCGCACCTGCGAAACGGCCGGTGGGCCGGGAGAAATCCCAGCCCACCGGCCGTTTCGTTTTTTTCTCCCACTTTTGAACGCGTTCAATTCCACTGCTAGGCTGCACGCGGCAATGGAGGGGGTTTCCGTGAAGGTCGTCATTCCCGGGGGTACCGGACAGGTCGGCACGATGCTGCGACGTTCCCTGACCGCGAAAGGCCACGCCGTCGTCGTGCTGACCAGGCGGCCCGCAGGCGAACATGAGGTGGCCTGGGACGGGCGGAGTCTGGGCGGCTGGGTCGGCGAACTCGACGGCGCCGATGCGGTGGTCAACCTGGCCGGCCGCAGCGTGAGCTGCCGCTACAACGAGGCGAATCTGCGGGCCATGATGGACTCGCGGGTTCGGTCGGCCGAGGTGGTCGGCGAAGCCATCGAGCGCTGCGACGCCCCGCCCGCGGTCTGGCTGCAGGCGAGTACCGCCACGATCTACGCCCATCGCTTCGACGCACCGAACGACGAGGCGGCCGGGGTCATCGGCGGCGCCGAGACCGGGGTGCCCGACTATTGGGAGTACAGCGTCCGGATCGCCCGCGCTTGGGAGCAGGCCCAGCAGGATGCCGCCAGTCCGGAGACCCGCCGGGTCGCGTTGCGGTCGGCCATGATCATGAGCCCGGACCGTGCCGGGATCTTCGACTATCTCTCCTGGCTGGCCAGGCTCGGCCTCGGCGGCCCCGTTGCGGGCGGCGCCCAGTACGTCTCCTGGATCCACGAGTACGACTTCGCCCGCGCCGTCGGCCACCTGCTTTCCGACGACCGGCTCGAGGGTGCGGTCAACCTCGCCTCGCCCGGACCGGTGCCGCAGCGCGAGTTCATGCGCGGCCTGCGCAAGGCTTGGCGGGTCCCGGTGGGCCTGCCCGCCACGGCGTGGATGGCGGAGATAGGCGCGTTCTTGCTCCGTTCGGACACCGAGCTGCTGCTCAAGAGCAGGAGAGTGGTGCCGACGAGGCTGCTCGAAGCGGGGTTCGAGTTCGAATACCCGAACTGGCCGGCCGCGGCCGGTGAACTCGTCGCGCGCAGGTCGCGCGCCAACCGGTGAGCCTGATCCCCGATCACGCGCCGGTACGCGGCCGGAATGCTGATAACAGGCCCAAAGAGTGGGTCGGCTCCTGGGCGCCTGGCCGCCGTCGCGATTGCCCTGCCGATCATCGTCTACGTGCTGAACTTCCTCAGCGTGCTGATCGCCGCGCACGGTCTTGTGCACCGCCCGTGCTCGGGTGACGTCGATGACGCCGCGAGATGCGTTGACATCCTATGTCTGGGGCGCTATTGGTAATCAGCGCGGCGCATTTCTCCCACTCTGACGGTCAATCTTCACAGGACCCCTCTCGAAAAATCCGATGACTGGGCACGTAGGTCGCCGTTTCGGAGCACCACGAGCGAACAAGGAGGTTCCTCGGATGAGAGCCCTTCATAGGCGACGGCTCGCTCAGGCGAGCACGGCCGCGGTACTGGCGGGGATGGTGATGTCCGTGCCCGGACATGCCTCGGCCGCGGTGGCGGTGACGCTCTACGCCGCACCGTCGGGTTCCGGGGCGGCGTGCACGGCGGCAGCGCCCTGTTCGCTCAGCGGCGCGCAGAGTGCGGTGGAAAACCTTGCGCCGTCGAGCAGCGGCGACGCGGTGACCGTCGACCTGCTGGATGGGACCTACCGGCTCGCGAGCACCTGGACGCTGAGTGCCGCCGATTCCGGCAGCGCGGGGCACCCCGTGGTGTGGCAGGCGGCGCCGGGCGCGCGGCCGGTGATCTCCGGGGCGACGCAGATCACGGGCTGGTCCGAGGTCGGTACTTCGGGGGTGTGGTCGGCGCCGGTCCCGTCGGGCAGCGCGAGCCGGCAGGTGTACGTGAACGGGCAGGAGGCGCCGATCGCCCAGGAGTCTCCCGCCGCGCTCGGTTTCGCCGGCGGTTGGACCGGCACGTCCACCGGATACAAGATCAGCTCTGACAGCGCGGCAGTGGCGTGGTTCGGCCGGCTCACCGCCGCGCAGGTGGCGGCGGTCGAGTTCGACTATCCCGGCGGCAACGGGGCGTGGACCGAGTCGCGGTGTCGGGTGGCGAGTTATGCCGGCGGAACACTGACGATGGACCAGCCGTGCTGGGCTGATGCGACCGCCCGGTCGAGCTTCAGCCAGGGCAGCGGCGGTCTGCCGTCGATGAGCCCGAGCACGATGCCGGCGCTGGTCGAGGACGCGCAGGCGCTGCTCGATCCCGGGCAGTGGTTCCTGGATTCGACCTCGAACACGCTCTACTACGAGCCTTCGGCCGGCGCGCAGGTGAGCGGCCTTGACGTGGAACTGCCCCTGCTGCAGCAGCTCGTGGTGGGCGCGGGCACGTTGGCCGCTCCGCTGCACGATGTGACGTTCCAGGGCCTGCAGTTCTCCTACGCCACCTGGAACGCGCCCTCGAGCTCGGCCGGGTTCGCCGACGTGCAGAGCAACCTGCGGATGACCGGGTCGGCCGACCAGGGGATGTGCCAGTTCTCGAATCCCGCGGGCAGCTGCCCCTGGGGCTCGCTGACGCAGCCGCTGGCGAACGTCGCCTTCAGTGCGGCGAAGGACATCACGCTGACCGGCAACCGGTTCGCGGACCTCGGCGGGGCCGGGTTGAGCGTGATGTACGGCTCGAGCAATACCCTGATCCATGGCAATGAGTTCACTGACATCGCCTCCACCGGCATCCTGCTCGGGTGTACCGCGGATCCGAACCCCACCAACCCGAATTCGTCCACCGACCCGGACACCGCGTCCGTGATCAAGCAGAGTTGCACGCCGAACCCGTCCGCCGTGGCGAATGACACGATCGGGACCAACGAGATCCTGACCGGCACCACGGTGTCGAACAACGCGATCCACGACGTCGGGACCGATTACTCCTCGGCGCCCGGTATCACCCTGCTGTTCTCGCAGAACACGACGATCACCCACAACGACCTGTACGACCTGCCGTACGACGGGATCACCGCAGGTGTCATCCAGGGCCACGTCGACCAGGCGAGTACCCCGGAGAACTCGACCAACATCAACCAGGACAACACGATCAGCGACAACCTCTTCTACAACTACCTCGCGGTGCGCAGCGACGGCGGCGCGATCTACGCCGAGGGCCACCAGGCCCAGTACTACAACGCCGGCGGCACTCTGCTGCCGGACAGCTCCTACGCCCAGGCCGACCCGACCCAGACCCTGGCCCACGGCCTGCAGGCGACCGGGAACGTGGCCTACAACGGCAACGGAACCGACTTCACCTACTACGACGACGCCGGCTCGGAGTGGATCAACTGGCAGAACGACGTCGCGTTCAACGGCGGCGGTGCCGCCACCGGAGGGTGCTCCTCGACCGGCCACTTCTGGATCACCGGCGGCTACTACTCGGCGCCCGTCGGCCAGTACGCCTGCAACGCCCCGATCGACACCCACGCCAGCGGCAACACCACGATCCCGGCCGGCCCCGGCCCCGCCGACATCCCGGCCGGCCTGCTCGGCAACGCGGGCGTGAGCCCGGCGTACGCGGCCCTGAACGGCATCGGCCCGTCGGTCGAGTACACCTCGGCGGTGTCGAGCTCGAACCAGGTGCTGATCGGCGGGGTGGGATTCACCGCCAACACGCCGGTCTACGTCAACGGCGCCCAGGCAAGCAGCGTCCAGTACCCCTCCAGCGGCTTCCTGATCGCCACGGTCCCGGCCGGGACGACGAACCCCGAGATCACCGTCGGGAACCCGGTCTCGATGTACCGCGTCAACGACACGGATCCGACGATCTCCTACAGCGGCTTCTCGTCTTCCGCGAACCGCACCTTCGGAGACCTCGGCAACGACGTGCACTACGCGACCGCGAACGGCTCGACCGCGACGTACTCCTTCACCGGCACCACCATCCAGGTCTACGGCGAGCAGAACACCGACCAGGGCAACCTCGGCATCAGCATCGACGGCGGCGTCCAACAGACCGTCAGCACGGTGCCCGCCGATGGTCAGCGCCACGCCGACGCAGTCGTCTACACCGTCGGCGGCCTATCCGCCGGCACCCACACGATCGTGATCACGAAGCTGTCGGGCACCTACGCGACCCTCGACGGGTTCGGCGTGCCGGGCGTCCACGTGAACGACACGGATCCGTCGATCTCTTACAGCGGCTATTCGGTCAGCTCAGGCCGCCCCGACGGAGACTTCGCCGGCGACGTGCACTACGCGAGCGCGAACGGTTCGACCGCGACGTACTCCTTCACCGGGAGCTTCATCCAGGTCTACGGCGAGCGGTACACCGACCAGGGCAACATCGGTGTGAGCATCGACGGCGGTGCGCAGCAGATCGTCAGCACCGTCCCCGAGAACTGGCAGCGCCAAGGCGACGCGGTCGTCTACAGCGTCGGCGGCCTGTCGTCCGGCACGCACACGATCGTGGTCACGAAGCTGTCGGGCCAGTACACGACGCTGGACGGATTCGGCGTCGCTACCACCGTCGTACCGCCGGTCAATCGGATCAACGACACCGACTCCACGATCACCTACACCGGAGGTGGTTGGACCTACTCCGCGAACCGCGGTCTCGGCGACTACGACAACGATGTACACGCCACCACCGAAAACGGCGACACCGCGACCTACACCTTCACCGGCTCCACCATCCAGGTCTACGGCGAGGAATACACCGACGAGGGCAACATCGGCGTCAGCATCGACGGCGGAACGCAGCAGGTGGTCAACACGGTGCCCTCGGACGGCCAGCGCCACTCCGACGTCGCCGTCTTCACCGCCAGCGGCCTGTCGCCGGGCACGCACACGATCGTGATCACCAAGCTGTCGGGAGCCTACGCGGTCTTCGACGGGTTCGGCATGTTCTAAGAATCCACCGCGGCGAACCCACCGCGACGCGCGTTCGCCAGGGCCGGATCAGTCCGGCCCTGGCGAAGGCTCCTCCTGGCTCAGGCTTGTGACGTAAGGCCTGGTAGACGCGGTTTGAAATGCGTCGGCAGCTCCCGCCGGGGCTGCGGCGTGCGGCGGGAGCTGCCGATGCGGTCACGTGGCCAGCAGCACTGCGATCGCTTCCGCTGCGGCCGGATGACGCCGTAGCAGCTCCGCAGCCGGACCTGTGCCGATGTCCGCGCCCACCGCTGCCGACGCCAGGCTCGGCTCACCGGCCGCCGCTTCCTGTGCCCCTGGATCCCACGGCGCGACCCAGTGCTCCAGCTGGGCGAGCGTGCCCGGGAAGGTGCGGCCCGCCTCGCGCACGAGTACGGGTGCGTATTCGCCGGCCTGGTCCTTGAGCGTCGCGATGAGTCGAGGCAGCCAAGGCAGCAGGACCGAGTCCGGCAGCGTGCCGAACGCGCGTGAGAGGGTCTCGACGACCAGGGGCGCCAGTGCGGGAGCGAGGTCCAACGCCTGAATGAGGCCACTGAGGTACTGCGGCAGTGCGGGCACGACGAGCGGGTTCTCGACCAGCTCGGCGACCTTGCGGCTCAGCTCGGGCAGCGTCAGTTCGCCGAGTTGGAAGCGTGCGGCCCACAGGAGTGCGACCTTGCCCGGCGCCTCCGGATGGCTCTGCCTGATCGCGATCTCCAACTGCGCGTGGTCGCAGCCGAGCGAGAGCGCCAGGCCCTCCATGCTGAACAGGAAGCCGAGCACCGCGCCCACCTGCCGCACGTCCGCGTGTTCGTCCGCGAACGCGGCCGGCAGCAGCGTGCAGTAGTGCGCGTAGCCCTTCGTCGCGAAGTCCTCGCACCAGCCCGGCAGGCGCTGGCCCTCGGTCCGGAAGTGCGTCAGCAGCTTCCTGATACGCCGCAGCACCTCGGGCGCGCGGTCGGCCGTGCGCTCCTGCGCCAGCAGTTCCACGGCCCGCGCGCCGAGGTCGTCCGCCAGCCTCCGGCCGCCGAGGAAGAGCAGCGCCTCCTCGACCGCGCGCAGGGCGATCGCCGGGTCGGCGTCGGGCGCGTACACCGCGGCACGCAGCCGCTGCTCGAGCACCTGCTCGACCGAGATGCCCTCGTAGCCGAGCTCGACCAGCGCCCGCTGGTGCTTGCCGATCGCGAGGTCCCAGCTTTCCTGGATCGGCCGCTCGCCCAGTTCCCGCGAGCCCATGATGGGCCGTGCCGCGTCCGCGGGCAGCAGTCTCTGGAGGATCCACAGCACGTCCGAGCAGGGCCGCAGCTCCGGCCGCGTGCCGAGGTCGAGCAGTGCGCGCTGCAGGGTGCGCCGCTCCAGGTCCAGCCCGAGCGGACTGAGGCGGTCGAGGACGTCGCGCGCGAGCGGCGGCAGCGACGCGTAGCCGACTCGCCCGATGCGGTCCCCGCCCAGCAGTATTTCGCACAGCCGGCGCACGTTCCTGCGGCCGGGCACGACGTCCTTCTCGATGCAGGTGATCGCGGCGTCCTGGAAGTCGTACGGAGTCGGACGCTTCCGGCCGCGCATCCCGGCGAGCAGGATCGACGTGTCGTAGACGGCGATCGCGTCGGCCGTGCTGGCCAGGTAGCCGTTGCGCCGCGCGAGCGCGACGATGTCGACGCACCAGCCGAGCAACTCCTCCTCATCCAGCGTGTCCGGGCGCGGCGGCGTGCCGATGTAGGTGCTGAGGCGGTCGACTGCGACCGGCGCCGCGGCCTGGTCGACGGCGGGCACCGCGCGCGGGGTGGGCGTCGTCTTTCTGGGCTTCGCGGCCTTCGCGCCGGCCTTGCCCTTGGTCTCGTCCTCGCTCCCGCGCAGCGTGAAGGGCTTCTCGCCGCCGCGCTTGAGTGCTTTGGCCCACGTCGCGGCCGCGATCGAGACCGAGCCGGGCGCGAGTCCGAACTGCGTCTCGATCGAGCTGTGGCTGGACGGGATCATGCCATACTGCCAGGTCGTTTTCGTGCGCGGGGAGATTTCATACGGGGCCTGCGACGTCAGACCGAACTGCTCGACCCGGCTGGCCGCGTGGAATGCGCCGCAGACGTACAGACAACGCGCCGGGTCCGTGCCGGTCGCGGCGAGATGCTCGCGCATCCGGGTCCACATGTAGCGCTCCCGCTCCTCGTCCACGGACTCCGCGTGATCGCGCCGCAGGTGTCGGAACAGGCTGCCGATCATCACCATGACCTGCCGGTAGGTCGCGTAGTCCGCCGTGGACAGCGGCTGCTCGACGTACTGGTCCCACCATTCCGACCAGTGCCGGACGCGGCCGTGGTGCAGCAGGTGCTCCTCGAGCTCGCGGAAGCGGGGACGCAGGTCGCCCATCTCGACCCCGACGGCGTCGCCGTGGAGGCCGGCTTCCTCCTGCACCGATTCCGGGTCCCCGACCTCCGTCTGCTGCTGCTCTTGCGGCGACCACTGGAAGACGTGGTCGGTGGACCGGTCCACCAGCACCAGTTCGACGCCCTCGGTGTCGAGCGCGTACGCGATCGCCTGGTACTCCGCAGACGCCTGTGTCAGCGGCGCCACGACACTCAGCGGCGACCACTCGAGCGGAAAACCGTCCGTCTCGCATGCGAAGGCCTGCAGCGCCACCGGGAGGCGGCAGTTGCGCAGCTCCTCGAGCAGCGGGGTGAAGTCCTCGCACAACTCCAGATAGATCACCGCGGGCCGCTTCTCCCGCAGCCTGCGCACCATGGCCAGTGCCGACGCGGGGGAGTGGTGACAGACCGGGAAGATCTCCAGCTCCTCGCGCAGCGCGCGGTCGACGTCCTCGACCATGCCGCCGAGAATCCCGGCCAGCGCGTCCGCGCCGCCGAACTGCGCCGCCGCGTCCACCAGCTGCCCGCGCAACGCGGCGAACGGGCCGGATTCGACCGCGGTCACGACAGCGTCGCGATCGCCTCGCGGCCGCCCTCCAGGAAGCCCTCCCACGGCGAGCCCTCCTCCTGCTTGCTGCGCGGCTCGATCACGCCGTGCCAGAACTTGTTCAGGATGCTCAGATCTTCCGGGCTGCGCCGGACGAGGGAGCCGACCATCGACGCGGCCAGCGTTTGGGCGCGCAGCGTCCGATCGCCGAAGAACTGGCTGTGCAGGATCGCGTCCTCGAGTACACCGATCTGCTCGGCCGTGGACAGCGCCGACTCCAGCTTCTCGTCGTCGCTTCCCGCCGCGGCCGCGGCGGCGCGCAGGTCGGCGAAGCTCTGCAGCAGAATGTCCAGCAGCGTCGGCGGCACCTCGAGTTCGATCTCGTGCCGCCTCAACAGCTCCGCGGTGCGGAAGCGCACGATCTCCGCCTCGCTCTTCTTGTTCGTCACCACCGGGATGCGCACGAAGTTGAAGCGCCGCTTGAGCGCCGAGGACAGGTCGTTGACCCCGCGGTCGCGGCTGTTGGCGGTGGCGATGATGGAGAAGCCGGGCTTGGCGAACACGATGTTGTCCGTGTCCAGTTCGGGCACCGAGACGTACTTCTCGGACAGGATCGAGATCAGCGCGTCCTGTACGTCGCTGGTCGAGCGGGTCAGCTCCTCGAAACGGCCGATCACTCCGCCCTCCATCGCCGTCATGATCGGCGAGGGGATCATCGACTCGCGCGACTGTCCCTTGGCGATGACCATCGAGACGTTCCAGGAGTACTTGATGTGGTCCTCGGTGGTGCCCGCGGTGCCCTGCACGACGAGCGTCGAGTTGCGGCAGATCGCCGCGGCCAGCAGTTCGGCCAGCCAGCTCTTGCCGGTGCCCGGGTCGCCGATCAGCAGCAGGCCGCGGTCCGAGGCGAGGGTGACGATGCTGCGCTCGACGAAGGTGCGGTCGCCGAACCACTTCGGTGCGATGTCGCGCTCCAGTTTGTCCGAGCGCTCGGAGCCGAGGATGAAGGTGCGGACCATGGCCGGGCTCAGCCGCCAGGAGAACGGCTTGGGCGCGTCGTCGACGGACTCCAGCCAGTCCAGCTCCTCGGCGTACTTGACCTCGGCGGGGGCGCGGAGCAGTTCTTCGGTCATCAGGGCACTCCTAGAAGTCCGATGAAGATCTTCGTGGTCTGATGTGGCGGGTCGGCGTAGCCGGCCCGCCACTGGCCTGTTCATGCTGGTGTCGGCAGGTTCCAGCGTCCGTTGGTGCGGGTGAGGCCGAGGTTGAT
>NZ_JAGSOG010000023.1 GCF_018139695.1 Actinospica durhamensis | reverse complement strand
CTCCTGGAGGGGGAGTCGATGCTGTTCAAGCACAAGCATCTCTTGGACGAGCTGCGGCAGAAGGGTCGCAAGGCGACCGGCGAGATCCTGTCGATGACGACGCTGGGCGAGGCGGGCAGTCTCAAGGGGGCCTTCTCCCCGGACGAGGACCTGTCGCACACCTGGTACGACTGCCGCATGGTGCTGCGGGTGGTCCCCGAGGACCGGGCCGAGCCGCCGTTCGAGGCGAGCGTGCTCACTCGAGTCCATACCCTGAAATTCCAGGGTTCGCACGTGCCGGTCTGGTACGACCCGGCGGACCACACGAAGGTCGTGGTCGACTACGAGGCCGACCTCGAGCGGATCACCCAGGCCACCGCCGAGGCCAAGCGGCTGAGCGGGATCTCGGAGCGTTCCCGGCACCGGACCGAACAGCGGGTCGGCCTCGCCTGGACGCCGGTGGACGACGTCCTCGTGCCGATCGAGGCGATCGCGCGGCCGGGCGGCGGCCGGGTCGAGGTCACGGACTGGCCGGTCGAGGCCGTCCATCAGCATGCGCACGACGCCGTCGCGTTCGTGCGCGCGAACGCGGCCACGCTGCTGCCGCCGCGCGACGGCGGCTGGGAGGCGTGGTTCGCCGGGCACGACTTCCGGATCTTCCAGAGCTACGGCCCGGTCCCCGCCACCGACGGCGCCACCGACGCCTCGAACGTCGGGATCGGCGTCGTGCTCGCGGTGCTCTCGGGGCTCACCGGCCGGATGGTGCGCAACGAGGTGTCCGTGGCCGGCGTGCTCGCCTCCTCCGGCGAGTTGCTGCCGGTCGCCTCGCTCGCCGACGTGGCGCACGTGGCCAGGCAGGCCTTCGCCCAGCGCCTGGTCGCGTCCGTCGGCAACGAGCGCGACCTCGGCCGGGTGTCGGCCAAGGTGCGGCAGAACCTGGAGATCGTCTTCGCGGGGAGCCTGAGCGAGGCCGTGCGCATGTCGCTCACCAGGCACGCGGCCAAGGGCTTCCAGCCGCCCGCCTGACGGCGGGATCGACGCGCGTGCTGTGGGGTGAGTACGCGCTACTCATGACGTGCGTGCCGGCGGGCGGAACGCTGGCTGGGCGCAACAACCGAAAAAACCAGGAGGGGATTGCAGTGCTGCACATGAGGGGGACCAGGGCCGTCGCGGCCACCGTGTTCGCGACCGCGGCCGCGTTCACCGCGGGCACCGGCGCGAGTCAGGCTCAGGCGGCCCAGCCCGCGTCGCGCATCTACATACCGTGGACGGACCAGACCGTCTTCGCGCTCAGCCCGACCGACAGCTACGTGGCCGAGTGGATGGGGCTCAGCTCCGGCTGGACCGTCATCGGCGGCCCGGCCAGCCACGTCTACGCCGGTTCCGCGGGGGTGTTCGCGACCGATCCGACCTCGGGCGACATCTTCGAGTACAGCGGGACCCCGGGCAGTTGGACCGAGATCGGCGGTCCGGGCCAGGAGTTCGCCGAGGGCGGGGGCCACCTCTACGGACTCGGGCCGAACGGGGCCTACGTCGCCGAGTGGAACGGGACGCCCAACAGCTGGAGCGTCATCGGCGGCTCGGCGCAGAACATCTACGCCGGCACCGACGGCGTGATCGCGACCGCGCAGTCCACCAACTCCTCCGGGGACGTCTGGCACTACAACGGCACCCCCGGCAGCTGGACCGACATCGGCGGCCACGGCTGGGACTTCGCGGTCGGCAACGGCGTGATCTACCGCGCCGACGACGACCTGGACACCGTCTCCGCGTGGACCGGCGGCACGACCTGGACCCCGATCCTGAACACCGGCAACGCCGAGATCCTCAACCTCGTCGGCGGCGACCAGGGCGTGTACGTCTACGACTACAGCACGGCCGGCAACCTGGTCTACGCGTACTCCGGCACCCCGAACAGCTGGTCGCTGATCTCCACCAACGGCCCGGTGCCCGAAACGGAGAGCGAGACCAGCATGTACGGCGTCGTCTACGGCCCGAACGGACCGGCGAGCGTCGACCAGTACTCGGGCAGCGGCAGCACCTGGACGGTCATCGGCGGCCCCGCGGACCCGAACCTGGCGGCAGGGGACTGAGGCACGGGCACGTCCGACGCCTCGATTCGCGTCAGTCCACTGCGAGCTGATCGAGCAGGAACCGCACCGTGGCGTCCATGACGGCGTCGAAGTGCGCGGTGTCCTCGCCCGGGTAGTGGAATCCGTGCTCGGCGTCTTCGTACTCGTACAGGGTGCACGCGTTGCCGGCGCGCTCCATGGCGTCCCGGAACCGCCGCACCTGGTCGATCGGCTCGATCCCGTCGCGCGTGCCGTGGTGAATCAGTACCGGTAGATTGCCCGGCCGCACGAGCTCGATCAGTGAGTAGTCGGTCAGCCGGCCGGGGGCGAGGCCGACCCGGTCTTCGAGCCGGCGCCGGGCATCCGGGTCCATCGAGCCCAGATCCAGGCCCGCGGGATTGAAGGCCGCGACGGCCGCGACGCCGGGCTCCGGCGTCGCGGCCGGCCCGTCCGGGGCGGCCATCGCCGCGACCAGCGCGAGATGGCCGCCGGCCGAGCTGCCCCCCGAGGCCAGCTGCGGCGCGTCAAGACCGCGCGACGCGGCCAACCGCCCGAACTGCTCGACCGCGCGCCGCACGTCGGCGACGCAGTCGCCGATGCTCGAGGCCCCACGGCCGAGCAGACGGTACCCGGCCGAGACCGCGAAGATCCCGGCCGACGCCAGCTTCCGGCAGTGCGCGGCGAGCCCGTCGGCCGAGCCCTCGCGCAGAGCGCCGCCGTGGAACACGATGATTCCCGCCCGCGGCTGCGCGCCGTCGCCCGGTTCGAACAGCAGCAGGGGCAGCTCGCTGCCGTCGGCGGCTTGATAGAACGTCGAGGACTCGCGGGGGCCGGTCGACGTCATGGCGGCATTCGATCACCGACCGGGTGCGCCCGCAAGCGAATTGGAGCGCTGAGACGCTCGGCGGCGTGGGAGAATGCGTTGAACACCGCCCGGGAGTCCGAGTACAGTGCCCGAGCCCGGTGCTCGCCTGGCGGTGGTCGGATGGGGGATCAGCTCGTGGCAACCGGGGATCAGCCGAACGGTGGGAACTCGGGCTGGGTGAGCCCCGGCCAGGAGCCGCAGGACGCCGTGCCGCAGGACTATGTACCGCAGCAGGGCGGCGTGCCCCAGGGCAACGTGCCGCCGCAGCCGCCGTCCTACCCGCAGCAGCCGTACCCACAGTATCCGCAGTATCCGCAGCAGCAGCCCTACCCGCAGCAACCGCCGTATCCGCAGCCCGGCGGTCAGTACCCGCAGCCCCCGCATCAGTACCCGCAGCCCGGCAACCCGCAGTTCTATCCGCAGCAGCAGCCGTATCCCCAGCAGCCCGCCCCTTGGCCGACGGTGCCGCAGCGGCCCGGGGCGTTCCGTTCACGCAGCTCGGCGGCCACGGCGGTGATCGTCATATCCGTCGCGCTCGCGGTCATCGTCGCGGGTATCGCGATCGCCTTGCTCGGGGGCGCGGCGCCCAGTCCCGCGGTGGCCGGGGGCGTCCAGACCTCCAGCGCCCCGCAGAGCGCGGCCCCGCAGCCCTCGGCCGAGGCTTCCTCTCCGGCGGGGGACACGCCGCAGTCGTGCAGCACGGCGGCCGGCATCTCGAGTGAGCCCATCGGCTACCACGTCTGCGGTACGGCCGCGCGCAGTGTGGGTGTCCCCGCGTACGCCGCGGCGCCGGCGCACAAGACCTACACGGTCACCATCAAGACCAATCGCGGGAACATCGTCTTCACTGCGAACGGCAACGCCGCGCCGTACACCGTGTACTCCTTCGTCTACCTGATCGAGAAGCGGTACTTCGACAACACGGACTGCACGCGCCTGGTGACCGTCGGAATCTACGTGCTGCAGTGCGGGGATCCGACCGGAACCGGCGCGGGCGGGCCCGGCTACGCGTTCCAGGACGAGAACCTGGCCTCGCTCGGCACGCCCGACTCGGAAGGCGCGGTGACCTACAAGGCCGGGGTGGTGGCCATGGCGAACGCCGGCCCGGACACCAACGGCAGCCAGTTCTTCCTGGTGTACAAGGATTCGTCGATCGATCCCGCCTACACGCCGTTCGGCACCATCACCGAGGGTCTGAACATCATTCAGCAGGTCGCGCAGGCCGGCTCGAACGACGTGAACGGCTCCGGCGACGGCGTTCCGAACGACCAGGTGCACATCGAGTCGGTGACCGAGTCGGTCGAGTAGGTCCGGGTCCTCACTCGGGCGAGTCGGGCGCGGCGTCGGCTGCGGCGTCGGCTGCGGCTCTGCGCTTGCGGGGGGCGGCGGAGCGCGGGGGCTGGGCGCGCGCGTGGTCGCGTACGCGCGTCATGATCGCGCCGAGGTGCTGCAGGTCGTCGTCGGACAGGGAGTCGAACAGGAGCCTGCGGGTGACCTGGACGTGGCCGGGGAGCACCTGGCCGACCAGAGCCCGGCCCTCGTCGGTGATGCTCACGAGTGTGGCGCGCTCGTCCTGCGCGAAGCTGCCGCGGGTGATCAGGCCGGCCTTCTCCAGCAGCCCGGCCTGGTAGGTCAGGCCGCTGCGGCTGTAGACGACGCCGTCGGCCAGCTGCGTCATCGTCAGCGGCCCGTCGGCGTCGGCGAGGCGGGCGAGTAGCTGGAACTGCACGTAACTGATCCCGCCCTCGGCGCGCAGCTGCTGCTCGACGTGGTGCTGAAGCACGCCCACGGCCTCCATCAGCGCGAAATAGGTGCCGAGCTCCCGGGGATCGAGTCCGTCCGTCATGGCTCCATGGTACCTGCTTCGAATTCGAAACATGTGACGAGCGTCACTGCCCCCTGCCCTTTTGCTTCGAATTCGAAGCAGGTTAGTCTCATTATGTGCTTCGAATTCGAAGCACTTCGTGAGCGACACGATACCGACCACGTCGCCGACCCTTGGGAGTCCCAGATGAAGGCCATCACCTTCGAGCGCTTCGGCACCGCCGACGTCCTGCGCACCGCCGAGCTCGAGATCCCCCAGCCCGGCCCCGGGCAGGTCCGCGTGCGGGTCAAGGCCGTCGGCGTGAACCCGGTGGAGGGCAAGATCCGCTCCGGGAGCATGCAGGCGTTCTTCCCGACCCCGTTGCCCGCGATCCCCGGCAGCGAGTTCGCCGGCGTCGTCGACGCCGTCGGCGCGGGGGTCGAGGGGCTCGCGGCGGGTGACGAGGTGCTCGGCTGGACGCAGACCGGCGCCTACGCCGAATACGCGCTGGCCGACGCCACGGTCCTGGCGGCCAAGCCGGCCGGCCTCGACTGGGCGCACGCGGCCGCACTTCCGGTCGCGACCGATGCCGCCGAGCGCGTGATCGACGCGCTGGGCGTCACCGCCGGCGAGACCCTGCTGATCCACGGCGCGGCCGGGGCCGTCGGCAGTGTCACGGTTCAGCTGGCCCTCGCCCGCGGCGCGCGCGTCCTGGGCACCGCCGGGCCCGGCAACCAGGACCACCTCGCCGCGCTCGGCGCCGCACCGCTCGTCTATGGAGACGGCCTGGTCGAGCGGGTGCGCGCACTGGCCCCCGACGGCGTGGACGCGGTGTTCGACGCCGCGGGCAAGGGAGCGCTGGAGGACTCGATCACGCTGCGGGGCGGTACCGGCCGGATCGTGACCATCGCCGATTTCCGCGCCGACGAGCTCGGCGTCGTCTTCGAGCACGGCCCGCAGCGCCAGTCCGCCGCGCGCCTGGCCGAACTCGCCCGGCAGGCCGCCGCCGGCGACCTGGTCGCCACCGTCGGCGCCGTCCACCCGCTCACCGCGGCCGCCGAGGCCCAGCGGCTGAGCGACGCCGGGCACGCCCGGGGAAAGCTCGTCCTGATCGTCGACTGAGGTCTCGACTGCGGTCGTCCACCGAGGCATCGGCGAAACGAGGCATCGGCCAAACGAGGCATCCGCGGAACCGAGGCATCGGCGGAGAAGGGGCCCGGCTCAGCGCGCCTCGGTCATCTCGCCGAGCTGGGCGCCGACCTTCTCCAACTCGTCCAGGCGCCGCTGCAGGGTGGGATGGGTGGAGAACAGGGTCCACTGCGTGCCGACCGGGGAGAAGAAGAACGCGTTGAACGCCTGCGCGGCACGCAGGTCCTTGGTCGGAATGCGCGCCGGCGTTTCGGCCACCTTGACCAGCGCCGACGCGAGGGCCGAGGGGCGCCCGGTCAGCACCGCGGCGTCGTGGTCGGCGGCCAGCTCCCGGTATCGCGACAGGGTCCTGATGAGTAGGAAGCTGATCGCGTACACCGCGGTGGACACGACGGCCACGGCGCCCATGATGACCAGCATGTTCTGGTCGCGCTGGCGGCCGCCGAGCAGCTGGGAGTAGATCGCGGTGCGCATCAGCAGGCCCGCGAGGACGCCGAGGAAGGAGGCGAGCGTGATGACCACGACGTCGCGGTGGGCCACGTGGGCCAGTTCGTGCGCGATGACGCCCTCGAGCTCCGGCCCGTCGAGCCGCCGGATCAGTCCGGTGGAGACGCACACCACCGCGTGTCGCGCGTCACGCCCGGTGGCGAACGCGTTGGGCAGCTCGAGGTCGGCGATCGCCACCCGCGGTTTGGGCAGGTTCGCGTTGGCGCACAGCCGGTCCACGATCGCGTGCAGCTCCGGGGCCTCGTCCTCGGTCACCAGGTGCCCGTGCAGGGCGGCGAGGGCGATCTTGTCGGAGTACCAGTACTGCGCCACCAGCATCCCGCCGAGAATCACGACGATCAGCGCGAGCGACTTCAGGAGCACGATGAGCGCGGCCGCGAACGCGACGTAGAGCAGCCCGAGCAGGAACATCGTCACGCCCATCCGGGCGACGAGTTGGCGATCCGGCCGAAGTCGAGTGCGCATGGCACTCACCCACTCTCGCATTCTCTCTCTTCAGCTTGATACACGCGGGGCTCCAGCGCCAGGGGTGCTGAGCAGCGGTTACGCGGGAATATCTGCCGATAGCTCCCGAATTGCCGCGCCGCCGTGCCTCGAAGCGTGCGAGAACGCCGCCGTCCGGCCGTCCCACCTGGGCTTTCGCACCCGGATGGCACGGCCGGACGGCCGGTGGCCTACTTCGGCGAGGAGACCGCGCCGGCCCAAGGTCCGACCTCCGCCACGACGGGCGCGCCCGACTCCGCGGCCCGGTCGATGGCGAGGGAGAGGTGGTGGTCCTGGCACGCGTCGGCCAGCGGGTAGGGCTCCGGGCCCTCGCCGCGCACCCACGCGCCGGTCGCGACCAGCAGCGTCGCGATGGCGATCTCCTCGTCCATCAGCCGCAGGCCGACGAACGGGTTGCGGTAGACGACCTCGCCCTCGAACACGAAGTGCTCGGTGTCGTGGCCGTCGAGGTTGAGGTCGTGGCCGAGCTGCGAGCGCGTGATCTCCGAGGTGATCACCGTGCGCGGCCCGCCCCAGCGCACCACCGTGTCGTCGGCGATCTCGCCGAGGCTGCCGCGCACGAGGATGCGGCGTTGCCGCAGGCGGTTGTGCCACTGGTTGTCGGTGAAGTCGTAGAGCCCGCTGGCGCCGCCGAAGTCGAGCGTGGCCAGGGTCGTGGTCGCGTCCGCGGGCTCCTCGGCCCCGGTCCAGCCCTCCCGGGAGAGGGGGTCGAGCAGCGGCGCGGTGAAGCGCTGCGCGGCCACCCGCACCGGCCGGTCGGCGCCGACGCCCAGCAGGCCCCTGATCATCGACACGGCGTGGTAGCCGTGCGTCGAGGACACCTGCACGCTGGTGGGCGTGCCGATCGAGCCCCGCCGGACCACCTCGTGGCGCGCGGCGTGGGCGGGCATCAGCAGGTACTGCTCGGCGATCTGGACCAGGCGGCGCGATCCGACGCGGTCCCACAGCGCGCTCAGGCCCTCGTCGTCGGGCGCGGGCGGCGTCTCGGCCAGCACCGGCACCTCCGCCTCCACCAGGGTCGCGATGACCTCGGGATTCACCGGCCACGGCACCGAACTGACCACGAAGTCGGGCTTCTGGCGGGTGATCAGCTCGGTCGGCGAGAGGTAGGTGGCCACCCCCCAGCGCGCGGTGATCTCCTCCGCGCGCTCCGGCCGCCTGGTCGCGGCGCCCACGAGGGCCAGGCGCTCCGGCATGACGGCGGCGAGCCGGGCGAAGAACTCGGCACGCCAACCGCTGCCGACTATTGCGAAGGTCACTGGTCTGTCCATGAATCGACACTCTCACATGTACCCGATCCAGGGGCGGGCGTTGGCGCGCGGGCGCAGGCGGGAACGGGAATGCGGGCCCGCCACGCTCACCGTCGCGGCCGCGTTGTCCACGGATCCGACCTCTGGTGCTGGGAACTGCGCTGGTCGACTACAGTGTCCGAGACGTTGATTGTTTTTATGAACTTACTACTACATGTAAGTCATCGGTTACGGATGGATGGCTCGGGTGGGCAAGCGCCGGATCACAGTGACGGGTACGGGTTATCTGGGGGCTACCCACGCGGCGTGTATGGCCGAGTTGGGGTTCGAGGTACTCGGAATGGACGTGGACGCCGAGAAGATCGGTGTACTCGCCTCCGGCCGTTCCCCCTTCTTCGAGCCCGGGCTCAACGAGGTGCTCGCGCGCAACGTCGCCTCCGGGCGGCTGCGCTTCACCACGGATCCCGCTGAGCTCGCGGCCTTCGGCGGCGAAGGGGCGGTGCACTTCCTGTGCGTCAACACCCCGCAGTCGGCCGGCAGCGACGCCGCGGACCTGCGCTACCTGAACCTCGCCGTCGAGGCGCTGGCGCCGCACCTGACCGAATCCTGTGTCGTGGTCGGCAAGTCCACCGTCCCGGTCGGCACCGCGGCCGCCGTCGCGGACCGCCTGCGCGAGCTGGCGCCGGCGGCGGTGGAGACCGCATGGAACCCCGAGTTCCTGCGCGAGGGCCACGCCGTCGCCGACACGCTGCACCCGGACCGGCTGGTCGTCGGCGTCGAGTCGGCCGAGGCCGAGCAGGCGCTGCGCGACGTCTACGCTTCGCTGCTCGAGGACGGTGTGCCGTTCCTGACCATGGACCTGGCCACCTCCGAGCTGGTGAAGACCGCGGCGAACTCCTTCCTGGCCACCAAGATCTCGTTCATCAACGCGATGGCCGAGGTGTGCGAGGCGGCGGACGCGGACGTGGTGCTGCTGGCCCAGGCGCTGCGGCTCGACCCCCGCATCGGCACGCGCTTCCTCGAGCCCGGCCTCGGCTTCGGCGGCGCCTGCCTGCCCAAGGACATCCGCGGCTTCGCGGCCCGCTCGCGCGAACTCGGCGTCGGCCAGGCCCTGGCCTTCCTGCACGAGGTGGACGGGATCAACCTGCGCCGCCGGGCCCGCGCGGTCACCCTCGCACGCGAACTGTGCGGCGGCAGCCTCGAGGGCCGGCGGGTGGCCGTGTGGGGCGCCGCGTTCAAGCCGGACTCCGACGACGTGCGCGACTCGCCGTCGCTGGCCGTCGCCGACGCGCTGGCGGGCGAGGGCGCGCTGGTCACGGTGTACGACCCGGAGGCGCGCGACAACGCGGCGAAGTACCTGCCGCACCTCGGTTTCGCCGACAGCGCGCGCGAGGCCGCCCGGGACGCGCAGGTCGTGGTGCACGCCACCGAGTGGCCTGAGTTCCGCGAGATCGATCCCGTCGAGGCCGCCGGGTGGGTCGCCCAGCCCCACCTCGTCGACTGCCGCAACACGCTGGACCTGGCCGCCTGGCGCGGCGCCGGCTGGACCGTGGCGGCGCTCGGCCGTCCCGCGGCCGCACGCTGAAACCGGCGCGCCGGCCCCGTCCGCGGGCCGGCGCGCCCGTTACGTCGCATCAGGACGCTGCGGTCCGCGAGGGGAATGCGGCCACTGCGACCTGATGGGGAGTTCGGCGGGCGGATCCGCCGGTCTCCATGGCTTATAATTCCCAGGGTGACAAAGGCCGTCGGGGCGTGCGTCGTACCGGCTCGACGCGACGAGCGACGGCGATCAGCCCCCTGATATCTCTAGTCTCCGATACTTCTGGTCGGCTGTGCGCCCGCAGCCGAGTGACGGACCGCTCCGGTCCCGCCAGGGCGCAGGCCGAATTTGGGGTCCGTGCGGCGCCGCGTGCGCAGCCGGGAGGCGAAGGAAGTTTGACGCGTGACGCAGCCGCCCGGCGAAGAGCCCGACGAGAACCTCGACGCCCCCGCGCCACAGCACGTGCTCATCAAACCCGTGCACGGCAACGCCCGGCGCCGCACGCTGCTGCTGCTCCTGGCCACCGGCCTGACCGTGGTCGGGATCCACTTCGGACTCGCCGCGGGCAAGTCCGCCACCCCGAGCGCGGCGGGTTCCTCCGGTTCCCCCCCAAGCCCCTCGGCCTCCGGCGGCGCGGCCGGACTGACCTACTACGTCAGCTCCACCGGCAGCGACTCGGCCGCGGGTACGTCCCCCGCGACCGCCTGGCGCACCCTCGCCCGCGCCGACCAGCAGAGCTTCAGGCCGGGCCAACGGCTGCTGCTGCAGGGCGGCGCCACCTTCACCGGCAGCCTGGAGTTCAAGGCCGGGGTGGCCGGTGACGCCGCCCATCCCGTGGTCGTCGGCTCCTACGGCACCGGCCAGGCCGTGATCAGCAGCGCCCACGCGCCCGCCGTCACCATCTACAACACCGCCGGCATCACCCTGCAGAACCTGACCATCAAGGGCCCGGGCGCGAACAGCTCGGCCAATGCCGGCGTCGACGTGTACAACACGCTTTCGGGCAACCGGAAGCTCGCCGGACTCACGCTCACCGGCCTCGACGTCTCCGGCTACCGCGACGGCATATCGATCGGCGGCGGCGCCGGGACGGCCGGGTTCACCGACGTCTCCATCACCGACACCAAGGCCCACGCGAACCGGGACAACGGGATCATCACCTTCGGCCCGTCGGACCTCAAGCCCTCGGCCGGCTACCCGATCCAGTCCCTGACCATCTCCGGCGTCGCCGCCTACGACAACCTCGGCAACGCCTCCGACCACCAGGGTTCCACCGGCAGCGGGATCAGCCTGGGCGGCGTGAGCGGCGGCACGGTGGAGAACTCGGTCGCCTACGGCAACGGCGGCGACTGCGACTCGGAATCCGGCCCGGTCGGCATCTGGGCGCACGACTCCACCGGCGTGGTCATCGAGCACAACGTCTCCTACTCCAACCGGACCGCCGGCTACACCGACGGCGGCGGGTTCGACCTGGACCAGAGCACGTTCGACTCCGTGCTCGAATACAACCTGACCTACAACAACTACGGCCCCGGCTACATGGTCTACGCCGGCCACTCCTCGGCCGCCTCGTCGGGCAACGTGGTGCGGTTCAACGTGAGCATGAACGACGCGCTCAGCCCGACCGACAACGACTCGATCACCTACGGCCTGCTCATGGTCGACGGCTATGAGACCGACGTCGAGGTCTACCACAACACGGTGGTCCAGAACGGCCACGGCGCCGAGTCCCCGCTGCTCAACCTCGGCTCGAGCCTGCACGGCGCCTCGATCCGCGACAACGTCTTCATCGCCGAGTTCGGCTCGCTGATCAAGACCTCCTCCAGCTTCCACACCTCGCAGGTGGAGCTGCAGGGCAACGCCTACTACTCCCTGGCCGCGCACTGGCGCCTGCAGTGGGGCGGCAACAGCTACACCTCGCTGAGCGACTGGCGCGCCTCCACCGGCCAGGAGACCCTCAACGGCAACGACACCGGCTCCTCCACGGACCCCGGCCTCGCCCAGGGCCCGGCCGCGAGCTGGGACCCGACGCACACTCAGGTCCCCGTCCCCCAGCCGGGAGCAGCGGCCGCCACGGCCGGAATCGACCTGTCCACGAACTTCGGAACCAACCCGGGCAACCTGGACTACTACGGCCAGGCCGTGTCCATCCCCGCCATGCAGGGCGCTGTGATGGCCGCGCCCAGCTCGGCGGCCGGCGCCGCGACGACCACGGCGTCCGCGTCGCCCAGTACTACCACGGGGAACTAGGGCAAGCCTCCGACCTTATGGACCCCGCGTGGCGAAGCCTCTACCATCAGGGCCATGACTTCGGGGGAAGACCTGCTGCTCCTCGCGTTCGTGCCGCGTAGCGGGCAGATACGCGAGGTCGACCGGATGAAGTTCGCCCTGCGGGCGTCGGTCCTGGTCGATCTGGCGCTCGCGCACCGCATCACGATGAACGCCAACAGGATCACGGTGCTCGACGTCGCGGAGACCGGGGACAAGAGGCTGGACAGCGCCTTGGCCTCACTCGGCGCGAGCGCCGCGCCGTCGCTGCGCACCTGGCTCAAGGACACCCCGGCCGGCTTCGGGATGGTCAACAGATACCTGTCGATCCTGGCCGATCAAGGCGTGCTTCGCCTCGAACGCCGCCGAAGCCCGGTGCCGGCGCCCATGTCCGCCACGCTGCTCGATCAGACGCGCCGCGACGCGGCCAAAGCCCGGCTGGATCGAGTCGCCCACGGCGGCGAGAGCGACGAAGCGGACCGCGCTCTCGCCGGACTGGCCCACTCGGCCGGCTTGGACCGGCACCTCTACAGGTTCTCGCCCTTCGCCCGCGCACGGATCGCGCGAGTGGGCAGCCAAAGCGAGGCCGCCGACAGCACCGCGGCCGCCGTCGCTTCCGCGGACGCCGCCGTAACGGACGCGGTCACGCAGGCGATCTCCGACGCGATCGCACAGCTGACCACCGAGTTGGTGAAGCTGCTCCGCTACGAGTATCGGTTCGAGCTCAACTCTGCCGGCGGCTATCAAGGCACACCGCCGAGCCACCATGGCGGAAACGGCGACTCGAGCTCGGGACATCACTCCCACTGACCGGCCCGAAGAGGTCAGGGCCTTGTCGCATCTGCCTGCCCTACGCAGGCTCTCCCCGGTGGGCCTCGAGCGCCTTCGCCAGCAGTGCATGGAGTTGGCGGCGCTCGTTCGCGTCCAGGCCTGAGAGCAGTTCGGCCTGGGCCTTGTCGGCGTTGCGCTGGATCTCGTCGAGGTAGCGCAGGCCTGTCTTGTTCACGGTGACGAGGTTCCGGCGCCGGTCCTCGGGGTTGGCCTCGCGGTCGACGTGGCCGCCGGTGTGCAGTCGGGTGACGATTCCGCTGACGTCGTTGCGGTCCAACCCCAGCCGCCTGCCGAGATCGGCCTGGCTGAGCGGGCCGTACTCCTCCAGCGCGGCCAGGACGGCGAAGTCGGAGCGCGCGGTCAGCGGCATGTGCCTGGCGGTCATGCGGGCCCCGACGGTGGAGACCTTGTGCGCCTGCCAGCTCGTCAGGGCCCGCAGCCGGGCCGGGGGCTGGAGATCTTCGTGCGCATCACCCATGCCCTCACTATAACCGTTGGGCACCCCAACTGATGTCTGATACGTTGGGCCTCACAACGTTGGGTCGCCCAACGCTTTCCGAGCCGGATCTCACGTCCGGCCCGGACGACTCGAAGGAGCACTCTCATGTCCGAGATCGATTTGAGCTACGAGGTCCTCGTGTCCCCGGCGATTGCGCTCGCCTTGCCGGATCTCCTGCCGGACGGCGGTGCGCGTACCTGGGCGCCGGTGTCCACGACGCTCATCTACGGTCAGCGGGAGGCGATCCTCGTCGATCCGCCGCTCACCGCCGCCCAGGCGCGGGCCGTCGCGGACCGAGTCGAGGCCGTCGGCAGAAGGCTGACGTACGTCTTCGCCACCCACGCGCACGGGGACCACTGGTTCACCGCCGCGAGCGTGGCCGAGCGGTTTCCCGGTGCCCGGGTGGTGGCCACGGCCGCGACCATCGAGCAGATGCACCGCGCCGCCCAGGCGCGCGCCGGGTTCTGGGACAAGATCCTGCCCGGGCAGATCCCGGCGACGCCCGTCACGGCCGTCCCCACCGAGGACCTCGGCAACCGGCTCGTGCTCGAACGGCACGAGCTGTCCATCATCGAGGTCGGACACAGTGACACGGACGACACCAGCGTGCTGCACGCCCCGGCCCTCGACCTCGTAGTTGCCGGTGACGTGGTCTACGACGGCGTCCACCAGTACCTCGTCGAATCACGCGACGGAGGGCGCGAGGCGTGGCGCCGTGCCATCGACGTCGTCGAAGCGCTGGGTGCGGGCCGGATCGTGGCCGGCCACAAGAACGCCGAGCACGACGACGATGCGGGCCGCCAGATCCGCCAGACCCGCCGCTACCTTGCCGACACCGACGAACTGCTCGAGTCGGAGCCGACTCCGGAGGGCTTCTACCACGCCATGATCCGGCGGCATCCGGACCACCTCAACCGCAGCAGCCTCTGGGGCAGTGCCCAGGCACTGTATGCGGGCCGAAATTAGGCAGACGCGCCACGCCGCTACGCCGCCCGGGCGATCGTGACGATCTCCTTGCTCTCCAGCGTGATCGGCCCGTGGCTCCAGTCGCCGTACTGCGCCTCGATCTCGAACCCGGCCTCGGCGAGGAACGCGTTGAGCGGCTCCACGTCCAAGAACCGCAGACTGCCGGTGTCCTCGCGCAGCACCGTGCCGTCGGCCAGGGCGGTGACCTCGATCAGCTCGACGATGTCGCCGCGGGCCTCGACCCGGTACCGCATGCGCAGGACACGGCCGTCGGAGAACGCGATGTCCCCGGAATCTCCGACGGCCCACTGCTCCCAGGCCCGGGCCTGGGGGTGGCGCGTCTCGAAGGCGAAGCGGCCGCCGTTGCGCAGCGCGCCTCGGATCGCGGCCAGGGACAGCCGGATCTCCTCGTCCGACAGCAGACACTGGAAGGCGTGGCTCGTCATCGTGGCCAGGTCGAACTCCCGATGCGGGCGGATGTCGGCGGCCTTGCCCTCAACCCACTCGACATCCTCCCGACGCCGCGCCCGACGCAGGGCCGCCACATCGGGATCGATGCCGGCCAGACGACCGCGATGGCCGCGGGTTCGGGCCTCGTGCAGCATCTGGCCGGTACCGCAGCCGACGTCGAGCACTGACCCCGCGGCCATGACGAGTGCGTGGTAGAACCGGTCGCCCGGCCACTGCTCGGCGGCCCAGGGATTCGTCAGATCGTAGAGTTGCGCGACGTCGTCGTCCGTGAAGGTCACCAGGGCATGGTCGCGACGCCGGCAGATGCGGTCAACGGATTATCGGCCGCGCGATCAGGCGTTCGCGTCCCAGCCGCCGTAGCCGTCCGGGTTCGCCTCCTGGAAGCGCCAGGCGTCCGCGCACATCTGCTCCAGGTCGCGCGTGGTGCGCCACCCCCACAGCCGCTCCACCTCGGCCGCCGAGGCGATCAGGCTGGTGACGTCGCCGGCCCGCCGCTCGATGATCTCGTACGGGACCGGGCGGCCCGAGGCCTTCTCGATCGCGTGCACGAGCTCGAGCACGGAGCTGCCCTTTCCGGTGCCCAGGTTGAGCACCTGGATCCCGGTCGGGGCCTCGCCGAGGGGGCCGGAGGCGGTGACGCCGAGCTTCTCCAGGGCGACGCGGTGGCCGTCGGCGACGTCCACGACGTGGATGTAGTCGCGCAGCGCGGTGCCGTCCGGGGTCTCGAAGTCGCCGCCGAAGATGCTCAGATTCTCCCGGCGGCCCACCGCCACCTGCATGGCGAAGGGCATCACGTTGCCCGGGATGCCGCGCGGGTCCTCGCCGAGCTGGCCGGAGGGGTGCGCGCCGGCCGGGTTGAAGTAGCGCAGAGAGAGCACCGCGAACTCCGGCCGGATGCGGCACAGGTCCGCGAGCATCTGCTCGCAGATCCACTTCGAGCGCGCGTAGGCGTTGGTCGGCTGGGCCGGGCTGCGCTCGGTGAGCGGCAGCGCGTCGGACTCGCCGTAGATCGAGCAGGAGGAGGAGAAGACCAGCCGGTCCACCCCGTGCCGCTGCATGGCCTTGAGCAGCGAGGTCATCGCGCCGAGGTTCACGTCGTAGTACTCGAGCGGGATCTCCACCGACTCGCGCACCGACTTCATGGCGGCGAAGTGGATCACCGCGTCGAAACTGTGCCGGCGGAAGACCTCGTCGAGGCCGTCCGCGTCCCGCAGGTCGAGCTGGTAGGAGGCCGCCAGCGGCGCTCCGGCGATCTTCTCCACCCGGGCCAGCGCCTCGGGCGAGCTGTTGGCGTGGTTGTCCACCACGACCACGCGGTAGCCGTGCTCCAACAGCTCCACACAGGTGTGGCTGCCGATGAAGCCGGCGCCGCCGGTCACCAGGACGGTCGGCGCCTCGTCACGGGACGCAGTGGTCATCGAGCTCTCCTTGGCCGAGCTCGCAAGCTCGAGGTCGGTGGTGCGGCCCGCGGGCCGGGCGGGTCAGCGGTGGTACACGCCGAGTACGTAGGGGACGTACCTGGCCATGGCGAAGCCGAGGCTGGGCAGCACGAGCAGCCCCAGGACCAGCGCCGTCCGCGCGACGCTCAGGGCCCTGCGGAACGTCTCGCCCGCGTTGCGCGCGGACTCGCGGGCGTGCAGCAACGGTACGCCGATCGAGATCGTCGCGTACGCGGTGGAGCTGAAGATGCACAGCAGCACATAGCCGACGGACTGGGTGCACAGCTCGCCGTAGACGGCCACGCCGGAGAGCGCGAGGGAGAAGGCCAGGTAAGGCGTCATCAGCCTGGCCGGCAGCGTGGGCATGCCCGCGGCGCTCTTCGGGGTCACCTTGAAGGTGATCGGCTTCGGCCGGATCGCGCTCATGAACCCGGCCGTCACGCCGCGCGCCACGTACGGCCAGCCGGTCAGCGTGAACATCCAGTTCTCCCAGCTGAGCACCGGTGCCTTGGCCGGGCGCAGCAGGCCGCGGCGGCGCAGCAGGCCGACGAGCAGCAGCAGCCAGATCGAGACCGAGGCGACGTGCAGGACGAAGTACGGGTAGTTCACGTGCACCCACTGGATCCCGGCCAGCACGGCGATCGGCGGCAGCAGCAGGCCGGCCGAGAGCACGGCGGCGTTGAGCGGGTAGAACGCCAGCGAGAAGCCGAAGCGGGTGCGCAGCGTGTTGCGCATCCGCGGCAGGTGCGAGTTGAGCAGCCGCACCAGCAGGGTGGTCAGGCTGCGCGACCACTGGAACTCCTGCGTGAGCATGTCCGCGAAGGTCATCGGGCCGTCGCCGTGCGCGATGGCGTCGATGGCGAACGAACCCTGCCAGCCGGCCGAGTTCAGCAGGAACGTGGTGGAGAAGTCCTCGGCCAGCTCCGGGCCGATCCCGCCGATCTGACGCAGCGCCCGGGTACGCACGGCGTAGTGCGAGCCGATGCACATCGGGGCCAGGCCGCCGTTGTGGCCGAGCTGCACCGGACCGTGCCAGACGGCCTCGCGGTAGAGCCGGCCGCGTGCCGCCCAGGACGAGTCGGCGTTCGCGTCGCAGATGCTCGGCGCCGCCACGTAGCCCACGGCCGGGTCGGAGAAGGGCCGGACCATGCTGGCCAGATAGGTGGGCTCGGGCACGTGGTCGCAGTCGAGCTGGACGACCACGTCGTAGTCCGCGTAGCCCACCCGGTCGTAGAAATAGGCGAGGTTGCCCTCTTTGCACTTGGTGCGCCGGGGCCAGCTGGTGCGGTGGTAGGTCTCCACCCCGAACCGCGTGGAGATCTTCACGTCGTGCTCCTCGCACCACGAGATGACCTCTTCGTTCGGGCGCTCGTCGCAGATCCACACGTCGTACTCGTGCGGGTACTCCTGCGAGAGCATGCACTCGAGGGTGCGCTTGGCCGTCTCCCACGGCTCCGACGGCGCCTTGGTCACCACGAAGGCGACTCGCAGCCTCGGTATCGGGATCGCCGGATCCAGCTTGCGCAGCCAGGCGACCGCGAGCAGGAAGTACATCGGGATGGCCGTGACGTAGAACAGGATCGCGCTGTTGATGACCAGCCCGGCCCAGCCGAGGCGGTTCTGCGGCGAGAGCCACCAGATCCAGAAGAGCGTGAAACACACCATCCAGCCGACCGACATCAGCGTGATGGCCAGCCGGTCGCGCCGGCGCAGCGCCGGGACCATGGTGGTCTGGTCCAGGTAACGCACCTTCAGCGGCGGGCCGAAGATCGGCCCGGTGGTCCGGAACCCGGTGACGTTGCCGCCGGAGAGCCGGTAGAGCTCGTCCTCGATGTCGCGCCGCGCCTTCGCCTCGGCGGCCGGGTCGGCGTAGACGGGCGGCGGGGTCCAGGCCCCGGCCTCCGCGCCGAAGCCGCGGACCGGGATCCACTGCTCCACCTCGTCGTCGAAGCCGACCGGCGGGGTCCACTTCGTCAGCAGCATCGTGGCGTCGTCGGACGACCACGGGCGCGGCGGAGTCGGGGCGACCCGCTTCGGCGCCCCCTGGACCTGGCGCTCCTTCATCCTGCGACCTCCGGCGCGTCCTGCACGCTATACCTCTGCGCTGACAAGGGATTCGTCCCCGCACAGCTGTGCGGCGGTGTCCGGCTCCGGCTGCGCGGCGAACCACGCGGTGGTGCGGCGCAGCCCCTCCTCGATGCCCACCCTCGGCGCCCAGCCGAACAGGCGGCCGGCCAGGCTGATGTCCGGGCAGCGGCGGGTCGGGTCGTCCTGGGGCAGCGCGTGGTACTCCACCGCCGCGTCGCTCCCGACGATCCGGCACACCAGGTCGGCCAGCTCGGTGACCGTGCGCTCCTCCGGGTTGCCGAAGTTGACCGGCCCCGGCTCGTCGCTGCCGAGCATCGCGAGCAGGCCGCCCACGAGGTCGTCGACGTAGCAGAAGCTGCGGGTCTGCTCCCCGCTGCCGTAGATGGACAACGCCTTGCCCGCCAGGGCCTGGGTGATGAAGTTCGACACCACGCGCCCGTCGTCCGCCCGCATGCGCACGCCGTAGGTGTTGAAGACCCGGACTATGCCGGTGTTGACACCCTTGGTGCGGCGGTAGGCCATGGTGAGCGCCTCGGCGTAGCGCTTCGCCTCGTCGTACACGCTGCGCGGCCCGATCGGGTTGACGTTGCCCCAGTCGCTCTCGCGCTGCGGGTGCGCCAGCGGGTCGCCGTAGACCTCGCTGGTGGAGGAGATGATGAAGCGCGCCCCGTTGCGGAAGGCGAGCTCCAGCGCGTTCTCGGTGCCCCTGCTGCCGACGGCGAGCGTCTCGAGCGGCCGGCGCAGATAGTCGGGCGGCGAGGCCGGACTGGCGAGGTGGGCGACCGCGTCGACGTGCCCGTCCACGGTCAGCCCGGCCGAGATGTCCTGGCGCGAGATCGAGAAGCGGGGGGATTCGGTCAGGTGCCGGACGTTGTCCAGGACGCCTGAGGAGAAGTCGTCGACGCAGACGACCTCGTCGCCTCGTTCGATCAGCCGCTCACACAGGTTCGAGCCGATGAAACCGGCACCTCCGGTGACCACCACACGCATCTGTCGGTCCTCGCACTAGCCAGTGTTTCACGTGGGGTAGCCGAGCCTGATGAGATGGCAGCAGTCCCCCGACCGGCGATGCTAAGTGCTGAAGTGATCTCATGTCAATCTCATGAACAAGTAATGCTTTGGTAACTTCTGTTATCGAAATAGTCTCACCGTGGCACGGAGGAACGGGCGTCTCGCAGGTGGTGATCTGCGTGTTCGTCAGATCGCGACGACGCGGCCTCAGTACCGGACCGCGAGGCCGGGCCGGCGCAACCGCCGCGGGTCCACGGCCACGGTGACGGCGATCGAGCCTCCGAACAGGACCAGGCCGCCGGCCGCGAGCAGGTCCAGCCATGCCGCCGACGGCACTGACAGGTGCGCCCGGGAGGCGATCACCGCGACCAGTGCGATCGGGATGGTCGTGCCCAGCATGCCTACCTGTGAGTATCCGAAGCGGATGAACAGGGGGAACTTGACGGCGATGTTGAGGGCGAACAGGGCCCAGGACAGCGCCAGCGCCGCCGCGAACTCGTGTCCGCTGAACGAGACGTGCCGCAGGTGAGCGCAGATCACGGCTTCGAGTGAACCGAGGACCGCGTAGACGGCGAAGGTGGCCAGCGCCGAGAGGTAGTGGCCGAGCAGCAGCGAACTCCGGGTCAGGGGCAACACGGCGTAGAGCGTCTCCAGGTCGGCCTTCTCGGAGATCTGGAAGGGGTAGCCGGCCGTGACCGAGGCGGCGAGCAGGATGAGCGCCGGGAGGACGACCTGGGGGCGGTCGGCGGTGATCGCCATGACCAGGACGGCGATGACGAGGGCCTGGCGGCCGTAGGGCGTGATCGTGCGCAGATCCAGCAGCGTCACGCGGACGATGGGCTTCACTTGTTCCTCCAGGCCATGGCGGGCCGGCGGCCGCGCGAGCGGGTGGGACCCGTGTCGGCGTGCTCTGCGACGGGCCGGCTGTTCGGCCCGGTCTTCGCTCCGGTCTTCGTCCCGGCCTTGGACCCGATGCGGACGACGATCTCCTCCAGGGTGGGCCGCTCCACGACGACCCGCGAGCCCAGCAGCTCCGCGTCGGCGGCGGGCACCATCGCCTCGACCCCGGTTGCCGTCCGGCGCAGGCCGATCAGCTCGACCCCGACGGTGTCCGTCAGGTCGTCCGGCCCACCGCGTACGACGCGGTAGGCGTCCAGGACCTCCTCCTTGGTCCCGGTGAAGACGATGCGCCCGGCGTGGATGAGCGTCAGATAGTCGCCGATGCGCTCCAGGTCCGTGGTGATGTGCGTGGAGAACAGGACACTGTGTCCCTCGTCGAGCAGGAAGTCGCCGAGGATGCCGATCAGCTCGTCCCGGGCGACCGGGTCGAGGCCGCTGGTGGGCTCGTCGAAGACGAGCAGCCGCGCCTGATGCGAGAGCGCCAGCGCGATCATCAGCTTGACGTTCATGCCGCGTGACAGGTCACCGACCTTGGCTCGCATGTCCAGCCCGAATTCCTCGAGCAGCTCGCGATATCGCCGGCCGTCCCAGTGGTCGTAGAAGGGCCGTACCGCGCGCTCCACCTCACTCAGCCGCCAGTCGCCCACGACGTAGTCGTGGTCGAGCACCACTCCCACGTCCTGCCGCAGCGCGACCGGGCCGGGGACGCGGTGGCCGAGCACCTCGATCTCGCCTCGCTGGATCTGCTGCATGCCCAGCAGGCAGCGGATGGTCGTCGTCTTGCCCGCGCCGTTGGCTCCGACGAAGCCCATGACGTAGCCCACGGGGAGCGAGAGGCTGACGTCGCGCAGCTGAAAGCTGCCGGCGGTGGCCCCCACGCCCCGAAGTGAAAACGCAAGGTCCGAATCCATCGCGAACCCTCCCTCGTCTCGTGTGTCCGTGCCCTGCTATTCGACCTCGATCTCGTCCCGCTGCTCGAGCCGGATCAGCGCGTCGAGGATCTCGACGAGATCGTCACGGCTCAGACCCGCCTGCCGGGCGGCGTCCAACGCGGTCTGAAGCCCGCCTTCCACCTGCCGCACCCGTTGTTCCCGCACGAGCTCCGAGTCCAGCGGCTGGACGAAGGCGCCCTTGCCGGGGACCGTCGTGATGAAGCCCGCCGCGGCCAACTCGGTGTACGCCCGGGCGGTCGTGATGACGCTGATGCGCAGGTCCCGCGCGAGCGCCCGGAC
This sequence comes from Actinospica durhamensis, assembly GCF_018139695.1. Lineage (GTDB taxonomy): Bacteria > Actinomycetota > Actinomycetes > Streptomycetales > Catenulisporaceae > Actinospica > Actinospica durhamensis. The sequence continues at coordinate 35,373 of NZ_JAGSOG010000023.1, read as the reverse complement.
CGACGGCAGGGCCGCGCCCTCGGGCAGCTCGCCGGAGAGGATGGCCGCCCCGACCTGCTCCTTGATCTGCTCGTAGAGCGACAGATTCGAGCTGTTGGACAAAACCACGCGCACGACGCTCACCGCTCCCTCCGCTGACTGTACATGCACAGTATAGACAGTATAGGCAGTAGGTACGCAAGGGCGCTGCGATCAGTGGCCGGCGGGTCGCCGGCGCGGGTGCCGGTGTCCGCCCTCCGGAACCTCGGCGGCAGCGGCGCGAGCAGGATGTCCCGTCCGCTGAAGAGTCATCGCGTGGCGGCGGTCTCGGAGCGGAAGGTGTGGCCGAGCTGCGCGCCGAGGCCGAAATAGTGCCGGAAGTTGTAGATCAGCGGACTCCATGCGCCCGGGTCGACGTGGTCGGTGCCCGGGACGGTGAGCTGTGGCGCGGCGTGTACCCGCAGTACGTGGGCCTCGATGATCAGGAAGGCCCCGGTGACGTCGGGCTGGACGCGTGCGGCTCGGGCTTCGAACTGGAGCGGGCACTCGGCGACGCGCGGCGGGCGCACGAGGTCGGCGGGTTGCGGGGTCAGGCCGGCGGCGGCGAACTTGTCCCGTTCGTAGCGGAATGTGCCCTGTTTGCCGGGCGGCACCGGGTGACGGCCGGTCAGCGGGGCGAGCCGCTCCACCTGCGGCCACAGCGCCGGCGGGGGCAGGTTGATCACGAGGTCGGGTCGTTCGCGCAGGTTGGCCGCGGTCTGTCCGGAGGTGCCGAGGCCGAGCACGACGGCCTGGCCGAGCGCCCAGGCCGAGGACAACGGCGCGAGGTTGGCCGAGCCGTCGGGGTTCTCGCTCGTCAGCAGGACCACCGGGGTGCCGAAGTAAAGGATCTGAGGTGCGATGGTGCGGTGGGTCTGGGTCTGGGTCTGGGACTGGGCCTCGGTCTGGGCCTGGGTCTGCGTCTCGGTCTGGGTCTGCGCCGCGGTCTTCATGGGCTCGACCGTAGGTTCCGGACGCTTCGGTACCGTCCGAAGTGTGTGGTCCGGCGGGATCTCACGTCGCAGTCCGCTCCGCCGTCTACCGGGTGAAGGCCGCGCCGCCAGGTGTGTCCCTCGCCCGAACGCTACGGAAAGGACGAGTCCACATGACCGTCGAGGAGAACAAGGCCGTGGTCGGCCGCTGGTTCACCGAGTTCTGGGGCAAGAACTTCGACCCCGCGGTGATCGACGAGCTCGCGGCGCCCGACATCCGCTTCGAGTATTCGCTGCACGAGCCGCTGCGCGGGCGCGAGGCGGTGCGCGCGTTCGCGACCGGGTTCCGTGCCGCGTTCCCGGACCTCGGTTTCGAGGGTACCGCCGAGCTGATCGCCGAGGGCGACTACGTCGTCGGGCAGTGGATCGGCGGCGGCACCCACACCGGTGACGCGTTCACCGACCTGCCCCTGGGCGGCGTGCCGGCCGGCAGCGGCAGGAGCATGCGCTTCACCGGCATCACCGTCCTGAAGGTCGAGGACGGCCTGATCATCGAGGAGGTCGGCCTCGACGACGGCGTCAGCGTGCTGACGCAGCTCGGCCTGCTGGCCACCGACTGAGCCAGAGCCCGGGCCAGGCCTCGGCCGCCGCGTCCCGGGTCGGGCGCGGGGGATCATGGCCGGATGGACGCTCGTTTCCTCGGCATCGCCGAACTCGTCGAAACCCCTTCGGTGGCGGTCGTGGTCGACGTCATGCGTGCTTTCACCGTGGCCGCCTGGGCCTTCGCGCAGGGCGCGGAGCGGATCGTTCTCGCCGAGTCGCTGGACGACGCCCTGGCGCTCAAGGCCCGCCACCCGGATTGGCTGGCGCTCAAGGACGGTGCGTCCGCGCCCGGTTTCGACGCCGTCAACTCGCCCGGTCTGCTGCGATCCGTCGACCTCGGCGGCCGGACCGTCGTGCAGAAGACCACGGCGGGGACGGTCGGCGCGCTCGCGGTCAAGGACGCTTCGCTGGTGCTGTGCGCGAGTTTCGTGGTGGCGCAGGCGACGGCCGAGGTCCTGCGGACGCGCGGGGGCGAGCGGGTCACGTTCGTGGTCACCGGCGAGGACGGCCGGGCCGACGAGGATCTGGCGTGCGCTCAGTACATCGCGCGCAGGACCGTCGAGGCTGAGACGGACGCGGCCGAGTTCCTCCGCCGCGCCGCCGATTCGCGCGCCGCGGTCGAACTGGCCGAGGGTGTGCGTCAGGGTGTGCATCCCGACGACGTCGCACTCTGCCTCGAGCTCGACCGGTTTCCCTTCGCCATGGTGGCGAGCCTGGAAGACTCGCTCATGGTCGTCAGGCCGGTGTCGGAGTAAGGGCTCCTGGTATCAGTGCCGGAGTAGAGTTCCCGCATGGTGCACAGGCCCACTCGCTATGCAGGGCGCGAAGACACGGAACTGGTCATCGTGCTCGATTGCACAGACCTGCGCCGCTCGGCCGCGTTCTGGACCGCCGCATTGGGCTACGTGGCCGACCCTCTCGCGGACGACGACGCCTACCTGGCCCTTCTTCCTGCAACAGGTGAAGGCATCGAGGTGCTGCTGCAGAAGGTACCCGAGGCCAAGACCGGGAAGAATAGAGTCCACTTGGACCTGCGCACCACGGACTTGGAACGCGAGCTGGCCAGGCTCATCGAGGCCGGAGCCCGTCACACCACCGGACTTCCCGTCGAGGAGGACGGGTGGACGTGGTACGTGCTGCAGGATCCTGACGGTAACGAGTTCTGCGTGCTGCGCCCCGGTCAAGATGGCGATGTCTGATACTGGTCGGAGCCTCCAGGACGGCGCTCAGCCGCGGGCGAGTTCGCCGAGCAGGCGCCAGGTGCGCAGCCGTGCCTCCTCGCCGAGGAGGTTCGTCTCGGTGAAGATCACCTCGGTGGCACCCGCGTCGAAGTAGTCCTGGACGACCGTCGCGACGGCCTGCTCGTCGCCGAACGTGACCAGCTCGCTCGTCCGGGACGCGCCCGCCAGCTCGGTCATCCGCTGGTAGGACGGGACCTGGTCGTAGAAGGCGGTCGCTGCGGCCGCGGCCTCGCGTGCCGTGTCCAGGTCGGTGGTGACCAGGCCGGGGACGAGGGCGGCGATGCGGGGCGCGCCGCGGCCGGCCCGCTGCGCCTGGCTGGAGACCAGGATCGGGTGCCGAGCGAAGATCGGCACCGCCGAGGTGCCCACCGCGATCCCCGGCACCTCCCGGCCGGCGATCCCGGCCAGCGCGACGGAGTCGAAGTCCATCCGCTGGCCCAGCCACGCCGAGCGCAGCCCCAGCTCGGCGGCCTGCCGGGTCAGGCGGACGGTCTCGTCCACGAGGTTGCCGGCGGATTGCGTCACGCCGTCGGTCAGAGCGACTCCTAAGATCACTGAGACACAAACCTTCGAGCTCTGCGTCTCTATTCCCGCCCCTGGTGGTTGACCCTCACGTGGCGTCATGCCGCATAGTCGGGGGCGTGGCAGAGCGCCTGACCGTGGGACGCGTGGCCGAACTGGCCGGCGTGAGTGTACGCACCCTGCATCACTACGACGAGATCGGCCTGGTTCAGCCGTCCGCGCGGACCGCGGCCGGGTACCGCGCGTATGCGGCGGGCGACGTGGAGCGGCTGCGGGAGGTGCTCGCCTACCGGCGGCTGGGCTTCGGACTGCGCGAGATCGCGGACCTGGTCGACGACCCGGCCACCGACGCCGTCGCGCACCTGCGCCGGCTGCGCGGCCTGCTGCTGGAGCAGCGCGACCGCGCCGACGCCATGGTGGCGGCCATCGAGAGGGAACTGGAGGCACGGGCGATGGGGATCAAGACGACACCGGAGGAGCAGCTGAAGATGTTGGGCGCGCAGTTGTACGACACGATCGGGTCCGCCTACCCGGCCACGCGGCGTACCGAGCCGCGGATCGCCGCGCAGATCTGGAGTGCGCTCGGGGACGCGCGGACGGTGCTCAACGTCGGTGCGGGCACGGGCTCCTACGAACCGGTCGACCGCGACGTCACGGCGGTCGAGCCGTCGGCGGTGATGCGGGCCCAGCGTCCCGCGGGCGCGGCGCCGTGCGTGGCCGCCGACGCTCAGCACCTGCCGTTCGAAGACCAGACCTTCGACGCGGCGATGGCCGTCTCCACCGTCCACCACTGGCCGGATCCGCTCGCCGGGCTGCGCGAACTGCGCCGGGTGGCCCGCCGCGTCGTCGTGCTCACCTACGACGCGAGGACCCCCGGCTGGCTCGAGCGGTTCTGGCTCACCCGCGACTACCTGCCCGAATTCGCCGACCTGCTCGTCGGCTGGCCCTCGCTGGCCGACATGACCCGTGCGATCGGCGGCCGCGCTGAGCCGTTGCTGATCCCGTGGGACTGCGCCGACGGCTTCTTCGAGGCCTACTGGCGCCGACCCGAGGCGTATCTCGACGAGCAGGTGCGCCGCGCGGTCTCGGTGTGGACCAGGGTCGGGCCGGAAGCCGAGCAGCGGGCGGTGAACATGCTCCGCGAGGACCTCGCCTCGGGCCGGTGGGCCGAACGCAACCGCGACCTCGTCGCGCTCGACGCGGCAGAGCTCGGCCTGCGGCTGCTCGTGGCCTGATCCGCCGCGGGGAAAGAGGGGAGCGCCGCGTCCCGGTGAGGGCCTGCGACATGCGAGCCCATGCTCGAATGATCGTCACTCTCGATTCGCCCGCTCAGATAGGCTCTCATCTGTGCGATTCCCTGCTCCTTTGCGCCCCGGTGACCGAATCGGCGTCACCTCGCCCTCCAGCGGAGTGCCGCAAGCCCTGTGGCCCCGCTTCGAGTACGCGCTCGAGACCCTCAGAGCACGCGGGTACGAGGTGGTCGTCGGCGAGTGCATGGACGGGGCCGGGCACATCAGCGCACCCGCGCCGCAACGCGCGCGCGAGCTGACCGCGATGCTCACCGACCCGAGCGTGCGGGCCGTGGTGCCGCCCTGGGGCGGGGAGACCGCGATCGACATCCTGCCGCTGCTCGACTGGGACGCGATCGAGGCGGCCGAGCCCACCTGGCTGGTCGGCTTCTCCGACCTGGCCACGATCCTCACCCCGCTGACCCTGCGCACCGGTATCGCGACCATCCACGGCTACAACCTGATGGACACCCCGTACCGGGCCCCGAAGGGACTGCTGAGCTGGCTGGACCTGGCCGCCGCGGCGCCCGGTGCGACGCTGCGTCAGGACTCGCCCGGCCGTTACCGCGGCGAGGGCTTCGACGACTATCGGGGCCACCCCGACGTCACCGAGCTCACGCTGGACACGCCCGGCCGGTGGACGCGCCTGGACGGCTCGGGGGCCGTGGAGGTGGCCGGCCGGCTGATCGGAGGGTGCGTCGAAACCCTCGGTCCCGTCTCCGGTACGCCCTTCGCCGACGTGGCGGGCTTCGCCCGGAAGCACGCGCCGGAGGGCCTGCTCGTCTACGTGGAGGCGTCCGGCGACGACGCGTTCCAGATCTGCCGCACCCTGCACGGCATGCGCCTGTCCGGGTACTTCGACCAGGCCAACGCCGTCGTCGTCGGCCGCACCCGAGCCGCCGACGCCCCCAGCCTGACCCAGCGGGAGGCCGTCCTCGACGCGCTCGCCGTCCTGGGGGTGCCGATCATCGCAGACGTCGAATGTGGACACGTCGTGCCCTACCTGCCCCTGGTCAACGGAGCCCAGGCCCGCCTCGTCTGCAGCGACACCGAGAACTCCCTCACCCAAACCCTCGCCTGAGCGCGCACCGCGCAGATCGTCCACCGCGCAGAGAGGTCTCCCGCCATGACCGATCCTTCGTCCAACGGCCCCGCGATGAGGGGCGTCCTCGTCACCGGAGCCTCGCGCGGCATCGGGCGCGCGATCGCGATCGCGTTCGCCGCCCGGGGCGAGCGCGTGGCCGTGCACTACGCGTCCGCGCGGGAGGACGCCGAGCAGACGCTGCGGCTGCTCCCCGGGGACGGACACGCGATCGTCGGCGCCGACCTGGCCGAGCCGGGCAGCGCGGAGCGGGTGCTCGAGCAGGCGGTGGCCGCGCTGGGCGCGATCGACGTCCTGGTCAACAACGCGGCGATCGCCCCGTCCGCCGACAACCACCACCCGGTGGCCACCGTCTCCCTCGAGGCGTGGCGCACGGCGTGGCGCCGCATGATCGACGTCAACGTGTTCGCCGCGGCGGACCTGACCTGGGCCGTGGCGCGGCATCTGATCGAGCGTCAGGCTCCGGGCCACATCGTGAACATCGGCTCGCGCGGGGCCTTCCGCGGCGAGCCCGACTACCCCGCGTACGGCGCGAGCAAGGCCGCGCTGCACGCGTTCGGCCAGTCCATGGCCGTGGCCCTCGCGCCGCACGGCATCAGCGTCGCCTCCGTGGCACCCGGCTTCATCTCCACCACCCGCCAGAGCGCGAAGCTGGCCGGACCCGGCGGCGACGAACTGCGCGACCAGAGCCCCTTCGGCCGTGTCGGCACGCCCGAAGAGGTCGCCGCCGCCGCGGTCTACCTCGCCTCGCCCGAGGCCACCTGGGCGTCGGGCACCATCCTCGACCTCAACGGCGCGTCCCACCTGCGCAGCTGAGCCACACTCGGCCGAAGTGTGCTGAGCTGTCTCAGTGGATGCAGTCCCCAGGCTGAGAACGGGGTGACCCTTGAGCGACGAGGCGCAGTCGCAGTCACCGCAGGACGAGATACCGGCGCGCGAAGCCCTGTGGCGCCGAATCCTCGCCGGGCAGGTCGCAGAGGTCTACGTCCCCGGCTTCGAGCGCCGCGTGTACCGATACCTCCCGCTGACGCTCGGGTTGGAGCCGATCTACCTGCGGCCCCACCTGTACGACGAGCAGGGCATCCCCGCCACCACCGACCGCCTCGCCGTCATCGCGCGCGAACTCGCGGCCCAGCCGCGCTGGATAGCCGGCGGCGGACCGTGGTGGTGGGACAGGCACTTCGCCGCACGAGCCGAAGCCATCCTGATATTCGAGCTCTACGACGTCGTCGAACACCGGAACGTCGACAACGACATGGGAATCGGCCACGCGCTCGGGCGGCTGCGGCGCACGATGCAGGCCCGCCTGCAGGGACACGCGCCCACCGAGGAAGACGAGTGGCGCTGGTTCCTGGCCTACTCCGCCCCCGCAGCGGCGCGCGGCGCGCTGACGACGATGGAGAACGCGGTCTACGAAGTGCGCGAACGCTACCCGCACAAGACCTTCGTGATCACGAATCCCTCGGACCGGAAACTGCTACGCACGGTACGGTTCTCGCGTGGAAGGGCGTAGGGGCGGCGGCACGGCCTTGCTCATCACGCCGCTGCCCTTTCAAGCAACCCCGGCCCGTGCTGTCGCGCCCCTCGATGCGTCCGGATCCGCGGCGTGGCTGGTCCTGTCCGAGCGTGGCGAGGTCTTCCGCTGGGACTGCGGCACCAGCGCCTGCGAACTCGTAGGCTCGACGACGCTCACGACGACGGGCCAGTCTGAGGAGACGTGGGGCGAGCACCCGGCCGCGCTGCGGCTGCACCCGTCGCCGAGCGGCCGATTTCTCGCGATCGCCGTCGATTACGGCACGGATGGCGTGGTCCTCGACCTGTTCAGCGGGCGGGAAGCGCTCACGCTTCACGGTGGGACGGACGAACAGGAGACGGTTCCGTTCTCTCTCGCCTTCACCATGCATCGCGGCGCTGAGATCCTCATCCACCGCACCGACTGGAACCGCCTGGACGCGGTAGACCTCGCGACCGGCGAGGTGATGACCGCGCGTGAGTTCGCCGAGTCCGCGGATTTCGAGCGGCGACTGCCTCCACGTTCCCTCGACTACTTCCATGGCGCGCTGCACCTCAACCCGTCCGGCTCGCGTATCGCCGACGACGGCTGGATCTGGCACCCCCTCGGCGCGGTGACCTCGTGGGAGATAGCGCCGTGGCTGGAGGGCAATTCGTTCGAGTCGGACGACGGGGCCAGCCGGATGAGTCTGTGCACACGGGAGTATTACTGGGCCCACGCGATGGTCTGGCTCGATGACGAGCGCATCGCCATCGGCGGCCTCGGCGACGACGATTCCTCGATCGTGCCCGGGGTTCGCGTCATCGACGTGCGCCGTGGCGAGCGCGATGTGCGCGGATGGCTGACCGGCGCGGAGACCTTCGCGTTCAGCGGACGCGGGCGCCGAGGGGGGTGCGGAGGCGGACGGTGGTGCGCAGGGCGTCGGCGGCGATGTGGTGGGTTCGGCAGATCGCGGCGGCCTCGTCCCGCAGCAGCTCGTCGACCTCCTGCTCCAGCGGGCCGAAGATCTGTGCGCGGGCGTCGGCGCCGGGTTCGGACTCCAGCCATTCGAACAGGCGGGTCTCTCAGGAGGCTGTCGTGCGGCGCACGGCGTGGCGGTTGGCGGGAAGCAGGACGCTCACCGCGATCAGCCAGGCGAGGCCGAGGAAGCGGCCGACCGGGAAGGTGAAGTAGAGCGCCGAGGTCAGCAGCGCGAACGTCGAGACCAGGCTGAGGGCCGCGACGACGAGGCCGGTCCAGGCGAGCCAGCGCGGGAGCAGCCGCATGATCAGGGCGGGCACGGCGATGCCGGCCAGGAGCAGGCCGAGCGGGGTGACGAATCCGGCGGATCCGGTGGCGAAGCTCAGGTCGGCCAGGGCGCGGGCCACCCCGGCGTCGCCGAGCGTGGAGGTCTGCGCGCTGGTCCAGTTCACCAGTCCGGTCAGGGCCAGGGACGAGGCGGCGAGCAGCCCGCCGACCAGGCCGATGACCGCGCCGGGGGCGGTGATGCCGAGCCCGGTGCGCATCCGCCGGTAGACGGTGGCGCACCACACGGCCAGCGGCAGGGCGGCCGCGAATCCGAGGCAGCCCGCGACCAGCAGCGCATCGTGGTGGCTGCGGTCATACGCCAGGACGGACGCGGCGGACGCCGAGGGCGCCGGGCTCGCGGCGGACAGGATCACCGCGGTGACCATCAGCACCCCGTAGGCCAGGATCGGTGCGAGCGGCGGCGGTCCGCCCTGGGCCTGCGGGCGGCGGGCGGTGGTGACGGGTACGTCGGTGGCGGTCATGGCTTCCCCTGGTGGCGAGTGGACGGATTGGTAGCTGCGGAGAAACGGTGTCCACTCCAATATAGTTATCCGGCGTATACGATTGTCAAGCGGGTATGATGGCAGGGTGAGTACGAACAAGAGCGTGAGTGCGAAAGACGGCGGAGGCGACGGGTCGCCGCCGCGGCGGCCTGGCAACGCGTTTCTGCTGGCCCAGCTGGGTGCGCACGCGGCCGCCCGGTTCGCCGAGCGGGTCGGGCAGCTCGACCTCACCCCGGCTCAGGCCGGTCTGCTGCGCCTGATCGCCTGGCAGCCGGGGCAGAGCCAGCAGGCGGTCGCCCGTACCCTGGGCACGCCGCCGAGCCGGCTGGTGCTGCTCGTCGACGGGCTGGAGGAGCGCGGGCTGATCGAGCGGCGGCGCAATCCCGAGGACCGGCGCCACCACGCGCTCTACCTCACCGCCGCGGGGACCGACTTCATGGCGCGGCTCGCCACCGTCGGCGCGGCCCACGAAGACGACATCTGCGACGGCCTCGACCAGCGCGAGCGCGCGCAACTCCAGGAACTGCTCGAGCGGCTCGCCGTCCGCCAGGGGCTCGCCGTCGGCGTTCACCCCGGCTACCGGCCGCCCGCTGCGCGATAGTCCGACGCGCGGTTGTCCGGGAGCGGTGACAGGCGGGTGGGGCCGTCGCGCCGGCCCCACCCGCCTGTCTCCTGCTCACCGGATTCACACCGGACTCACCCCGGATTCCCTACCACCGGAGCCCCTACGCAGCCGCGGCGACCGCCTCCGGTTCGACCATGTACCGGGCGTACGCGTCGACGGTGAGGAACGGCGGGAGCTTGGGGCCGAGCGCGGTCTGCTCGAGCACCCGGACCGCGTCCGCGATGCGCACCGCGTCGCCGCCCTCGACGAGCAGCGCGGCGGCCTCGAGCTGGATCAGGTCCCTGATCATGAACGGGGTGACGAACGCGCCGCCGGTGAGCGGGGAGCAGTGGTACTGCCACTGCCACAGCTGGCATCGGGCGATCTCCGCCGTCGCGACGTCCTCCATCAGGCCGAACAGCGCCACCGCGCCCGAGCCGCCGAGCCAGGAGACCAGGTAGCGCAGCGAGACGGCGACGTTCGCGGCCAGGCCCTCGCGGGTCGGGTAGCCGGGGGCGCCGCTGTGCACGGCCAGCAGGTCCTCGGCGCTCACCCGCACGTCCTCGCGCTGGCGGCGGATCTGGTTCGGGCGGGCGCCGAGTACGGAGTCGAACACCTCCCGGCACACGGCCACCAGCGCCGGGTGCGCCACCCAGGAGCCGTCGAACCCGTCGCCCGCCTCGCGCCTCTTGTCCGCGCGCACCTTGGCCACCGCGGCGGCGTTCGCCCCGGGATCGCGCTGCGGGATCGCCGCGGCCATCCCGCCGATCGCGTGGGCGCCGCGCCGGTGGCAGGTGCGCACGAGCAGGTTCGTGTAGGCGCGCATGAACGGCAGGTCCATGGTCACCCGGGCCCGGTCGGGCAGCACGTACTTCTCGCCGAGCTCCGCGTAGTTCTTGATCAGGCTGAACAGGTAGTCCCAGCGGCCCGCGTTGAGCCCGGCCGCGTGCGCGCGCAGCTCGTAGAGGATCTCCTCCATCTCGAACGCGGCGGTGATGGTCTCGATCAGCACGGTGGCGCGGATCGTGCCGTGCGCGATGCCGAGGTCGACCTGGGCCGCGGTGAACACCTCGTTCCACAGCCGGGCCTCGAGGTGGTTCTCCAGCTTCGGCAGGTAGAAGTAGGGCCCGCTGCCCGCCGCGATCTGCCGCCGGCCGCAGTGGAACAGGTAGAGCCCGAAGTCCACCAGCGCGCCGATCGCGGGCTTGCCGTCGAAGCGCAGGTGCGCCTCGTCCAGGTGCCAACCGCGCGGGCGCACCACGATCGTGGCCGGGTCCCAGCCGACCTGGTAGTGCCGGCCGTCGGGCGTGGTCTCGTCGATCCGGCGCTCGATCGCGTCCAGCAGGTTCAGCTGGCCGGAGACGAGGTTGTGCCAGGTCGGGGCGGTCGCGTCCTCGAAGTCGGCCAGCCAGACCTTCGCCCCCGAATTCAGGGCATTGACGGTCATCCTGCGCTCCGGCGGGCCGGTGATCTCCACCCGGCGGTCCACCAGGCCCGGCGCGGGCGGGGCCACCCGCCAGGTCGGGTCCTCCCGGATGTGCCGGGTCTGCGGCGGGAAGTCGAGGTCGAATCCGGCCGCGAGCAGCTCCGCGCGGCGGCCTCGCTCGGCGAGCAGGGCCGCGCGGTGCGGGGCGAACGCGGTGTGCAGGCGGGCGAGGAAGGCGAGCGCCTCGCCGGTGAGGATCTCCTCGAACCGCGGTTCCATCGGCCCGAGGATCTCGATCGTGCTGGTCTTCATGGGCGTCTCCACGCTGCGGGGTCCGGTCGGCTCAGTGGAACTGCTCGGTCTCGGTGGATCCGACCAGCGCGAGCGTCTCCGCGTTCGGATTCACCGCGCTGGAGACGAGGTCGAAGTAGCCGGTGCCGACCTCGCGCTGGTGCTTGACCGCCGTGTATCCGTCGGCGCCGGAGGCGAACTCGGCCTCCTGCAGGTCCACGTACGCGGTCATGCCGTGCAGGGCGTAGCCGCGGGCGAGGGTGAACATCGAGTGGTTGAGCGCGTGGAAGCCGGCCAGGGTGATGAACTGGAACCGGTAGCCCATGGCGCCGAGTTCGCGCTGGAATTTGGCGATCTGGTCGTCGTCCAGCGCCGCCTTCCAGTTGAACGACGGCGAGCAGTTGTAGGCGAGCATCTGGTCCGGGTACTCGGCGTGGATCGCCTCGGCGAACTCCCGGGCCTCGGCCAGGTCGGGCGTGCCGGTCTCCACCCACAGCAGGTCCGCGTACGGGGCGTAGGCCAGGGCGCGCGAAATGACCGGGGCCATGCCGGGCTCGACCCGGTAGAAGCCCTCGGCGGTGCGGTCGCCGGTGCAGAACCGGGCGTCGCGCTCGTCCACGTCGCTGGTGAGCAGGTTCGCGGCGAGCGCGTCGGTGCGCGCGACCACGAGGGTGGGCACGTCCGCGATGTCCGCGGCCAGCCGGGCCGCGTTCAGGGTCCTGATGTGCTGCGCGGTGGGCACAAGCACCTTGCCGCCGAGGTGGCCGCACTTCTTCTCGGAGGCGAGCTGGTCCTCGTAGTGGATGCCCGCGGCACCGGCCGCGATCATCGCCTTGGTCAGCTCGAAGGCGTTGAGCGGACCGCCGAACCCGGCCTCGGCGTCGGCCACGATCGGCACCAGCCACTCCGGGCCCTGATTCCCCTCGGCCGTGTCGATCTGGTCCGCGCGCAGCAGCGCGTTGTTGATCCGCCGGACCACCTGCGGCACCGAGTTGGCCGGGTAAAGGCTCTGGTCCGGGTAGGTCTGCCCGGCCAGGTTCGCGTCCGCGGCCACCTGCCAGCCGGACAGGTAGATCGCCTGCAGCCCGCCCCTGACCATCTGCACCGCCTGGCCGCCGGTCAGCGCGCCGAGGGCGTGGATGTAGTCCTGCTCGTGCAGCTGCCGCCACAGCCGTTCGGCGCCGTGGCGGGCCAGGGTGTGCTCCTCGCGGACGGATCCGGAAAGGCGCACCACCTCGGCCGCGGTGTAGGTGCGCTCCACGCCCGACCAGCGCGGGTCCGAGGCCCAGCGCGCGGACAGTTCGGCCGCCCGCCGCTCCTGCTCTCGGCGAACCTGCTCGGTCATGATGACTCCTCGGGATGCGAGATCGCGGCCGCGAAGGCCGCGATGAGACGTGCCGGTCACGCGGGAGTGCGGATCCGGCCGTGGGCCTCACTGTGGCAGCGGGGAAGGCGCCCGTCACCCGTGGAGCGGGGCCACGTTCTGCGAAGCCGCGGCGGCGAAGCGGCGAAGTCTGCGAAGCCGACGGCCGGCGGAGTCTGCAGTATGCTGCGCGAAACGAGCCGACCCGACCCGGAGGCTACGTGTGAACAGCACCGCGTTCGTGGGTACCCGCCTGCGCAGATTCCGCGAGGAACGTGAACTGAGCCAGGCCGCCCTCGCCCTGGCGCTGGACCTGTCCGCCAGCTACGTCAACCAGATCGAGCACGGCGCCCGGCCGATGACGGTGCCCGTGCTGCTGAAGCTGACCACCGCCTTCGACGTGGACGCCGCGTACTTCGCCCCGGCCGACCAGCTGCGGCTGACCTCGGACCTGCGCGACGCGCTGGGCGAGCACGTCACGGCCGGGCGGATATCGCCCGGGGACCTGGAGGAACTGGCCGGACGCCTGCCCGGCGTGGCGAACCTGCTGCTCGACCTGCAGCGCCGCAACCGGGCGGCGGGCGAGCACCTCGCCGCGCTGGCCGGGGACCGCGGCGCGCTCGACGCCCTCGAGACGCAGGCCCCGCACGAGAGCGTGCGCGAGTACTTCTACCGCAGGCACAACTACGTCGACGAGCTGGACCGGGAGGCGGAGCGGCTCGCCGCGCGGATCGGGCTGCGCCGCGGCGAGGTGCGCTCCGGCCTGGAGGAGCGGCTCTCCGAGCGGCACGGCGTCCGCGTCGAGGTGGGCGACCTGGACGACCGCGACCGGCTGCACATCTTCGACCCGGGACGCAGGACCCTGCGTCTGTCGGTCCGGCTGCGCCCGGGCCAGCAGGCCTTCCGGATGGCCACCCAGCTCGCCTACCTCGAGCACGACGCGCTGCTGAGCGAGCTGACCGAGCGCGAGCCGGTGGAGCCGGGATCCGAGGCCCACACGCTGATCCGGATCGGTCTCGCCCACTACTACGCGGCCGCGCTGGTGCTGCCCTACCGGGTCTTCCACGAGCGCGCCGAGCAGGCCCGCTACGACCTCGAGCACCTGGCCGACCACTTCGGCGTCGGCTACGAGACCGTCTGCCACCGCCTCAGCACCCTGCAACGTCCGGGGCGGCGCGGGGTGCCGTTCTCCTTCGTCCGGGTGGACCGGGCCGGGAACGTCTCGAAGCGGCAGTCCGCCACTGACTTCCACTTCTCCCGCAGCGGCGGCACCTGCCCGCTGTGGAACGTCTACGAGGCCTTCGCCGCCCCCGGCCGGGTACACGTGCAGGTCGCGGCCATGCCCGACGGCCGCCGCTACCTGTGGACCGCCCGCACCGTGGTGCGCGCCCCGGGCGGCTGGGCCAGACCGAGCAAGGTCTTCGCCATCGGCCTCGGCTGCGAGCTGCGCCACGCCTCCCGGCTGGTGTACTCGGCCGGCCTCGACCTGGTCGACGAGTCCGCGGCCACCCCGATCGGCCTCGGCTGCAAGACCTGCGAGCGCGACGCCTGCCCGCAGCGCGCCGTCCCGCCGCTCGGGCGCACGCTGCGCATCGACCAGAACGCCAGCACCTTCGTGCCCTACCCGCTGCGCCCGGAAGGATGCTCCGCGCGCGAATCCGGGCACTGAGGCCCGCCCGGGTGCCATGCTGGTGCGGTACCCGCCGCCGAGGGGAAGAAGGGGGAGCGGTGACGACGGTCAGGCTGCCCGATCCGCACCGTTCCCGGGCCGTGCTCATCGGCGCGTCGCAGTACGAGGAACGCGAACTCACGGGTATCGCCGCCATCTCCAACAACCTCACCGACCTCGCGGCGGTGCTGACCGACCCGGACCGCGGCGGGCTGCGGCCGGAGGTGTGCACCGTCATCGCGGATCCGAAGTCGCCGCAGGACCTCGGCGTGGCGCTGACCGACCTCGCCCAGGAAGCCGAGGACGTCCTGATCGTGTACTACGCGGGCCACGGCCTGATCGCCCAGCCCGGGTCGCTCTACCTGGCGGTGGAGCGCTCCTCGCTCAGGTACGTCGAGGACACCGCGTTCGGATTCGACCGGATGCGGCGGATCATCCACGGCAGCCGGGCGAAGACACGCATCCTGATACTCGACTGCTGCTTCGCCGGGCGGGCGGTGGCCGCGATGGGCGACGCGTCGGCCGTCCTGGGCGGGCTGGTGGAGATCGAAGGCACCTACACGATGGCGTCCTCGCCCGCGAACGCGCCCTCCATCGCCCCGCCCGGGGCGCGCAACACCGCCTTCAGCGGAACCCTGATCAGTATCCTGCGAGACGGGGTCCCGGGCGGGTCCGAGCTCGTCGCGCTGCGCGAGGTCTTCGGCGAACTGCGCCACCGCCAGCAGGCCGCCGGACACCCGGAGCCCCAGCAGAAGAACAGCGGGCTGGCCCAGAACCTGGCCCTGTGCCGCAACGCCGCGGCCCGCCACCGCCCGAGGACGAGCAGCCCGCTCGACGCCACCCTCGACGGCGTCAACGCCCTGGCCCGCCACATCGTCCCCGCCCTCGGGCCGGGCGGGACCCAGCACCTCATCCCGATCGAGGGCGGCGGCTTCTGGCAGGAGTCCGACCCGCGCGTCGTCGCGGCCCGCTTCCAGCCGGCCGAACCGGCCCAGGCGGTCGGCTGCGCCCTGATCCGCGACCTGATCGGAAACGTCGCGGAGAGGTCCGGCGACGGGATCACCACGGCGGTGGCCCTGGCCCAGGCGTTCATCCGCGGCGCCCACGCGAGACTCGCCGACGGCGCCGACCTCGATGTGGTGCTGCGAACCTTCGACTACTGCGCCATCGCGGCGGTTCAGGGACTTGATCACTTCGCCGTCCCCGTCGAGACGATGGAGCAGGTGCTCCAGGTGACAGTCCTGGCCGCGGACGGGGACCGGCAGATCGCCGAGATCCTCAGCAATGGCATGGACCGGACCGGGCTCTTCGGCAAGGTCGTGCTCGAACAGGGCCCGAGTCCCGGACTCGAACTCGACGTCGTGAACGGCACCAGCTTCGACGCCGGGCTGGTCGACCCGGAGCTGTTCACCGACGACGACCGCAGCGAAGCGGTGCTGGAGAATCCGCGCGTGCTCTTGGTGGACGGCACGCTCCTGGACGCTGAGCCGGTGCGTCGCTTTCTGCTCGACCTCGGCTCACGCAGGGACGCCGTGCTCGTCGTCGCGCGGGACGTCGCCGACGATCTGGTGCGATTCATGGCCATCGAGAAGCTCCGGGGAAGGATCCAGGTCGCCGCCGTGCGGCTGAACGATGCCGCCCGCGTCAGCGCCGATGAGGTGCTGCGGGACCTCGCGGCGATTTCCGGAGGTGGCGTGCTGCGTCCGGAAGAGTTGGGCGAACTGTCGGCCGAAACCTGGTTCGGGCAAGCCCGCAAAGCGATCGTCACGCGTTCCACCACGATCCTCGCCGCCCTTCCCGCGCAGGCCGACGGCGTCACCGCACGCTACTGGGCACTGCAGGAAGAGCTCGATCACTCGGCCTCGGACCGCGTGTTCGAAACCGTACGGAGGCTCGAGGCCGGGATCGCGATCGTCAAGATCGGCCCAGGGCCGGACCGGCAGGCCCGGATGCGCCGGGCCGGCAACGGATTGCGGGTGGCCCGGCAGGCCTTGGACTACGGCCTGGTCCGCGGGGGTGCCAACGTGCTGGCCGGCTTGGGCCGCACGCTGTCCGAGCCGACCCCCGCCGAGCAGCATGATCGAATCCTGATGCAGCTCTACGCCGACGCGCTCGCGCAGCCGCTGCGCCAGCTGGCCCACTCCTCCGGCCTGGAAGCCGGCTCCCTGGTCGATCAGCTGAGCTCGCGAGGACCGGACATCGGACTCGACGTCGAGCGCAACGCCTTCTACGACCTGCGCTCGGGCGATCTCGTGGTGCCGCCGAGGGACCAGGTGTCGTTTCAGAAGGGGCCCAGCCAACTGATCGTCGACTCGTTCTGGGTGGTCAGAACCGCACTGATCGCGGCCAATTCCACCGCGCTCAGGTTCCTCACCTCGGCTTCGGGCCTACCCGGCGCCACCGACGAGGGTCGCTGAACCACCAGGCGTCAGGGTCGAGTCCTCGATCGGCTCAGGGCGTATCTTGGGGGGTACACCGTGCAGGTCGAGGCACATGACGCACATGACGCACATGATGTGCGGACGAAGGGAGTTCGGGTGGAGCGGCTCGCCGATCGCGAGCTCGACGAGGCGCGGGGCCGCAACGGCCGCCCGCGGGCCACGTCGCGAGCGGAGTTGGAGCGTGTCGGCTTCGAGCTGTTCGCGCAGCGCGGGTTCGACGAGGTGACGGTGGAGGACATCGCGTCCGCCGCGGGCATCGGCCGGCGCACCTTCTTCCGCTACTACGCTTCGAAGAACGCCCTGGTGTGGGGGGATTTCGAGGGTCAGCTCGCGCACCTGCGCGAACTGCTGGCCGCGATCCCCGCGTCGGTGCCGACGATGGAGGCGCTGCGCACGGCCATCGTCGAGTTCAACCGCTACGACGAGCACACGCTCCCGTGGCACCGCCGCCGGATGGCGCTCATCCTCAGCGTGCCCGCCCTGCAGGCGGACTCGACGCTGCGGTACAACGCCTGGCGCGCGATCGTCGCCGAGTTCGCGGCCGGGCGTGCCGGGGTCTCGACCTCGGCGCTCGAGCCGGTACTGATCGGCAACGTGGCGCTGGCCACCTCGGTCACGGCCTACGAGCTGTGGCTGCAGGAGGACTCGGCGGATCTGACCGAGCTGCTGGACGAGGGCTTCCGGCGGGTGGCCGAAGGGCTCTGAATCCGGGGGAGCAGCGGGGCGAGGGAGCGGCCGCGCAGCGCCGACCACCACACGCCCGCGCCGTAGGCGAGATCGTCCAGGCGGCGGGCCGCGGTGTAGCGGATCGGGTCGAGATCCACCGGGCCCCTCCGGTGTTCCAGGACGACGTCGGCGACCGCGGCGACGGCGGCTGCGCGCCGGGCCCGGCGGGAGACGAGGCAGGCGGCCGCGGTGACGGGCCACCAGTGCCGGGTCAGCAGCGCGCCGGTCTGGGCGAGCGAGCCGACCGCGCCGTGGGCGGTGAGCCGCGCTCCGGTGCGCAGCGGCTGCTCGATCTCGCCGAGCTTGCGCGCGATCCGCACGGCCGTCACGCCGGATATCGTCGCGGCGACCGGCACGGACCAGCGGCGTTGGGCGAGCAGCGCCAGCACCGTCGCGGCGCTCCACGGGGCGAAGACCGCGGGGGCGACGGACTGCGGGTGGCGTTCGGACAGCGGCTGCGCGCCGGTGCCGTACTCGGCCTTGCGCCGGAACCAGTCCACGAATTCGGTCCGGTGTTCGTGTGCTGCCGCGACGGAGGGTTCGTAGCGCATCCGCCAGCCCCGCGCGATCGTGCGCCAGCCCAGGTCGACGTCCTCGCCCACCCGCATCCGCTCGTCGAAGCCGTCGCCGAGGGCCTCGACCCGCCCGACCACACAGGCGGTGGACGCCCAGGAGACGAACGATCCGGGGCGCACCAGCGCCGGGTGCGCGCCGAGGTCGAGGGAGGAGCGGGTCTGTTCGTAGCGGCCGAGCCAGCCGGCCGACTCCCGCGAGTGGAGCCCGGTGATGCGGGGCGCGGCCAGGCCGACCCGGGGGTCGGCGAAGTGCCTGAGCAGCGTGGGCACGGTGTCCTCGTCGAGGACGATGTCCGAGTCCACGAAGACGACGAGCGGCGTGCGTACCTTCGCCAGTCCGGCGTTGCGCGCACCGGCCGGGCCCAGGTTTCCCGGCAGCAGCACCAGCCGGGCGCCGTGCCGGGCCGCGACCTCGGCCACGGCCTCGGGTTCCACGGACGCGTCGTCGACCACGATCACGTCGCTGCCGGGGGCGATGCTGCCGAGCAGCCGGTCGAGCTGACGCGGCCGGTCCCGGACCGGGATCACGTACGTGACCTCGTGCTCGGCGGGTAGCGGGAGTTCGCGGGCCACGGGGTGCGCCAGGCCGAGTTCCAGCAGGCGATCGGCGAGCACCGCTCCGGCCGCGTCGTGCACCTGCAAGGTCCGGCCGGACAGCAGAGTCCTGGCACGGGGGGTGAGACGCAGCAGCCGGGTGACGGGTGCGCCGCCCAGCAGGACCCTGCCTCCGTCCATGACGACGGTGTGCCGATCGAGGACGAGGGAGAATCCGGTCGGCAGCGGCGCGTCCGAGGGGCGGGGCGGGACCGTGCCGCGGCGCGCCTGCGTGTACGAGCTCATCGGCCCGCCGCCGTGGGATCGAGCAGCCGGCCGCGGTCGTTGGCCGTGAAGGTGCTGATACGCTGCGCCGTCCTGTCCACCAGGTCGTCCATGAGCCGGCGGCCCTCCTGTGCGTCGGCCCCGCTCGGATCGCCGAGCACGCCGTTGGCCGCGACGGCGCGCACGCCGCCCGCCTCCAGCTGTCGCATCAGCTCTCTGATGGGTCGGGTTTCTCCGGCCTCGGCGGCGGCGAGATCGACGGTCTCCGGCGCCAGATGCAGCAGGACCGAGGTCTCGGTCCGGCCGGCGTGCGCGTCCGCGCCGGGGAAGTCGCAGCCGGTCCAGGCCACCGCGTGGCCCTCGGTGCGCAGCTGTCCGACCGCCTCGTTCAGGGTGCGTACGTTGCCGCCGTGGCCGTTGACCAGGACGGTACGCGCGGCCCACAGGCCCAGCGAGCGCACCAGCTCAATCAGGACCAGGCGCAGGGCCTCGTGGCCGATCGAGACGGTGCCCGGGAAGCCGGCGTGCTCGCCGCTGTTGCCGAACGCGACGACGGGCGCGACGAACCTCGACCCGCCCAGCCGCGCCGCCGTCCGCTCGGCCACGGCAGACGCGATCACGCTGTCGGTGGACAGCGGAAGGTGCGGACCGTGCTGTTCGGTGGAGCCGACCGGGACCAGCACGGTGGCGCCGGACGGCGGCACCTGGGGCCAGGTGCTGCGGGACAGGTCGGCCGCCACGGGTCAGACGCCGATCGCGCGGGCGCCGAGGGCAGAGGCGCCAAGGGTCGGGGCGCCGAGGGTGCGGGTGAAGCCCTCGGGCACCACCAGGTCGTCCGGGCTCAGCTCGCCCACCGCGGCGTGGCCGGTGCCCAGGACGGCCGAGTCCAGTCCGCCGCGCAGGATGTCCAGCACGTTCTCCACGCCGGCCTGGCCGTTCGCGGCGAGCCCCCACAGGTAGGCGCGCCCGATCATGACGGCCCTGGCCCCGAGCGCGAGCGCCTTGGCCACGTCCCCGCCCCGGCGCACGCCGCCGTCCAGCAGCACCTCGATCCGGTCGCCCACCGCCTCGGCGATCGACGGCAGGATCCTGATGGTCGCCGGGGTGGTGTCGAGGTTGTTGCCGCCGTGGTTGGACACCGAGATCGCGCTCACGCCCGCGTCCACCGCGCGCAGCGCGTCGTCCACCCGGCTCACGCCCTTGAGCAGCAGCGGCCCGCCCCACTGCTCGACCAGCCAGCTGACGTCCTGCCAGGTCGGCGGCGTGGTCTGCATCCACTCGCCGTACGCGCCGAAGAAGGTGGGCGCGGCGGCGCCGGGGGCGGCGAGGTTGGGGGTGGTCAGGTCCGGGATGCGGCCGGTGCGGGCGAAGGACCACAGCCAGCCGGGATGCGGCAGCACGTCCGGGGCGAGCCGGAGCATGGCGCGCAGGTCGATCTTCTCCGGGATGACCGGGCTGCCCCAGTCGCGGCCGTTGGAGAAGGACCAGTCCAGGGTGAGGATCAGGGCCTTGCAGCCGGCCGCCCTGGCCCGCTCCATCCGCTGCACCATGGTCTCCCGGCTGCCGGACCAGTACAGCTGGAACGCGGTGTTCGGGTTGGCCGCGGTGACCTCCTCGACCGGCTTGCTCGCGTACGAACTCAGGCCCATGACGAGGCCGCGGTTGGCGGCGGCGCGGGCGATGGCGACCTCGCCGTCCGGGTGCACGGCCTGTACGCCGGTCGGGGAGATGACGACGGGGAAGGCCGAGGGCATGCCGAGCACCGTCGTGGTCAGGTCGCGCTGCGCGTGGTGGCCCACCACCCGCGGCGCGAAGCCGAGTTCGGCGAACGCACCGGTGTTGTCGTCGATCGTGCGGCCGCGCTCGGATCCGGCGAGCAGCGCGCTGTAGACCGAGCCGGGCAGGCGCTTCTCGGCGCGGCGCTGCGCCTCGGCGACCGTTTCGAACCAGGGGTTCTTGCTCATGGGGGCGTTCTTTCGTGGAGAAGTACGGGGAGGTGACGCGCTCAGGTGCGCGGGAAGCCGGCCAGCGGGGACTCGTCGCAGGCGGAGACGGGCGGACGGCGCACCTCGTCGGTGCGGCGCCGGGTCAGCGAGACCGGGACGGCACCGGTGCGGCGGGTGCGGGAGTGGGAGTGGTCGCCGGACGGCTTCGGCACCTCGCGCCGGGCGTCGAGCAGGGACTCGGCATGTCCCTGCACGCACTCGGGATCCGGGCCGTCGAGGGGCAGGCCGGTGAAGAACTTGGCGGCCATGCAGCCGCCCTTGCAGCTGTCGTAGAACGAGCAGGAGGTGCAGGCGCCGCCCTGCTGCGGCTCGCGCAGCCGGCGGAAGAGCGAGGAGTCGCGCCAGACCTCGGCGAAGCCGCCGGGGGAGCGGACGTTGCCGGCCAGGAACTCGTCGTGGATCGCGAACGGGCAGGCGTAGACGTCGCCGACCGGGTCGATCAGGCACACCACCCGGCCCGCGCCGCACAGGTTGAGCCCCGGCAGCGGCGCGCCGAACGCGGACAGGTGGAAGAACGAGTCGCCGGTCAACACCTGGTCGCCGTTCGCGGTGAGCCAGTCGTAGAGCTCGCGCTGCTGGCCGGGCAGCGGGTGCAGCTCGTCCCACACGTCCGCGCCGCGGCCGGACGGACGCAGCCGGGTCAGCCGCAGCTGCGCGCCGTACCGGTCGGCGAGCGCCTTGAAGTCGTCGAGCTGCGGGATGTTGTGCCGGGTACAGACCACGGAGATCTTGAAGTTCTTCATCCCGGCCTCGGCCAGGTTGGCGGCGGCGCGCAGGGCCGTGTCGTAGGAGCCTGCCCCGCGCACGGCGTCGTTGACCTCGGCGGTGGCGCCGTCCAGGGAGAGCTGGACGTCCACGTAGTCGTTGGCGGCCAGCCGCCGCGCGATCTCGGGGGTGAGCCGGACGCCGTTGGTGGAGAACTTCACGCCGACGTGGTGCTCGGTGGCGTAGTCGAGCAGCTCGAAGAAGTCCGGACGGATGGTGGGCTCGCCGCCGCCGATGTTGACGTAGAAGACCTGCATGGCCTCCAGTTCGTCGATGACGGCCTTGGCCTCGGCGGTGGTCAGCTCGCGCGGGTCGCGCCGGCCCGAGCTGGACAGGCAGTGCGCGCAGGACAGGTTGCAGGCGTAGGTGAGTTCCCAGGTCAGGCAGATCGGGGAGTTCAGGCCCTGTTCGAACAGGTCCACCAGCCGCGCCGGGGCCCGCGTCGCCGCGCCCGTCGTCTCCGCCGCGCTCGTCACGCCCGTCATGCCCGGCGCGTCCATCAGGGAATTCGCGGTCACGAGGCCACCGTCCTGTTCGTCGAGGGGGCCGGCTCCACCAGCATCGAGGAGCGGGCCAGGGTCGCCAGCGCGGTGGCGTAGCGGGGGAGTTCCTCGGCCCGCAGGCCTGCTGCCGCGCAGGCGGCGCGGGCCGTGGACGCCGAGCTCAGGGCACTGACCACGTCGAGGAGCCTGCGGTCCTTGAGGAACGAGAGCTGCCGGGTGCCGAAGTGGTAGAGCAGCGCGCCGAACGGCTCGGGCCGGACGGAGACCTGCGGGTGCAGCGTCCAGGCCCGGTCCAGGTCCAGCCCCGGCGCGGCGGCCGGACCTGCGGGCTTCGAAGCAGTCATGGCAGAAGACCGGTCTCTAGTAGACGCCGCACATGCCGTCGATCGAGATCTCCTCGACCAGGTCGTCGGCCTCGATCAGGTCGCGGGCCTCGACGGCGTCGGCGGGAGCCGCCTCGGCGGCGTCCTGCGGGGCGGGATAGGCGGGCTGGGCTTGCACCATCGCGGTGAGCAAAGAGGTGTTCGACATGCGCTGATAGTATTGGCATGCAGTGCCGAAAGTCTAGGTTCGGCGGCGGGATTTTCCTCGGGTGCGCAGAGGTGGAGCCATGGAACGCAACGGAATCGGGCCCACGGCCGGGTGCGGGCAGCCCGGTTTCGGCGTGCCGGACGTCGTCGTGGTGGGCGCGGGGGCGGCCGGAGCCGTGCTCGCCGCGCGGCTGAGCGAAGACGCAGATCGCAGGGTCCTGTTGCTGGATGCCGGCCCGGCTCCGCGCTCGGCGCACGAGTTCGGCACGCGGCTGCTCGACGCCCGGCTGGTGCCCGGAGCCGTGTCCGGTCAGGCGCAGGTCGCGCTGTGGCCGGTGCGGCTCACGTCGCAGCGCCCTTGGATGGTGCCCCGTGGCCGCGTGCTCGGCGGCTCGACGACGGTCAACGGCGGCTACTTCGTCCGGGCCCGGCGCGAGGACTTCGACCGATGGGCGGCGGCGGGAAACCCCGCGTGGGCCTACGATCGCGTCCTGCCGCACCTGCGTGCGCTGGAGAACGACCTCGACTACGGCGCGAGCCCGGTGCACGGCGGCAGCGGGCCGGTGCCCGTCCGACGCGGCGGGCTGGACCATCCGGCGGCCACCGCCTTCCGATCCGCGGCATCGCTGCTCGGCTATCCCGAAGAGCCGGACAAGAACGACCAGGCCGCACCCGGCTTCGGGCCCGTGCCGTCCAACGCGGTCGACGGAGTGCGTAAGAACACGGCACTGACATACCTGGGCGCCGAGGTGCGCGACCGGCCGAACCTGCGCGTGCTCGGTGAGAGCACGGTCCGACGCATCCTGTTCGCCGCCGGCCGCGCGACCGGCGTGCTGATCGAACACGACGGCAGGCTCCTGACACTCGACGCGGGAACCGTCGTCGTCAGCGCCGGGGCGCTGGGCTCGGCCCACCTGCTCCTGCTCTCCGGCATCGGCCCGCGCGCTGACCTGGAACGCCTCGGCATACCGGTCGTCCGCGACGCCCCGGCCCTCGGCACCCGGCTGAGCGACCATCCCCAGATCGCGCTGGAGTGGGGGAACCAGGACGACTGGGGCGAGCCGCGCGAGTCCTGGCTCGGCGGCTGCCTTCACCTGAGGCTGCCGGGCGGCACCGGCACGCCCGCCGGGCCGGGCGATGCGGAGATCCTGCAATCCCTGGTTCCGATGGCCGGTCTGGTGGCGGGGACGACCGCGGTGCCGGGCGCCGCACTGCCCTTCCTGGTCTCGGTCCTCACGCCCCGCCCGACCGGCGTCATGCGGCTGCGTTCGGCCGATCCGCTCGCGCCTGCGGACATCGACCTCGGATATCTGGGCACTGCCGAGGACCGCCGCCGGATGCGCGAAGCGGTGCGCGCGGCCGCCGCGCTCGTCGAGACGCCGCCGTTCACGGACCGCGGGCCCGGCCTCATCGAACCGGGCCGCGCGATCCTCGAGGACGACGACGCTCTGGACGCGTGGATCCACGGGCATCTGGGGACGGCCCAGCACACCTGCGGCACGGTGCCGATGGGCCCGGAGGGTGATCCGGACGCGGTGGTGGACCAGTACGGACGCGTTCACGGCGTGCGCGGCCTGCGCGTGGCCGACACCTCGATCCTGCCGGACGCGCCGCACCGCGGCCCGGCGGCCACCGCCGTCCTCATCGGCGAACTCGTCGCCGACGCGATCCGGCGGTGCCTGCCCTGAACCGGGTCACGCCACCGGTGCCGACTGCGTGAACGCCCCGGTGTAGTCCTCGGTCGAGGTCATCTCGCCGAGTATCTCGTGCAGCTTGCCGCGACCGCCCGGGTTGAGCAGGAACTTGCGCACCTTGCCCTGGACGTTCGCCCCGTAGTAGTGGCTGTGCTCCGCGGAGAAGATGGACTGCGGCGCCAGAGTCTCGATCATCGTCATCCATGCGTCCTGCTGCGCCTCGGTCGGCTCGAAGACGTCGAAGCCGTGCTCGCGGGCGTAGACCAGGGTGTCGGTGATCCAGTCGACCTGGTCCTGCGAGTAGCGCGGGTAGTTGCCGCCGCCGGCGCCGTGCGGGCCGCCCGGGAAGAAGAAGTTCGGCAGCCGGTGCGCGCTGAACCCGGCGAAGTCGGACGGGCCGTCCTCCCAGTCGGTGCTCAGGTCGAGGCCGTCGCGGCCGCGCACGCCCATCCGGGTCAGCGCGCCGGTGCCGAAGTCGAAGCCGGTCGCGTACACGATGACGTCGTACTCCCGATGCCGCTCGGTGGTCTCGATCCCGGTGGCGTCCACGCGCACGATCGGGGTCTCGCGCAGGGAGATCAGCGAGGCGTTCGGCTCGTTGAAGGACTCGTAGTAGTTCGCCACGAACGGCGGGCGCTTCGCGCCGAACAGGTGGTCGGTCGGGATCAGGCGCTGCGCGGTGACCGGGTCCTTGACGATGGAGCGGATCTTGCCGGCCAGGAACTCGCAGAACTCGAGGTTGACCTCGCGGTTGGTGGTTATGTCGTAGTAGTTCGAGGTGAGCTTGGCGAAGCCGGGGCTGCGCCAGATCTTCTCGTAGAACTCCTGCCGCTGCTCGGGCGAGTCCGCGGTGGAGAACTTCCCGGCCGGCTCGTGCAGGAAGCCCGAGGGCGAGGTGGTCAGGATCTTGACGACCTCGTCGAAGTGCTCGCTCAGCCAGGCCTGGCGCTCGTCCGAGATGGGCGCGTTGTTGAGCGGGGTGGTCCAGGTCGGCGTGCGCTGGTAGAGGTCCACGGCCGCGACGGTGTCCACGATCGCGGGCAGCAGCTGGGCGCCGCTGGGGCCGTTGCCGATGATGGCGACGCGCTTGTCGGCGAAGTCCACGGGCGTGTGCGGCCAGGCGCCGGTGTGGTAGGCCCGCCCGCGGAAGTCCTCGAGGCCCTCGATCTCAGGGTAATGCGGAACGGACAGGCCGCCGGTCGCCGAGATGACCCAGCGGGCCCGCACCACGGTGCCCTTCTCGGTCGTCACCACCCACGCGCGGCCGGCCTCGTCGTACACGGCGGAGGCCACCTTCTCGCCGGTGCTGATGTGCTCGCGCAGGTCGAAGCGGTCGACGACGAAGTTGAGGTAGCTCTCGATCTCGGGCTGGGTGGCGAACTCCTCCTTCCAGCGCCACTCGTCGAACAGCTCCTTGGAGAAGATGTAGGCGTAGGTGTAGCTCTCGGAGTCGAAGCGCGCGGACGGGTACCTGTTCCAGTACCAGACGCCGCCCACCCCGTCCCCGGCCTCCAGGGTCCGCGCGGAGAATCCGGCGTCCAGCGCGCGGTAGAGCGCGTAGATACCGACCACGCCGGCGCCGATCACCAGCACCTCGACATCGACGCCGTTGTCGCTCTGTCCTGCCATCCCAGCTCACTCCACTCGGTCTCGGCTGCCCTGGCGACAGCTGTACTTATGTAAGCACTAGCGCTGCAAAATGGTCAACCATCCAGCGGCGACATCTTCTGAGCTGGGCGAATGGGCGTTGCGCTATCTGAGCTCTCGTGCTTAGATTCGGCCAACGTCACCTTCAAGGGAGAATGATGAACGCCACCCCTGACTTCCGGTTCGATGGACGGGTCGCCCTCGTGACCGGCGCCGGACGCGGTCTCGGCCGCGCCCACGCGCTGCTGCTCGCGCAGCGCGGCGCCAAGGTCGTCGTCAACGACCTCGGCGGCACCAAGGAGGGCGAGGGCAGCGACGCCGGACCGGCGACGGACGTGGTCGGGGAGATCACCGCCGCGGGCGGCATCGCCGTGGCCGACACCCACGACGTGGGCCGGGAAGAGGGCTGCCACGCCCTGGTCGAGACCGCCGTGCGCGAGTTCGGGCGCATCGACATCGTCGTGAACAACGCGGGCATCTCCCGGTTCGCCACGTTCCCCGAGGCCGACGCGGAGAACCTGGAGCGCACCCTCGACGTGCACCTGCGCGGCACCTGGCACACCACCCGGGCCGCCTGGCCGCACATGGTGGAGCAGGGCTACGGCCGGGTGGTCACCACGACCTCCACCGGCATGCTCGGGCTCCCGGACAACCTCGCCTACGCCACCGCGAAGGGCGCGCTGATCGGCTTCACCCGGAGCCTGGCGGTCTCGGCCGCGCCGCACGGCATCCGGGTCAACTGCCTGGCGCCCAACGCGATCACCCGCCCGAGCACCTCGGCGGCCAAGCCGAACATCACGACCACGCCGGTGGACGAGGCGCGACTGCAGGCCATGCAGACCGGGCTCGTCTCGCCGATGATGGCCTATCTCGCGCACGAGGACTGCACGGTCAACGGGGAGATCCTGGTGGCCGGCGCGAACCGGTTCGCCCGGTGGTTCCTCGGCATCACCCCCGGCTATCTCTCGGCCGGCGAGGGCGTGCCGACGGTCGAGGAGATCGCCGAGCACTGGGACGAGGTCAACGCCCAGGACGGCTACTACGTGCCGGCGAGCCTGATGGACTGGGCCGCGAAGTT
This sequence comes from Actinospica durhamensis, assembly GCF_018139695.1. Lineage (GTDB taxonomy): Bacteria > Actinomycetota > Actinomycetes > Streptomycetales > Catenulisporaceae > Actinospica > Actinospica durhamensis. Next base: position 8,226 of record NZ_JAGSOG010000023.1, on the reverse strand, counting down.
CATGGCCCACCTCGCCGCCTGAGCGCTCTGGCGCGGGGTGATGACGTCGCGAGGGGGCCCGGTCTTCGCGGACCGGGCCCCCTCGCGATCTTCGTGTCCTGATCAATCCTCGACCGAGAGCGAGAGGGTCCGGCCGGGGCAGACGTTCACGGCTTCCTTCGCCCGCGCGATCTCCGCCTCGCTCTCGGGACGCGGCCGTACGACGATGACGGTCCCGTCCTTGTCGTCCTGATCGAAGGCCTCCGGGTCGACCAGGACGCACTGTCCCGCGCCGACGCACCGGTCGGGCTGAGCGACGATGCGCATGGTCACCACGCCACCTTCAGCTCGAAGACCCCGTAGTTGGGGCCCTTCTCCTTGAACGGGATCTCGTCGAACGGCACCGCGAGCCGCAGGCCCGGTATCCGGCGTACCAGCGTCGCGAGCACGATCTCGAGCTCGAGGCGGGCGAGGTTCTGGCCGAGGCACTGGTGCGGCCCGAACCCGAACGCGAGGTGGTTGCGCGCCATCCGGGTGAAGTCGATCTCGTCCGGCTCCGGGAACACCAGCGGGTCCCGGTTGGCCGTGTTGGTCAGGCCCATCACGCCCTCGCCGGCCTGGATCAGCACGCCGCCGATCTCGATGTCCGCGGTGGCGAGCCGGGCCGCGCCGATCTCCGCGATCGAGAAGTAGCGCAGCAGTTCCTCCACCGCGCCGACCGTGAGCTGCGGGTCCTCCCGCAGCGCGGCCAGGTGCTCCCGCTTGTCCAGCAGGGTGGCCACCGACAGCGAGATCATGTTCGCGGTCGTCTCGTGGCCCGCGATCAGCAGCAGGAAGCCGAGCGCCTGCAGCTCCTCCAGCTCGGTCCCGGCCGCGATCTGACGGCTCAGCAGGTCCTCGCCGGGCGACTTCACCTTCTCCTGCACGAGCCCGGCGATATAGCCCTGGAGGTTGCCGATCGCGGCCTTCTTCTGCTCGGGCGTGGAGTCCGCGCGTACGAACTCGGCGCTGTTGTCCTGGAAGAAGTCGTGGTCCGTGTACGGAACGCCGAGCAGCTCCGAGATGACCTTCGAGGGCACCGGAAGCGAGAGCGCCTCGACGAGGTCCACCTCGGCCGGGCCGGCCAGCATCGCGTCGATACTCTCGTCCACGATCTGCTGGATCCGCGGCCGCCACGCGGCCAGGCGCTGCACGGTGAACTCGCCGACGACCGAGCGGCGCAGCTGCGTGTGCTCCGGCGGATCCATCTCGATCAGCTGCTGCCGGTGGTCCGGCCCCACGTACGGCGTGTGGCTCGGGTGGCGCGGGTCCCTGCGGTCCGAACTGAACCGGGGGTCGGCCAGCATGGCCCTGACGTCCTCGTGCCGCGTCAGGGCCCAGAGCCGGCGGCCGTCGGGCAGCTGCACCCGGCTGATCGGCGCGTCCGACCGCAGGATCTCCAGGTGCGCGGCCGGCGGGTGGTACGGATCGGTGCGTTCGAGTGAGATGACGGGCGTTGCCATGATGGTGTGCTCCTAAGCCGGGATCTGGGCACAGGACGCTGCGGATCTCCCTGCGTCCGTGTCTCCGAGGGAAGCCGAGCCCGAGATGAGTGTCGCTGCGGCCGGCCGGACCGCTCGTCGCCTCCCGCCGCGGTGTTTCTCCGGCGAGTGTTTCTTACAGCGGAACGAGCGATCTCTTCAATGAAGATGACGCTAGTGTTGTGGGCAACGCACCGGGTGTCAAGCATCGGATGCGCGGGCAGCGGCCGTCTTCCGGGCAGGGCTCAGCGAGGGTTCAGCCAGGGTCCGGACATGCCTCGGCCAGGGTCCGGGCAGCGCGCTCAGCGGGACTCAGCCCGTGGTCGCGGCCCTCGGATCGCCCTCGGCCAGAGGCGCCGTGAGTCCGGCGCTGAGGAACGCCACGAGGTCCTCGATCAGGACGTCTATCGTGGCGGGAAGGTGCGCGCGCTTCTGCTGGGCCGACTGGTACCGGGCCAGCGCGTGCACGGCGCTGGTCAGGGTCGTCCACCAGCGCTCGTCCAGCACCGCCTGCGGGATCTGCGGTGTCAGCCGTCTGAGGAGGGCCTGCAGCGTCGTGACGGACGCGCCTGTGCGCACCTCGCCGAGGCCCTCGTACCCGCCTTCTTCGGTGATGTAGAGCGAGAGGAAGGCGAGGTAGTGGTTCTCCGGCTTGATGTGGATCGCCAGGGGGCGCACGAACGCGCTGACGACGTCCACGACGGTGGGCTTGCGCCCGCCCAGCATCAGGTCGGCGACCATGTCCGTGCGGCTGGCCTCGCTCTCGGCGCCGCGGAACTCCATGATGGCCCGGACCACCTCGTCGCGTTCGCCGAAGTGGTACTGCACCGCCGCGTGGTTGCGCTGGCCGGCCTCGATGCCGATGTCGCGCAGCGGCACCGCCGAGATGCCGCGCTCCGCGAAGAGCCGTTCGGCCGCGGTGAGGATGAGCTGGCGCGTCGCCTCTCCGCGGACGTTCTTGCGCTCTCCGCTGGTCCGCGCGTTGCTGCGACGGGCAGGTCGCTCGGGCGAGGAGGGGGGCATGGCCTGTCAATCTAGCAGGACGAGGGCTTCGAGCGGGGCCATCTCGGTCCCGGCCGGATAGACGTTTCCGAACACTTCCACCCCGGCCTCGGTCAGCCGTGGGACGAGGCCCGTCCAGCGGATCAGCCCGGGCTCGGCCGCCGGGGCGAGCGGGTCCGTGGTGGCGATGGCGGTCCTGCCGCCTTCGGGGCCTGCGATGCTCAGCTCGCCGCCGTTCGCCGACAGGCTCAGTTCCAGGTCGCGCAGGTCGACCTCGAGGAATCCGTGGTGCGCCGAGAACCGCACGGCCCCGGCGCAGCGCAGCACCCGGCCCGAGGCCCCTTCCGAGGCCTCGGACAACGGGAACTCGAAGACACCGTCAGGGCTCGCCTGCGCACCGTCGAGCACTTCGACACTGCCGGCCGCGACCATCCGGACGTAGTGCACGAAGGAGGTCTTCACCGCCCAGCGCAGCGATCCCCGGCGCACCACGGTGCTCAACGTCCGCGCCGGTGGTCGTCCGGGAAGCCGACCATGCCGTCTTCGAGCTCCAACCCGAGTGCGTTGAACGCCATGCAGTGCATGTCGTACGTGCCGACGGTGAAGACGAAGTCGATGAGCTGCTCGCGGGAGAACTGCTCCTCGAGGTCCTGCCAGGTCGCGTCGGAGATGTTCTTGTCCGCGCACAGTTCGTCGACGGCCCGTACCACCGCGGCGTCGGCGGCCGACCACGCGTCGGCCCCGGGACCCTGCGCGAGCGCGTCGATCTCCGCGTCGGTGAGGTAGCCGCCGGCCCGGCTCATCCGCACGTGCTGCGCCCACTCGTACTCGCCGAAGCCGAGCCAGGTCGTGCGGATGATCGCGATCTCGCGGATCCGGTCGGAGAGCGTGGAGTGGCGCAGGTGGTTGGAGAACGGCATCCAGCCGCGCACCAGCGCCGGATGCCAGGCGTAGATGCCCAGGATGTTCGAACGCGGACGCACCGGCGGCCCGTCGGGTGCGCCGGCCTGGCCGCCGGGCACGTGGGCGCGTAGCGCGGAGAAGGCCTCGTCGACCTCGTCGGTCCAGTCCTCGACCGGACGCGGCGCGATACGGGGCCGGGTCTGTGGCTGTGGCTGTGTCATCGTCGCATCACCCTATGAAGGAGCCGCCGTTGACGCTGACGGTCTGACCCGTCACGTACGACGCCTCGTCAGAGACGAGATAGGAGACCGCGGCGGCGATGTCCGCGCCGGTCCCCATCCGTCCGACCGGAATGTACTTGGCCATCTCCTCCGCCGACGGCATGGCGCCCGCGTCGCGCTTCTTGCGCACGCTCGGAGTGTCGATCGAGGACGGCGCGACCGTGTTGACCGTGACGCCCGACTTGGCGAACTCGACCGCGAGGGCCTTGGTCAGCGCCATCTGCCCGCCCTTGGACGCCGCGTAGTGCGCCATCCTCGGCGCGCCGCGCTGGGCACTGGAGGAGGAGATCAGCACGACCCGGCCCCAGCCCGCCTCGAGCAGGTCGGGCAACGCGCTCTGCACGACGTTGAAGGTCCCGGTCAGGTTGACCGCCAGGGTGCCGTTCCACTGCTCGAGGGTCATCTCGAGGAACGGCTGCTGCGGGGCGATCGCGGCGTTGGCGACGACGGCGGCCAGCGGTCCGAGTTCGAGGCGGGCGGCGGCGAGCGCGTCGTCCACCTGGTCCCGGTCGCTCACGTCGGCGCGGTAGCCCCGCGCGGTCCCGCCGGCCTGCTCGATCGCCTCCGCGGCCTGCCGCGCCGCGCCGTCCGCGACGTCGAGGACGGCGATCTTGAATCCGTCCCGCGCCAGGCGCTCGGCGATCGCCAGGCCGATGCCCGCGGCCCCGCCGGTGACGACGGCGACCCGCTCTCCAGTCATCAGGATGCGTCCCCTCATGGCTCTGTGCTCGGTGTGTGACCGAGCCACATGTGTTGCAAACAACGGAACACATGTTTCGTTGTCATGATGCGACGAGCGTCGCACGCCCCCGAACGGGACGTCAAGCCTCCTGTACAGGTGCTTGACACCCGGTGCGATGCGTACGACACTGACGCGTTAAAAGGATCGATCGTTCCGTTAGAAGAAATGGCTCAGGGAGTAGACGTGACCTTCGTGGTGACGCAGGCGTGCGTCGATGTCAAGGACAAGAGCTGCATCGTGGTGTGTCCGGCGGACTGCATATACGAGGGCGGCCGGATGATGTACATCAACCCCGATCAGTGCATCGACTGCGGCGCGTGCGAGGAGGTCTGTCCCACCTCGGCCATCCGCTACGACGCGGACCTGAGCGAGGCGGACGAGCCCTTCCTCGACCTCAACGCGGAGTTCTTCGAGGGCATGGCCGCGCCCAAGGGCGCCCGCAAGCTCGGACTGATCGACCGGGACGTCGCGTACGTGGCCGAGCTTCCGCGCAAGGCGGACTGACGGTGGGCGCGCTACGCATCGCCGTCGTCGGCTCCGGGCCCGCCGGAGCGTTCTGCGCTCAGATCCTGGCCGAGGAGGCCGGCCGCGAGGTCGCGGTGGACGTGTTCGAACGCCTCCCCGCCCCGTTCGGCCTGGTGCGCTACGGCGTCGCGCCCGACCACAAGAAGATCAAGTCCATCACCGCCTCGCTCGGCGAGGTCTTCGACGCCCCGGGCGTGCGCTTCCTCGGCAACGTGACGGTCGGAGCCGACGTCACGATCGACGAGCTGCGGGCCCACTACGACGCCGTCGTGCTGGCCTCCGGCGCTCCGCTGGACCGCCGGCTGGGCGTCGAGGGCGAACAGCTCGCGGGCGTCGTCGCGGCGCGTGACTTCGTGTCCTGGTACAGCGGGCACCCGGACGCGGCCTTCGACACCTCCCTGCTGGCCGCGGCTCGCGCCGTCGTCGTCGGGGTGGGGAACGTCGCCCTCGACGTCGCACGCATGCTGGTGCGCACCCCGGACGAACTGCGCCGCACCGATGTGCCCGCGCACGTCATCGAGGCCTTAGCCGGCCACGCGGTGCGCGAGGTCTGCATCGTGGGCCGGCGCGGCCCGGACTCGGCGAAGTTCACGAACAAGGAGCTCGTGGAGCTGGGCGAGGTCGAGGGCGCGGACGTCATCGTCTCGCCCGAGGAGCTGGAGCTCTCGGACGCGCAGCAGGCCGGCCTGGCGCGCACCCCGGCCGCCGCGCGCCTGGTGGCGTCGCTGCGGAAGCTGGCGGATCGCGAACCGCAGGGTCGAGAGCGCGCGATCCGGTTCCTGTTCAACCGAACGCCGGTGGGCTTCGTCGGCGACGCGTCCGCGGCCGTCACGGCCGTCCGGCTGGCCAGGACGACGGATCCGGCGGTCGTCGAAGAGCTCGAAGCCGGACTGGTGCTGCCCGCCGTCGGGTATCGCAGCGTACCGATGCCCGGCGTCCCGTTCGACGAATCGACGGGGACCATCCCGCACCGCGACTCCCGCGTGGTGGACGGCGAGCAGGCCGTCCCCGGCTTGTACGTGGTCGGATGGGCCAAGCGCGGGCCGAGCGGCGTCATCGGGACGAACCGCCTGTGTGCCAGCGAGACCGCCGCGGCCATCCTCGCCGACGCGGACGCGCTCTCGGAACGCGGCGCCGGCGCCGAGACGATCGACGAACTGCTGCGCTCGCGCGGCGTGGCGGTGGTGGACTGGAGCCGATGGCTCGCGATCGAGGCCGCCGAACTGAAACTCGGCGAAGCCACCGGCCGGGAGCGGGTCAAGCTCCACGACCGGGCGGACATGCTCACGGCAGCTGGAGGACTCGGACGATGACCGCAACAGCCACGGAGCGCCACGTCGTCATCGTCGGCGCCTCGCTCGCCGGAACCCGCACCGCACAGGGGCTGCGGGCCCAGGGCCACACCGGCCCGATCACGCTCATCGGCGCCGAGACCGAGCTGCCCTACGATCGCCCGCCGCTCTCGAAGCACCTGCTGAAGGGCGACTGGTCCGAGTCCTCGGTGGACGCGGTCCGGCTGATCGATCCGGCGGAACTCGACGCGCTCGCCATCGAGCTGCTGCTCGGCTCGGCCGCGGTCGAACTGGACCCCACGGCGCGGTTCGTCCGCCTCGCCGACGGCACGAGCGTGTCCTACGACGTGCTCGTCATCGCCACCGGAGCCGTGGCGCGGCCCTCTCCCTGGCAGCCCTCGTCAGGGGTCTACCAACTCAGGACACTGGCGGACTCCCGCGCGATCGCCGCGCGGCTCGCGCTCGGTGAGCCGGTGGTCGTGGTCGGCGGCGGGTTCATCGGCACCGAGATCGCGGCCGCGGCGCGCGGATTCGGCTGCGCCGTGACGGTCGTGGACCCGGTCCCGGAGCCGATGGCCCGACTCGTCGGTCCCGAGATCGCGAGCAGCCTCGTGGACCTGCACCTGCGCAACGGCGCCCAGACCCGGTTCGGCGTCGGCGTGGTGGGCATCGAGGGCGAGGCCGGGCGGCTCATCGTCGAACTCGACGACGGGGAGCGCCTGGCGGCCTCGACCGCCGTCGTGGGCATCGGGTCCGTCCCGTGCACCGAGTGGCTCGCCGGCTCCGGCCTCAAGCTGGACAACGGCGTCGTCACCGACGGCTTCCTGCGCGCGGTCGGGGTGGACGACGTGTTCGCGGTCGGCGACGTCGCCCGCTGGCCGCACCCGGGCCGAGGCTTCCACATCCGCGCCGAGCACTGGACTAATGCCGGCGACCAGGCACGCTACGTCGCCATCGCCATCACGCAGGGTGCGCAGGCGGCCTACGAGTCCACCGACTACGTGTGGTCCGACCAGTACGACTGGAAGGTGAACGCCGTCGGCTGGCGCGATCCCGAGGGCAGTTCGGTCGTCATCGGCGACCTCGAGGCGGACGGGCGCACGGCCGTCGTGCACGCCGACGCGAACGGTGCCGCGTGCGGTGCGGTCACCGTCAACTGGGTCCGGGCGCTCAACCAGGCCCGCCAGCTCTTCGCGGCCGGATCCACGGCCGAAACCGTCGTCGAGGCGATCCGAGGTATGGCCTGAACTGCGGCGATCCCATCTGGGGCGCCCCGGCCAGAGCCCGTCATCCCGGCGGGCTCTGGCCGTTTTCCGCGTTCGGCCCCGGATCGGGGGTGTAGCGCGCTACACCCCGGGTTCGGGAGTGCGCCCCCTCGTGACGACGAGCCCCCGCTGACAGGCTGGAGGAAGAACGCAAGCGATTCCCGCGAACGGACGCGACGGGCCCGACGAAAGGACACACGATGAACGCGCGTATCTCCTCGATCCTGCAGTGGCTGGGCTTCGCCGCCGGCATGGCCGCCACGGTGGGCGCCGGCTCCGTCCTGGACGGCACCGGCAAGCAGGCGGCCACGTTCGGCGGGATCCTGCTCTCGCTCGCCGCGGGCACCGCTCTCGCGAAGAGGGACCCGATCAAGTCGTTCCTGCGCCGGCGCTCCACGCTGTGGTTCCTGTTCGTGTTCAACCTGCTCGTCGCGGTGTCCGCGGGCTTCGCCCTCGAAGGCGCCCAGGGGATCACGGCCGTCGTCGGCATGGGCGTGGTCTCGCTCGGCGCGGCCTTCGGCCTGGTCAAGGGGCGCGGGGTGCACCAGCACGCCTGATGCCGAGCCGTGATCGCGATCGAGCGCACACCACGCAGGGCCTGGTCCTCGGACCAGGCCCTGCGGCGTCAGACCACTGCTATCGGAGAGCTATCCGGGATCTACCCGACCGGCTGCCGCAGCGGGGGAGCGGTGACGACGCTGTCTCTTATACACAGCT
>NZ_JAGSOG010000239.1 GCF_018139695.1 Actinospica durhamensis | reverse complement strand
GGGCGGGGGTGAGGTTGTAGCTGTAGCAGACGGCTACTTCGCAGCTGCGCGCACGCAGGGCGGCGAGGGCCTCGGGCGGCTCGAGTTCCTGCAGCGAGATGTGGAGGTCAGGGTACTGTTCGCGGGCGGCGACCAGGGCGGGGATCACGTAGACCGCGGCGAAGGTGGAGAAGCACGCGAGGGCGGTCGGCCCGCGCGGGGTGTCGGCGGCACGCAGATCGCGCTCCGCGCTCTCCAGCGCGCTGAGCACGATGCGGGCGTGCGCCACCAGGCGCTGTCCTTCGTGAGTGAGCCGGACTCGGCGGCCGACCCGCTCAAGCAGCCGCACCCCCGCCTCGCGTTCGAGCACCGCGAGCTGCTGGGAGACGGCGGAGGAGGTGTAGCCGCAGGCGGCGGCGACCGCCGTCATGGTCCCGAGGTCCGCGAGCTCCCGGAGCAGCAGGAGCCGCACCGGATCCAACATCAAGCGCTCCTTAGAGGTCTGTGAAGAAATTCGTGGTGGACCTTAGTGATCCTTCCGCGCCATCCTGCCAGTGCCCCTTCGGCGTGCACCAGCCGACGGGACCCGGGTCCGGCTCGCGCCGATCCGGCTGTCCATGCCCGCAGACGCACAGGAGAGCACCTTGACCGACACGTGGCAGATCGAGCAGTACGCGACGCAGGCGTGGCCGGCCACCGAGGCCGTGGAGAAGGAGGGATGGCTGCTGCGCCACACACCCGGCGTGCCGCGCCGCCGGTCGAACTCGGCCTTGCCACAGACACGGGGACGAACGGTCCTGTCAGGCCTGCCGGGGGTCGAGGAGTTCTATGCGGCGCGGGGGATGCCGGTCTGCATCCAGGTCTCGCCCGCCGAAGAACACGCGGAGCTGGACGCGCTGCTCGCCGAGCGCGGGTATCAGAGGGGTGCGGCGACTCAGGTATGGGTCGCACCGGTCGGCACCGTGATCAAGGAGTCCGCTCCCGCGACGCCCCTCGGCGTGACCGTCGCGCAGCACCCGACCCGCGCGTGGCTGGACGCCTTCGTCGCCCTCGACAACCACGAGAACGGCCGGGAGACGGCGGACCTGGTGCTGACGAGGATCCCGGGCCCCGCGGCCTACCTCAGCGTCGAACACGGCGACGAGGTCGTCGGCATGGGACTCGTCGTGGCCGCTCCCGGTTGCGCCGGGGTGTTCTGCATGGCCACGCACCCCGCACACCGGCGGCGGGCAATCGCGACCGGGATCCTGCACGTCGGCGCCCGCTGGGCCGCGGCCCGCGGCACCGAGGAGATGTATCTGCAGGTGATGGACGAGAACGACGCCGCGCGCCGACTCTACGCCGGCGTCGGATTCGGCCTCTCGCACAGCTATCACTACCGGCTCAAGGCCTGACCCGGAATCGTCCGGCGGCGGGCCGGAAAAGGGGCGGATCCCGGTGGAGTGTCCATCCACCGGGATCCTGGTTCCCTTAGGGCCGCGCCACGCGCGTTGCGCGGCTGCGGTCGCCGGGTGCCGCTCGATCGTGTGCCCCGACACGTTTAAGGGCGTGGATCATTCTGATCAGGCGCGCGGCCTTTCCATTAGGCCTACCGCCGCAGGGAGAGCGGCGGGCCGGATTCGAACCGGCATCACACGTGTCCGTCCACGTCCGTTCGATTCGGGACTGAGCGGCGATGACCGAGTCTCGAGCGATAGTCTGCTGTTGAGGGCCGCGGCTGCCTCTGCCCTTGGGCCACCCCGGCCTGTGGTGCCGGGGGCAGGATTCGAACCTGCACCGTGACGCGGCTTCGTCAGTCTTCTCTCTGAGTTTCAGTCTGCGCTTGCGCGCCGCCTTCCCGGGGCTCAGCCGGGAAGGAGTCTGTAGGGCGCCGACGGGTCGGGCAGACGAGTCGGCGCCGACGGGGTGTCAGCCGAACAGGTAGCCGAACACCGCCTCGCCGACACGCTGGTCGGTGGTCTCGGTGCCGTTGGCCTCCTCGCGGGCGAACTTCACCGCCTGCTGCAGCTTCTCCACCCGCTCGAGCAGCTCGTTGACGCGCTTGGCGGGCAGGGCGCCGGAGAACTTCACCGTGGTCCAGTAGCCGATGGTCACGTCCTCGTAGTAGACCTCGACCTGCGCCGGGTGCTTCTCGGTGGCCTCGGCCTTGACGTGGTTGCGCGGCACCCGCTTGGTCCGGTAGGTCTGCACCGCGTCGGTCTTCCAGCTGTCCGAGGACGCGTCGAGCGCCCAGGACTCGGCGGCGTCGAGGACCGGCAGCTTCTTGACGAAGGTGTGCAGGTCGGTCAGCTGCTTCTCCAGGAAGAGCAGGTAGGTCACCGGCGCGTCCTTGACCAGCACCCGGCCGTCCACGGCCACGTCCGCCTTGGCCACGCAGTTGGCCCAGTCCTTGGTCGCGGTCACGTCGAACAGGCGGGTGAGCGAGGCGGCGGTGCGCTGCAGCACGTCCTCGGCCTTGACCTGGACCCGGGTGGACTCGGGCGGCAGCTGCTCGCCCTCGTCGTCCTTGGGCTGGTAGGTGCGCGCGATGCCGGAGAGCAGGGCGGGCTTGAGCAGCTGGTGGTGCGCCTCGGTGAGTTCGGAGAACGACTTGCTCTTGACGCCCTTCTCCACGGCGATGATCTGGTTGAGCTTGGTGGCCGCCACGCGCCCGCCCCCCTCCCCGGCCTGAGCCGGACCTCTTATATTCGAGCTGTGGTTCACGTCGGGGGCCCACGGTAGGCCACCGGCGGCGGCAGGGTCAAAGCGTTATCATCGCGCCGGATCCGCCCGCCCGGCCGCACCGTGCGACCCGCTCGCGCCGTGCTCGCGACCTGCTCGCGCCACCTTTCCGCCATGCTCCCGCCCCGCGCACGCCACCCCCCGCGGGGACCGTTCGGCGTGCCGCCGGGACCACTGGTCGCGCGTCCGCGTCAGGGACCTGGCCGAGACGCCGCGAACGCCCTACTTTGCACCCACTGGCCCGGGTATACCGCTTTGGCCGATCTTGTGAGGTGATCCACGGTAATGTCATCGCACTCTGATGCCGGTTTCGCGCGCGGCGCGCCCGGCGGCATCGCCCTCAAGCGTGAAATCGGGTTCATCGGACTCACCTGGTCCTCGATGGGCTCGATCATCGGTTCCGGCTGGCTCTTCGGCGCGCTCTACGCCGCCCAGGCCGCGGGCACCGCGGCGATCCTGTCCTGGGGCATCGGCGCGGTCGCGATCATCATCCTCGCCCTCGTGCACGCCGAACTCGGCGGCACCTATCCGGTGGCCGGGGGCACCGGCCGGTTCCCGCACTACGCGTACGGCTCGGTGGCCGGGGCGTCCTTCGGTTGGTTCTCCTACCTGCAGGCCGTGGCGGTCGCGCCGATCGAGGTCTACGCCACGATCAAGTACGCCTCGGTGCACCTGACCTGGCTGGAGAAGAGCAACGGCAGCTGACCTGGCAGGGGCTGCTCGTCGCGATCGCGCTGATGGCGCTGTTCACGGTGATCAACTTCCTCGGCGTGCGCTGGCTCGCGCACACCAACTCGGCCGCGACCTGGTGGAAGCTCGCGGTCCCGGTCTTCGTGATCATCGTGCTCGCGGTCTCGCACTTCCACACCTCCAACTTCGGCGCGGGCGGCTTCGCCCCGACCGGGGCCGAGGGCGTGCTCTCCGCGGTCTCCACCAGCGGTGTGATGTTCGCGCTGCTCGGCTTCGAGCAGGCCGACCAGCTGGCCGGCGAGGCCCGCAACCCGCAGAAGGACATCCCGCGCGCGGTGATCGGCTCCATCCTGATCGGCGCCGCGGTCTACATCCTGCTGCAGGTGGTGTTCATCGCGGCGCTGCCCTCGTCCTCGTTCGCGCACGGCTGGGCCAACCTGTCGTTCAAGGGCGACGCCGGACCGTTCGCGGGCCTGGCCACGCTGATCGGGCTGAGCTGGCTCGGCGCGATCCTCTACATCGACGCGATCATCTCGCCCTCCGGCACGGGCCTGATCTACACCACCGCGTCCTCCCGGGTCTCCTACGGGCTCTCCCGCAACGGCTACGTGCCGACGCTGTTCGAGAAGACGGACAAGCGGCGGGTGCCCTGGTTCGGGCTGCTGGTGGCCTTCGTCATCGGCTGTATCGCGTTCCTGCCGTTCCCGACCTGGAAGTCCCTGGTCAGCTTCGTCACCTCGGCCAGTGTGCTGATGTACGCCGGGGCGCCGCTGGCCTTCGCCGCGCTGCGCCGACAGGACCGCGACCGGTACCGGCCGTTCCGTCTCGGCGGCGGCCAGTTCATCTCGCCGCTCGCCTTCGTGGTGGCCGGCCTGATCATCTACTGGTCCGGCTGGGACACGCTGCAGAAGCTGGGCTACGCGATCGTCATCGGCTACCTGCTGATCGGGGCGAACTTCCTGTTCAAGCTCAACCCGCACCTGCCGCGGCTGGACTGGAAGGCCGCGCAGTGGCTGCCGGTCTACCTGATCGGCATGGGCGTGGTGTCCTGGCAGGGCCGGTACTGCAACAGCGGCCCGGCCTCCACGACGCAGTGCTACGCCACCGACCGGATCCCGCAGTGGTACGACCTGGGCATCGTGGCCGTGTTCAGCCTGCTGATCTACTTCTGGGCGCTGGCCGTGCGGCTGCCGGACCAGGAGGCGCTGGGATACATCGGCGACGTGGACGCGCAGATCGGCTTGGCCGCGGAGACCGCGACGGAGAGCGCGGGCGTGCTGGCCGCGACCTCGGCCGCGGCTTCGGCCGAGACCGTGATCACGGAGACGCCGCCGGACACGACAACAGCGGATCCGCCGCCGACCGAACCGTAGCGCGACCGGGCAGGTACCCGGTGTGGCCCGGCGTCTGCCGACGTCGGGCCACTGCGTCCGGTGATATACGTAGCCAATGACCTTGAACTGCGTCGTGCTCGACGACTATCAGGACGCCGCGCTGCATTCCGCGGACTGGAGCGGAATCGAGAGCCGGGCGGCGGTGCGGGTGCTGCACGAGCACATCGCCGACCGGGACGAGCTCGTCGAGGCGCTGGCGGACTGCGAGATCGTGGTGGCGATGCGGGAGCGGACCGCGTTCGACGCGCCGTTGCTGGCGCGGCTGCCGCGGCTGCGGCTGCTGGTGACGACGGGGATGCGCAACGCCTCGATCGACGTCGCCGCCGCGAACGCGGCCGGGGTGACGGTCTGCGGCACGGCCGGGAGTTCCACCTCGACCGGGGAGCTGACGTTCGCTCTGATCCTGGGACTCGCCCGGCAGCTGACGGTGGAGAACCGGTCGCTGCGCGAGGGCGGGCCGTGGCAGTCCACGCTCGGGCGGGACCTGAGCGGCAGCACGCTCGGCCTGCTCGGCCTCGGCCGGATCGGCGGGCAGGTCGCCCGGCTCGGCGCGGCCTTCGGCATGGATGTGCTGGCCTGGAGCCAGAACCTGACCGAGGCGCGTGCCGCCGAGGCCGGGACACGGCTCGCCGCGAGCAAGGAGGAACTGTTCGCCGCGAGCGAATTCGTCTCGATCCATCTGGTGCTCTCGGACCGCACCCGCGGCCTGGTCGGCGAGGAGCAGCTGCGCGCGATGCGCCCGGACGCCTACCTGGTCAACACCTCCCGCGCCCCGATCGTGGACCAGGCCGCGCTGCTGCGGGCCCTGACCGAGGGCTGGATCGCCGGGGCCGGGCTCGACGTGTTCGAAACCGAGCCGCTGCCCGCCGGCGACCCGCTGCGCACGCTGCCGAACGTGCTGGCCACCCCGCACCTCGGCTACGTCAGCGAGCGCAACTACCGCGGTTTCTACTCCGAGGTCGTGGCGGACATCGCGGCCTTCCTGGACGGAGCCCCGATCAGGGTGCTGTCTGCGGGTTGAGCGGGCCGCGCCGGGTGCGGCCCGCTCGATCGGCCCGGTCACTCCACCAGCATGGTCAGTACTCTGAGCAGTTCTGAGGCGGTGAGCGGGTCGAGGTCGGCGAAGCGCAGGCCGCTGTCCTGGTACCCCGCGTGGTGGGCCTCCGCGCGGGTGGAGAGGTAGACCGCGTCGAGGGTCTGCTCGGCGGCCCACTCCTCGCCGACCATACCCACCGGGATCCCGTCGTCGAGGTCGATCACCAGGTAGCGGTTCTCGTCGATGCTCCGGGTGACGCAGTTCTCGATGCCGTTGTCCATGGCGGGCGAGCGCCGCCAGCCCTGTTTGGTCAGACCGAGGATCCGGCCGATGGGCACCGTGCGGCCCTCGAACCGGACGAGCCGGTAGCCGGCTTTCTCCTCGTCGGTGAGCGCGTGCACCTCGCGGCCGAACTGGTCGAAGGGCTGGAGGATCTCGTAGTCCGCGAAGATCTCGCTCCACGCGGTCAGTCCCTGCGGCCACAGCAGCGGATGGGCCAGGCGCACGGTCGCGGTCGAGGGCAGGGCGAACGGCGCGTCCTCGACGTCGGCCAGGCTGAGGTCCTCAGCGGCGCGGAAGCCGGTGCGGGTCCCGTCGACCTCGGCCACCCACAGCAGCCGGCCCACCAGGTGGCGCAGCAGCGGATGGCCGAGCAGCAGGCCGGTGAACTCCGCGGCCGTCCACGAGCGCTGATCGGCCAGGGCGTACTCGAACCGGCGGATCTGGTCCGCCGCCACTGCCCTGGCCTCCTTCTTGAGCGCGGAGAACTGCGCCCGCGCGGCCGCGGCGAGCTCCGCGTCGTCCTTGGCGTTGGGCGCCGGGAGATCCTTGCGGCGAGCCCCGGCCGCGTCGGTGACGAAGGGTTTGAGGTTCTCGTCGAAACCGACCCGGAACCGGCGCGGGCCGTAGTCCAGCCAGAGGCCGCCGTCCGCGTCCAGGCCGAGGTCGGGCACGAGCCGGTCGGCGAGCTGCTCGCCGGTGAGCCCACGCTGCGCGGCGATCTGTGCGATCTTCGTGCGCGCCTGCTCCTTCAGGGCCTTGAACTGCGCCCGCTGCGCGATCTCGTTCAGGCGCGAGACCGCGTAGTCGGTGCCGAGGGCGGCCAGGACCTCGAGGCCCGCCACCGCACGGTGGTGCCCTGATTCGCCCGGCCAGGCATTGATCACCGGGACCAGCCGGGCGACGGTCGTGTCGTCGCCGACGAGGCCGAGCGCGCCGAGCACCCAGGCCTGTTGGGCCGGGTGGCCCATGGACCGCCAGGCGAGGAAGGCCTGCCAGGCGGATTCGGCCAGTTCGGTGCGGTCCAGCGCGGCCAGGGCGGCGGCGAGCGCGTCGGCGAACCCGGGGTACGGCTCCTGCGATACAGCCGATGCCGACCTTGAGGACGCTGATGCCGAGGTCGAACTCGAAGCCGACATCGCAAGCGCGAGGGCGGCGAGGAGGTGGCGGTGCGCGCTCTCCGGCAGCACCTGTTCTCCCCCGCGCAGCGCGATCGGCGGCAGGGCCGCCGGGTCCAGCCACTTCGGCAGTGCCGGCGCCGTGACCGGCGGGAGCGGCGCGGCCGGCCCGTCCCCGAGCACCACGCGCACCGCGTCGGCCGCCTCCTCGCCATACCGGGACGCGGCGAGCTCGACCAGGTCGGGCACCGCGCCTGCGGCCAGGTACCGCAGCGCGCCTTCGGCGGCGGTGCGGGGCTTGCCAGGCGTGCCGACGGCGTCGGGTATGAGCAGCAGGGCGGCGTCCGCACCGTGCCGATCCAGCCAGGCGTGCGCGGGCGTTCGGCCGGTCTTGAGCCGCAGCAGCCAGTCGGCCACGAGACGCGCCACGTCGAGGTCGAGGACGGGGAGCAGCGACCCCTCGGCCTTGACCGGCCCGCCGTGTCGGGCGGCGTGGAGGAGCGCGGGGACGGCGTCGACATCGAAGCGTTCGAGGATGGGCCAGAGCCACTGCTTGGCCGAGTCCTCGAATTCGGGACGCCATTGGCGCAGCAGTGCCCTGTGCTCCTCCACCGGCCCGGACAGGAACAGCTCCGTCGCCCCGTAGGCGCCGATGTTGTGGTCGCCGTAAGCGATGGCGTCGGCGAGTTGGGCCGCCGCCCTGGCGTAGTCGAAGCTCGGGACGGGCGATCGCTTCATCCGCCCGACCTGCTCGGTCTCCCCCTCGGTCCACTCCACCCGGGTCGACGCCGGGGGCTCGAGGCCGGTCACGACCTTCGGGACAGGCTGCGGCCGCTGCTCGACCGGGCGGGTCCAGGGCGGCGAGACGAGCAGTGCGGGCAAGGACTCGAGCGGCGCCTCGGGCTTCGCCGCACTCTGGCGCAGGGCACCTTCGAGCAGCACCCTGATGTCCTCCGGGAGGTTCGGCGCCTCGGCCCGCGCCAGCTCACCGTGCGCGCGGACGTGGTGCTGCAACAGATCGGCGGCGAACGCGGCCTGCTGCGCGTGCTCACCCTGCCCTGCCGCCGCCTCGGCCAGCAGCCGCAGCGCGCGCCGCGGGAACCGCGCCGAGGCCTCGCGCACGGACGGGCCGGCCAGACCGTCTTCGACGTGGTCCATCAGCAGCCGGAACGCCGCGTCGCCGGGGATCTGCGCGAGGAACTCGGCGGCCGCGCGCTTCGTCTTCATTGGCCCGTAGCCGCGGAAGACCTTGCCGAACAAGGGCCCGGCCGCCGGTCCGAGGCCGTCCACGACCGTCACCCACAGGTCCATCTGCGGCGTGTACTGCGGCTCGAGGAACCTGGCCTCGCCGAGCAGTGCGACCTGCTCGGCCGTGCTCATGGCGCGGTGCAGCAGGTCGAGCCGCCGAGCATCCGCGGACCTGCCCTGCGCGGCGTAGTCGCCACAGGCCTGCGCCACCCACGCGAGCTCGGTCGGAACCGCGTACGCGATCGCGACCCGGCACTGGTCGCAGTCCTCACGTATCTGCCCGAGGGCCGCGACCGCCTCGGCATAGGCCTCGTCCGGACAGGCCGCGAGGACACAGCGCAACCTGCGCAGCATCTCCGCCACCGTGGCCGAGCCGTGGTGACCACCGTACCGATTCGGCTGCATCAGCACGCCGCTCGGCACCGTGACGTGCCCGAGCTGCACGGCCGCGACCGCCGCGAACGCATGGCCGAAACGCAGGACCCAGGCGTCGACGAACGAGGGCAGCTGCTTGTAGCCGTGCACCTCGGTCGCGGCGAGCGCGAGCGCGGCTGCGCCCACGGCGTCCGGCTCGCCCTTGAGCGCCAGCACGATGCGCTCGAGGATGGCAGGACCCTTGTCCGGGCTCATCAGCACCCGATCCAGCCACCGCTCACGCACCTCGGCGACCAGCGCGGCCGTCGCGGCGGGGGCCTTGCGGTCAAGGGTGACCTTCGGCCCGGGCGCCCCGCCGCGCCGCGGATGCAGAGCTCTGCGCCATCCGTCGGGGAAGACGAACTCGTCTTCGTCGAGCATGCTCATGACCCTCCTATGCGACACCTGTCAACCAGGCGATACTCTAGGTGGAGGGTCCGACAGAAAACGCCGCTACTCCGGATCCGCGTCCTCGTCGAAGTGTCCGAGATCGACCGGCGGACCCTGCGGATCGGCGACGAGGACGTCCGCGAGCAGCATGGCCAGCTTCTTGGGCCGGACGGTGTCGTGGGTGGTGGCCAGTTCCGCGATCGACCACCAGTGCCAGCGGTCGCGTGCCTCCTCGGTGTCGACGCGCACGGCGGCGGCTTCGGCTGCCGTGATGCGCAGCAGGCGGTACTCCTCGTACTGGTCGAAGCCCTGTCCGTCGACGGAGAAGACCGCCTGCCGAGACCGACGGTCAGACGATCATGCTCGGCCGGGGGTCGGCGCCGAGGCGCTCGATGCCGCGTTCGATCCACTGCTCGTAGTAGTCCAGGAACGGCGGGCCCAGGCTCCACTCGTCCTTGTTGTAGAGCAGGAACACCACGCGGCCGCGGGCCGGGCCGGCGGTGACCAGGCCGATGATGTCGCCGCAGCCGATGTCGGTGGTGACCAGGTAGCCGTCTTCGACCTCTTCGTCACCGGCCTCGTCCAGGTAGATCGGGCCGCGCTCGCCGTCCGGGAAGGGGCGGGCGCAGGTCTCGCGGGCGGTGCGCTCGAGCCAGTCCGCGTCGATGCCGTAGTACGGCCCGGGACCCACCCCGATCTCGGCGAGGAAGGCGCGGAAATCCTCCGGCAGCGGGCAGCCCGCCTTCTCCTCGAGCGCGGCCAGCCGGTCCTCGGCCAGCGGCCGGTTGCGGTAGGCGTGCAGGTCGGCGCCGAACATGGCGTGCCGGGCGTGCCGGCGCGGGTCCGGGCCGAGGAGGTTCGGGGCCTGCGGCTGCGCGGTGTCGAGTTCGCGCAGGCGGGCCAGGCGCTCGGTGATCCGGGCCAGCCGGCGCCGAAGATGTTCGTGCTCTTCCATACCCCGATGATGGCGGCCGCGGGCCCGCGGGCACCACCGAATTCGCCGGGCGAGGACGCGCGGCGCGTAGTAGTTGCGTCCGCTACTACGCCGCGCTACCGTATCTCCATGTGATCGATCGACTCTGCGCGCTCGGGTTCACCACCCAGGAAGCCCGCGTCTACCTCGCCCTGCTGCAGCAGCCCTGCGCCACCGGCTACGAACTGGCCAAGGGCGCCGGGCTGCAACGCGCGAACGTGTATCAGGTCCTTGCCTCACTCACCGACCGCGGGGTGGTGGCCCGGGTCTCGGACGAGACCCCGGCCCGGTTCGTGGCCAGCGCCCCGGCGGACGTGTTCGGCCGGATCAAGCGGCAGACCGCGGACCGCGCGGACAGCCTCATCGCCGACCTCGCCGCCCTCTCCCCCGCCCAGGACCGCGCCGCCTTCACCCTGCGCGACCGCGAGGCGGTGATCGACCGCAGCGCCTCCCTGGTCGGGGAGGCCGAGCGGCGGGTGGCGGTGTGCCTGCACGCCGCCGACCTGGACTGGCTGGCGGCGCCGCTGCGCGCGGCGGCGCAGTCGGGCCGGCAGGTGGTGGTCAACGTATTCGGCGACGCGGAGCTGGACTTCGGCGAGGTCTACCGGCACGAGCCGTCGAACCTGGCCGTCGGCGGGCACCTGCTGACCCTGGCGGTGGACCACTCCGCCGCCCTCGTGGCCTCGCTGGACGAGCCGGTCGGCGCCGTGTTCACCCGCAACCCGGCGCTGGTGCGGGTGGTGGAGAAGCTGATCCGGGACGAGACCTACATGGCGGCCATCTTCGAACGCCTGCGCCCCGAGCTCGAGGCCGCGTTCGGCCCGCACCTGGTCAACCTGCGCACCCGGCTGCTGCCGCCGGACCAGGCCGAGCAGTTGATCTCCATCGTCGGATTCGGCGCCGGCGGGGACGCCGTCGCCCACCTGCTGGCCGACGCACCGGACGGCCGAACCGACTGACCCGGCTGATCCGACCGTGACCGGGCGGCCGACCCGCCGCCGGACCGAGTGATCCCGAACACCGAAAGGACACGTGCCATGAGCGCGATCGTCGTCGTGGACGCCCTGTGGGGCGACTCAGGCAAGGGCAAGACCTGCGCGCACCTCGCGCGCCGGCGCAACGTCACCCTCAACGTCCGGGCGGGCGCCGGCACCAACGCCGGCACCACCGTGGTCCTGGACGACGGCACCCAGATCAAGGCCAGGCAGCTGCCGATCGGATGGACGAACCCGAACACCCGGGTGGCCGTGGGATCCGGCACCATGGTCGATCCGGAGATCCTGCGCGCCGAGATCGAGCGCTTCGGGCTCGAGGGCCGGGCCTTCGTGGACGGACGCTGCGCCGTGATCGAGCCCGCGCACATCGAGGCGGAGCGGGCGGACGCGCACCTGGCCACCACGGTCGGCTCGACCTGCTCCGGCAGCGGCACCGCCCGCGCCGACTTCGTGCTGCGCCGCGCCCGCCAGGTGCGCGACCTGCCCGAGCTCGCGCCGTACGTGCTGGACGTGGCCCGCGAGGCGAACCGGGTGGCCGCCCGGCCCGACGAGACGCTCCTGGTGGCCGGATCGCAGGGCACGATGCTCTCGCTCGCGCTGAGCCCCGACTACCCGTTCACCACCTCGGCCAACTGCACCGCCGTGGCCGCGATGAGCGACGTGGGCCTGAACTGGCGGCTGGTGACGGACGTGGTGATGGTGGTCAAGGCCATGCCGAGCCGGGTGGGCGAGGGGCCGCTGCCGTTCGAGCTGTCCGCCGCCGAGGCGATCGCCCGCGGCATCGCCGAGTACGGCGTGAACACCGGCCGCCAGCGCCGCAAGGCCGAGCGGCCCGACTTCGATCTGCTCAACTACGCGGCGATGCTCAACGGCGCCACCCAGATCGCGCTGTCCTTCTGCGACCACTACGACCCGGCGATGCGCGGCGCCCGCGGCGCGGACGCGGTCACCCCGCGAATCCGTTCCCTGATCGGCGAGGTGGAGGCGGCCACCGGCGCCCCGGTGACGATGCTGGACACCGGACCCGGCCTGAGCGACATGATCGATCTCTGAACTGGCGCGGCCGGCCGCGGGGCGCCCCTGCCGCCGAATCCCGGCGTACGCTGGGGGTATGGGGACTCATGCGGCCGGTCCGCCGGCCGATCCGGACGACGAGATGCGGCAGATGTTCCAGGTGGAGATCGCGCCGGACTCGGCCACCGGCGTGTGGGGGGCGCTTGCGCTCACGGTGGCGCTGGGCGCCGGGGCGTGGGCACTGGAGGTCTACACCCGCGGCTCGCTCGGCGCCTGGCGGTTCGCCCTGGTCGTCCCGCTCGTCCTGGGCGCGGCGTTCCAGGGGTTCTTCGTCGTGCTCTTCCTCCCCGTCGCGATCGCGGCCAAGGCCACCGCGCCGGGCGCGCCGCGCTGGCTGCGCTTCCTCGCCCGGCACGCGGGCAACGGGTTCCTCGCGATGCTGCTGGTCGACCTGCTCCTGGCCTCGCTCGCGCTGAGCTATCCGCAGCCGCGCCCCTGGCAGTTCTACGCGCTGATCTCGGCCGCGGGGTTCGTCGGCGGCGTCGTCGTGGGGGTGCGACGGCGCCGGCGGCGCTGGGCGGCGTGGCGGGCGGAACGCGGGTCGAGGTAAGAACCCGGATACCCGGGCGGAACGTGTCGGACGGCTCTGTCATACTGTCCCGCATATGAAGGGGGGAGGGTTCGGCGACGGGACGCCGGACCCGGCCGAGATGAGCGAGACCGAACTGCCCGAAATCCCTGCCGCCGCGCTCGCGCAGCCGGGCCCGGCGGGATCGGAGACGGCGCCGGAGATCACGCCGGACACCACTCCGGCACAGCAGGCCGAGGCCGTCTGGCGGCCCGGACTGCGCAGCCGGCTGTGGGCGGCGGTGACCCTGCCGCGGGTGCTGCTCGTGCTCATCGCGGCGGGCGCCGCGACCGGTTACGCGTGGTCGCTGAACACCTCGGGGCTCGAGACCTACTACGCCGCGGGCGTGCGCAGCATGTCAGAGAGCTGGCACGCGTTCTTCTACGACGCCTTCGATCCGCACGCCACGATCACCCTGGACAAGCTGCCCGGGGCGTTCTGGATCCAGGCCCTGTCCGTTCGCTGTTTCGGCTACAGCGTCTGGGCCATCGTGCTGCCGCAGGTGGTGGAGAGCACGCTCACGGTCCTGGTGCTCTACCGCGCGGTGCGCCGCACGGCCGGTACCGCCGCCGCGCTCACCGCCGCCGCGCTGCTGGCCGCGAGCCCGATCACGCTCGCCTCGACCCGCGGGGACCTGGCCGAGCCGCTGTACCTGCTGTGCATCGTGCTGGCCGCGGACGCCGCGCTGCGCGCCGTGACCACCGGCCGCCGGCGGTCCTGGTACGCGGCCGGGGCCTGGGTGGCCGCGGGCTTCCAGGCGAAGATGACCGAGGCCTGGCTCGTGCTGCCGATCCTCGCGCTGGTCATGGTGCTGACCGCCACGCAGGGGCGGCGGCGGGTGGCGC
>NZ_JAGSOG010000238.1 GCF_018139695.1 Actinospica durhamensis | reverse complement strand
GCCCCGGCCACCGCCCCCTCGCCGCTGCTGTGGAAGCAGCCGGAGAAGCTCGGCGCGCCGCCGAACTCCGGTCTGCACCTGACCTTCGGCGCCGACCCCGCCCACGAGATGACCGTGTCCTGGAGCAGTGCCACCTCGGTCGCCCACCCGCGGGTGCGCTTCGGCACGCCGGACGGCGGGTTCGGCACCGAGGTACAGGCCCAGACGGTCACCTACGTCGACGGCAAGTCCGCGATCGAGTCCTACCTCCACCACGCCCGGCTGACCGGTCTGCACCCCGACACGACGTACATTTATGCGGTGCTGGCCGACGGCGTGCAGCCGGACGCGGGCAGCTTCCAGACCGCGCCGGTGGGCCGCTCGGCCTTCACCTTCACCAGCTTCGGCGACCAGTGCGTGCCCACCTCGACCTGGGCCGCCAACGGCTCGTCCTACACCTCTGGGCTCAACACCCTGGCCTCCCCGGCCGCCGGCGACATCGTCGGCGGCATCGAGCAGGTCGGTCCGCTCTTCCACCTGCTCAACGGCGACCTGTGCTACGCGAACCTCTCGCCGGACCGGGTCCGGGTCTGGGACGACTTCTTCACCAACAACGAGCGCTCGGCCCGCCGCCGGCCGTGGATGCCGGCCCCCGGCAACCACGAGAACGAACTCGGCAACGGCGCCCTCGGCTACGACGCCTTCCGCACCCGGTTCGCCGTGCCCTCCAACGGCTCGGCCGACTTCGAAGGCCTCTGGTACGCCTTCACCGTCGGCAGCGTGCGGGTGATCGTGGTGGCCAACGACGACGTCGCGCTGCAGGACGGCGGCGACAGCTACGTCAGCGGCTACAGCGACGGCGCGCAGAAGACCTGGCTCGAGCGGCAGTTGGCCGCGGCCCGCGCCTCGCGCTCGATCGACTGGATCGTGGTCTGCATGCACCAGGTGATCATCAGCAGCGCGAACGCCAACGGCGCCGACCTGGGCATCCGCCAGGCCTGGGGGCCGCTGTTCGACCAGTACGAGGTGGACCTCGTGGTCTGCGGCCACGAGCACGACTACGAGCGCTCCTACGCCGTACGCGGCGTGGTCTCCGGCTCGGAGACCCTCACGCCGAACCCGGTCTCGACCGAGACCGCGAACATCGACACCTCGCAGGGCACCGTCCACCTGGTGCTCGGCGGCGGCGGGAACTCGTCCAACACCAACACCGAGTTCTTCCAGAACGGCCAGGGCAAGGTCATCACGGCGGTCGGCGGCCCGGTCTCCACGGGTAAGCGCACGCCGACCTACGTGATGGAGAACGCGGTCTGGTCCGCCTTCCGCGACGAGGAGCACCCCTACGGCTTCGCCGCCTTCGACGTGGACCCCGGCACCGGCCCCGGCTCGACCACCAGCATCCGGGTGACCTACTACAACGTGCTCCAGCCCTACGGCGGCCTGGAGACGCTCGAGACCTTCACCCTCTACCGGCGCCGCTCCGACGGCTGAGATCGAACCCGGCCTCCGGGCCGTGGCGATCGCGTTCCATGTGGAACATCATGCGCATATCCGCATGATGTTCCACGTGGAACACGCGCGGTCGAGCGTGAAAACCGGCTAGAACAGCGCGCCGGGTACATCCGGAACGGCGGCCTCGGGCTCGGGCCGGGCCTCGGACAGCGCCTCGTGCACGGGCCCGGCCTGGTGCGGTACCGACCGCTGCCGCACCGGCCACCCCGGCTCCGGCACGTACTCCTCGCCCCGGCGCTGCCGGTAGGCCGCGAAGTCGCGCTCCGAGGCCTCCTTCCACTCCTCCTGCCGGCGGTGCAGGTCGTCCGGCGTGGCCTGGCCCACCTCCGGATACCGCTCGGCCAGCGCCTTGGCCACCTCCATCGCCGCGATCGCGTCCACCGCCGCGTCGTGCGCCCCCTCGATGTGCACGCCGTAGTGGGCGCACTGCGACTCGAGGTTGCGCTTGCCCTTGCGGAAGCGGTCCACCGCCTTGTCGATGACCAGCGGGTCCACCACCGGGGCGATCCGTCCGACCCGCTCGACCAGCGAGCGCAGCCCGTGCCGCTCGAGCTCCACCTCGAGCAGGGTCAGGTCGTACGGCGCGTTGAACACCACCAGCGGCTGCCCGGCCGACAGGTGCGCGGCCAGCAGCTCGGCGATGCGCTCGAGCGCCGCGGTCGGCGCGGAGCCGTGCTCCCGGGCGTACTCGGTGGTGATGCCGTGCACGGCCGTGGTCTCCAGCGGGATCTCCACGCCCGGGTCCACCAGGAAATCGTGCCGGTGCCCGTCACTGGTGACGAACGAGGCCGAGACCAGCCGTGCCTCGAGCGGGTCGCGTCCGGTGGTCTCGCAGTCGTAGGAGCCGAGCAGGCCGGTGTGCCAGCCGGGACCGGCCGCGGGCAGGCATTCGGCGTGGTAGACCGCCCAGGAGCCCTGCTCCTTGCGCAGCTCGCCGGCCTCCGCCGAGACCTGCTGGCCGCAGGTCTTGCACGTGCCGGGGAAACGGTTGGTAGCCATCTGCCGGACCGACCCTTCTGAGTTGACTGGATCTCACCTTAGGCGAGCCCACCGACATCCCGGGCGCAACGGTTACCCTGGACGGGAAACCAGCTTTCCGTACCTGACTACTGAGGACTGACGCCGCCGTGTTCGACACGCTTTCCGACCGCCTGGCAGCGACCTTCAAATCCCTGCGTGGCAAGGGCCGGCTGTCCGAGGAGGACATCGACGCCACCTGCCGGGAGATTCGGATCGCGCTGCTCGAGGCGGACGTCGCGCTCGCCGCGGTGCGCCCGTTCATCGCCGCGGTCAAGCAGCGGGCCATGGGCTCCGAGGTCTCCCAGGCGCTCAACCCCGCACAGCAGGTCGTCAAGATCGTCAACGAGGAGCTCGTCGGGATCCTCGGCGGTCAGACCCGGCGGCTGCGCTTCGCCAAACAGCCTCCCACCGTGATCATGCTGGCCGGTCTGCAGGGTGCCGGTAAGACCACCCTGGCCGGAAAGCTCGGCCGCTGGCTCAAGTCCCAGGGCCACGCCCCGGTGCTGGTCGCGGCCGACCTCCAGCGTCCCAACGCGGTCACCCAGCTCCAGGTGGTCGGCGAGCGGGCCGGCGTGCCGGTCTACGCGCCCGAGCCCGGCAACGGCGTGGGCGACCCGGTCGCGGTGGCCAAGTCCTCGATCGAGTTCGCCAAGTCGAAGATGCACGACGTGGTCGTCATCGACACCGCCGGCCGCCTCGGCATCGACGAGGAGCTGATGAGGCAGGCCGCCGACATCCGCGACGCGGTCGGCCCGCAGGAGATCCTGTTCGTCCTCGACGCGATGATCGGCCAGGACGCGGTCACCACCGCCCAGGCCTTCCTCGACGGCGTCGGCTTCGACGGCGTGGTGCTCACCAAGCTCGACGGCGACGCCCGCGGTGGCGCGGCCCTGTCCGTGGCCCAGCTCACCGGCCGCCAGGTGATGTTCGCGTCCAACGGCGAGAAGCTCGAGGACTTCGACGTCTTCCACCCGGACCGGATGGCCTCGCGCATCCTCGGCATGGGCGACATGCTCACCCTGATCGAGCAGGCGGAGAAGGCCTTCGACGCCGAGCAGGCCGAGGAGATGGCCCGCAAGCTCATGGGCGGGGACGGCTTCACGCTGGACGACTTCCTGGCCCAGATGGAACAGATCCGCAAGATGGGCTCGCTCTCCAAGATCATGGGCATGCTGCCCGGCATGGGCGAGATGAAGCAGCAGCTCGCCCAGGTCGACGACCGGGAGATCGACCGGGTCCAGGCGATGATCCGCTCGATGACCCCGCAGGAGCGGCGCGACCCGAAGATCCTCAACGGTTCCCGCCGTGCCCGTATCGCCAAGGGCTCCGGCGTGCACGTCTCGGCCGTCAACAACCTGCTCGAGCGCTTCGCCGAGGCGCAGAAGATGATGAAGTCGATGGGCCGCGGCGGCATGCCGAGCCTGCCCGGCATGCCCGGCTTCGGTGCCGGCGGCGGCCGCCGGATGAGCGCGAAGGCCAAGGCCAACGCCCAGGCTGCGCGGCAGAAGAACAAGTCCCGCTCGGGCAACCCGGCCAAGCGCAAGGCGGACGAGGCGGCCAAGGCCGAGCGCGCCGCCAACGGTGGCGCGCAGCCGGAGGTCCCGCAGAACTTCGAGCTGCCGGACGAGTTCAAGAAGATGCTCGGCGGCGGGCAGTAGACGATTCGCCGTGGTCCACCGCCGAGCGTTCGGCGGTGGGCGGTCACGACAGAGCTGGTGTTTCCATCTGGCATAATGGGTCGCTGAGCACTCGGCACCCCTCGGCCCCTCTCTCCGTCGGGACGTCGTGTCCTTCGGGCGGGCGAGTCGGAGCAATCCCCACGCACCGTTCCCGCCGGTCCACCCGTATCAGAATTCAGGAGATTCCACTCCCGTGGCAGTCAAGATCAAGCTGAAGCGCCTGGGCAAGATTCGCACCCCCCAGTACCGCATCGTCATCGCCGACGCTCGCACCAAGCGTGACGGTCGCGCGATCGAGGAGATCGGCAAGTACCACCCGAAGGAGGACCCGTCCTTCATCGAGGTCAACAGTGACCGGGCGCAGTACTGGCTGGGCGTCGGCGCGCAGCCGACCGAGTCGGTCGTGGCGATCCTCAAGGTCTCCGGCGACTGGCAGAAGTTCAAGGGCCTGCCCGCCCCGGCGCCGATGAAGGTCGCGGCCCCCAAGGCGGACAAGAAGGCGCTGTTCGAGGCCGCCGCCAAGGAGGCCGAGTCCGAGCCGAAGCCGGCCGCGACGCCGAAGAAGAAGGCCGACAAGAAGACGGACGCGCCTAAGGCCGAGGAGACCGTCGAGGCCCCGGCCGCGGCCGAGACCCCGGCTGCCGAGAGCACCGAGGCCTGAGCATGCTCGAAGAGGCCCTCGAACACCTGGTGAAGGGGATCGTCGAACACCCCGACGAGGTCAGCGTCCGCGATCGCACGCTGCGCCGCGGCCGTATCCTCGAGGTGCGCGTGCACCCCGAGGATCTCGGCAAGGTGATCGGCCGTCAGGGCCGCACCGCCAACGCGCTGCGGACCGTGATCCACGCCCTCGGGGGCCGCGCCGTGCGCATCGACCTCGTCGAAGCGCCCGGACTGCGTTGAGCATGTCTCCTCAGCACAACGACGACGAGTCGCGGGAGCTCCTGCGGCTCGTCGTCGGCCGTATCGGCAGGGCCCACGGCGTCAAGGGCGAGGTCACCATCGAGGTCCGCACGGACGACCCCGATCTGCGCTTCGCCCCCGGCACCGAGTTGGTCACCGATCCCGCCTCGCGCGGCCCGCTGACCGTGCGCCGCGGTCGGGTACAGGGCTCGCGGTACGTGCTCTCCCTCGAAGGGGTGAACGACCGCAACGCCGCCGAGGCCCTGCGCAACACCCTGCTCGTGGCCGACATCGACCCGGACGAGTCACCCGAGGACCCGGACGAGTACTACGACCACCAGCTCGAGGGACTGACGGTGCGCACCGTCGACGGCGTCGAGCTCGGCGTGGTGGAGCAGATGATCCACGGCCCGGCCCAGGACCTGTTCGCCATCCGCCGTCCGAACGGCGGGGAACTGCTGCTGCCGTTCATCGTCGAGTTCGTACCCGAAGTCGACCTCGAACGCGGCGTGGTGACCGCCGACCCGCCCGAGGGCCTGCTCGCGCTCTCGGAGCCGGCCGCGGCCGACGAATCCGAGGACTGAGACCACCCCAGCGTATGCGCATCGACGTCATCACCATCTTCCCCGAGTACCTCGAGCCGCTGCGGGTCTCCCTGCTCGGCAAGGCCGCCGACCGCGGCCTGCTCGAGGTGCGCACCCACGACCTGCGGCAGTGGACGTACGACGTGCACCGCACCGTGGACGACACCCCGTACGGCGGCGGCCCCGGCATGGTCATGAAGGCCGAGCCGTGGGCCCTGGCGCTGGACGCGGTGACCTCCGCGGACGACGTGGCCACCCCGCCCACCCTGGTCGTGCCGACGCCGAGCGGCCGGCCGTTCACCCAGGCCAAGGCGGCCGAGCTGGCCGAGCGCGGCCACCTGGTGTTCGCCTGCGGCCGGTACGAGGGCATCGACCGGCGCGTGATCGACGCGGCGGCCGAGACCATGGCGGTGGAGGAGCTGTCCATCGGCGACTACGTGCTGGCCGGCGGCGAGGCCGCGGTGCTGGTGATCGTGGAGGCCGTGGCCCGGCTGCTGCCCGGTGTCCTGGGCAACGCCGAGTCGGCCCGCGACGACTCGTTCGCCGAGGGCGCCATGGCCGGCCTGCTCGAGGGCCCGGTCTACACCAAGCCCGCCGAGTGGCGCGGCCGGCCCGTGCCCGAGGTGCTGACCTCGGGCAACCACGGCGCCGTCGCCCGCTGGCGGCGCGACCAGGCCCTGGCCCGCACCGCCGCGCACCGTCCGGATCTGCTCGCCGCGCTGGACCCGGCCACCCTGGACAAGAAGGACCGCGCGGCCCTCGACGCCCTCGGCTGGAGCCCGCGCGCGGAGTGAGGGTCCTGCCCTGATTTCTGAAAACCAGCCTGCCCATGCGAAACTGGACAGCCGGTGTGCCGTCGACCGTTGGCGCCTGCCCCTGCCACAGGGGGAGCGGCCCGGTCCGGACGGCGGCCATCGTGGAAATCCGCCCATATGTCCGTGCGTGACCTGTGGCACGTACGAGGAGAGAACATGAACAAGCTCGCAGAGCTCGACTCCAAGTCGCTGCGCTCCGACGTCCCCGACTTCCGTCCCGGTGACACCGTCAACGTCCACGTGAAGGTCGTTGAAGGCAACCGGTCCCGGGTCCAGCAGTTCAAGGGCGTCGTCATCCGCCGCCAGGGCGACGGCGTGCGCGAGACCTTCACCGTCCGCAAGATCAGCTTCGGCGTGGGTGTCGAGCGCACCTTCCCGGTGCACTCGCCGATCTTCGAGAAGATCGAGGTCGTCACCCGCGGTGACGTGCGTCGCGCCAAGCTGTACTACCTGCGCGACCTGCGCGGCAAGAAGGCGAAGATCAAGGAGAAGGTCGACTACAACCGGTAGTTTCCGGCCGACGGCGACCATCTTCAGCCGCCCCCGGTACCTTGGAAGACCAAGGTGCCGGGGGCGGCGTCGTTTCCCGGTTCCACCTGCGTGCCCCAGGGGGCAGCGCGGTGATCAGAGCGCGTAGTAGTCTGCCGCGACGGCAGCGGAGGCGAGACGGTCATTCACGGCCGCGCGACTGGAGGATCGGGTGGCGAGAGGGCAGCGGCGCCGGCAGGAGCCCCTTGCCGCCCCGACCAAGGGACGCCGACGCCGACTGAAACCGGTCAAGCTCTGGCGTGAGGTACCGCTGCTGCTGGCCATCGCCCTGGTGCTGGCCCTGGGCATCAAGACCTTCGTGGTGCAGGCCTTCTACATCCCCTCGCCGTCGATGGAGAACACGATCATGCCCGGGGACCGGGTACTGGTGAACAAGTTCTCCCCCTGGTTCGGCGCCCAGCCGCAGCGCGGCGACATCGTGGTGTTCAACGACCCCGGCGGCTGGCTCGACGACAACCCGGCTCCGGCCAGCTCGAACTTCGCCGTGCGCTGGGTCACCGACGCGTTCACCTTCGTCGGCCTGCTGCCCTCGAGTGACGAGCACGACCTGATCAAGCGGGTCATCGGCGTTCCCGGAGACGAGGTCAAGTGCTGCGACAAGCAGGGCCGGATCACCGTCAACGGCGTCGCCCTGAATGAAAGCTCATACATCCTTCCCGGCTCCGCCCCCTCCCTGATCACCTTCGACGTGCACGTCAAGGCCGGCTTCATCTGGGTCATGGGGGACAACCGCGCAGACTCCGCCGACTCCCGGTATCACATTAACGACAAATACGGGGGAATGGTGCCTGTCAGCGACGTCGTGGGTCACGCGTTCGTGTTGATTTGGCCGCTAAGTCGCGCCGGAGGGCTTGGAATTCCGGCTACCTTTCAGCAGGAGGGTCTGACCGTGCTCTCCAGCCTGCCGACCGGGGCCGTACCCGCGGCCGCGCTGCTCGGCGCGATCCCCCTGCGCCTGGCGGGCGGTCGTTCCGTGCGCCGGCTGCGCCGAAGACGCAGGCCCCGCTTGGGATCTGACGGCGGCTGAGACGACGCGGAGACGGATTGACGGTGTGTGACTCGACTACGGCGACAATGAGGACGGCGTCCGATGGGCGCACGACGATCTGGATGAGGGGCGCACGATGACTGTGGAGAGACCGGAGACCGGGCTTTCGGAGGCTTTCGACCCGGCGGGCGAAGGTGCCGGGCCCCAGTCCTTCGCGCACGCCTCGGCCGATCCGGATCCGGACGGCGCCGGCCCCGAGGCCGGCGGCGCGACCGAGGGCGGCAAGGGGGAGGGCGAGAGCGGCCGCGGCCTGGGCCGGCCCACCTCCGTGCTGGGCTGGATCGCCTTCCCGTTCAGGGCCGTATGGCGCTTCCTGTTCCCGAAGACCCCGCGCCCGTTCCTGGTGGAGCTGCCGTTCCTGGTCGTCTTCGCGCTGGTCCTGGCCTTCCTGATCAAGACCTTCCTGGTGCAGGCGTTCTACATCCCCAGCGGTTCGATGCAGAACACCCTCCAGCCCGGCGACCGGGTCCTGGTGAACCGGGCCGCCGAGTGGCTCGGCAGCGAGCCGACCCGCGGCGAGGTCGTGGTGTTCAAGGACCCGGGCGACTGGCTCGGCGACGAGGGCACCCCCACCAGCAGCAACTGGCTCAAGAGCACGCTGACCTGGGTCGGCCTGCTGCCGGCCGACGACGGCGACCTGATCAAGCGCGTCATCGGGGTGGGCGGCGACCACGTCGTGTGCTGCACCGCGTCGGGCCAGATCACGGTCAACGGCATCCCGCTGAGCGAGAGCTCGTACCTCTACCCGGGCGACACCCCCAACGCCGGCTGGGACAAGCCCTTCGACGTGACCATCCCGCCCGGCTACCTGTGGGTGATGGGCGACCACCGCGACGTCTCCCTGGACTCGCGGCGCCACCAGGACGAGAACAACGGCCTGGTGCCGGTGGCCAACGTGGTCGGCCGCGCGGACGTGGTGGTCTGGCCGATCAGCCACTGGGCGACGCTGCCGATCCCGGACACGTTCAAGCAGACCGGCCTGTCCGCGTTCGGCGCCCCTGGCGCGGTGCCGGGGGCGGCCTTCGTCGGCGGCCTGCCGTTCGTGGTACGGCGGGGTATGCGCAGACGCTCGGCGGCGAAGCGGTCCGCCACCAGTTAATCTGAGGTGGTGTCGGTAGTTCCGGAGCAGAACAGGCGGCGGACTCGGCCCGGGTCGACCGGTGCGTCGAGTCCGCTGTTCGACGGGCCTGAACCGCCCCGCCTCGGCGACGGGCGGGGCCTGTACGCGTACGGCGAGGCTCTCGCGGCCGCCGGAGTGCGCCCCGTGGCCGGGGCGGACGAGGCGGGCCGCGGGGCCTGTGCCGGCCCGCTGGTGGCCGGGGCGGCGGTACTGCCGCCCACCCTGCGCCTGCCCCACCTCGGCGACTCGAAGCTGGTCACCGAGAAGCGCCGCGAGCAGCTCTACACCGCGATCCTGGCCGAGGCCGAGGCGTGGGCCGTGGCGGTCGTCCCGGCGGCCGAGGTCGACCGCATCGGCGTGCAGGAGGCCAACTACCGCGCGCTGCGCGAAGCGGTGGCCGGCCTCGGCGCACGTCCCGCGCTCGCGCTGATCGACGGCTTCGCGGTGCCCGGCCTCGGCGTACCCGGCCAGGCCGTGGTCAAGGGCGACCGCCTGGTGGCCGCCATCTCGGCCGCCTCGATCCTGGCCAAGGTCACCCGCGACCGGCTGATGGCCGAGTTGGACGGGAGCTGGCCCGAGTACGGCTTCGGCGCGCACAAGGGCTACGCCACGGCAACCCACCAACAGGCCCTTGACCTGCACGGACCCTGCCCCGAACACCGCCTTTCCTATGCCAACGTGCCGGGTCGCCCGGTGGGTGA
Organism: Actinospica durhamensis; assembly: GCF_018139695.1. Classification (GTDB taxonomy): domain Bacteria; phylum Actinomycetota; class Actinomycetes; order Streptomycetales; family Catenulisporaceae; genus Actinospica; species Actinospica durhamensis. Next base: position 3,863 of record NZ_JAGSOG010000238.1, on the reverse strand, counting down.
CAATGGAGGCGGGACGCAGGCACCGGACCGTCCGGCGCAAGGCGACCTCCTGTTCGATCTGCCCGATACCCAGTGGGGAGCGCGTACATGAGCGCGGAAGACCTCGAGAAGTACGAGACCGAGATGGAGCTGCAGCTCTACCGGGAGTACCGCGACGTCGTCGGCCTGTTCCGATACGTGGTGGAGACCGAGCGGCGGTTCTACCTGACCAACCAGGTCGAGCTCGAGGCCAGGTCCGCGGACGGCGAGGTGTACTTCGAGGTGACCATGGCCGACGCGTGGGTCTGGGACATGTACCGCCCGGCCAGGTTCGTCAAGAACGTCCGGGTGGTCACCTTCAAGGACGTCAACGTCGAGGAACTGGCCAAGCCCGACCTCGAGGTACCCACCGACTGAGGCGGAGGCTGACGCCGGGCACCTTCATCCGCGTGGTTCGCCGAGAATATGCTGAAAAGCGCGACATAGAGCGACGAATCGGACGCACTCTGGATCCGTGATCTCACCACGGACCCAGGGAGGGTGCGATGTCGACGCAAGCGCAGGCCCAGGCGAGGATGCGGGCGCAGCGGGTGCAGCGGGTGCAGGGGGCGGGGGCGCCGGGCGGTGCCCGCGCCTCGACCCGGTCCGGCCGGGTGGGCCGCCGCGGCGAACAGGTGGCGGCCGACTACCTGCGCCAGCGCGGCTACCGGCTGCTGGAGCGCAACTGGCGCAGCCCCGACCGCGAGGTCCCGGGCGAACTGGACCTGGTCCTGCGCCACCGCGGCACGCTCGTGATCTGCGAGGTCAAGGCCAGGACCGGCCCGTGCCTGCCGCACCCCGCCGAGGCCGTCACCGCGGCCAAGGCCGCCCGCCTGCGCAGGCTCGCCGCCGTCTGGCTGCGCGAGCACCCCGGCCACCGCCCCCGCGTGCCCGCCGGCGCCCGCTTCGTCTCCGGCCTGTTCGCGGCTCCGCGAATTGCGCGCGCCGCCCATCCGGCCAAGGTCCGCATCGACGTCGTCGCCGTCCGCCTCACGCCCCGTGAGCCCTTCGCGGTCCTCGGCGTCGACCACCTCGTCGGGGTGGCCTGATGCTCCCTCACCTCCTCGCGTCCCGCCGGTCGCCCCGTTCGCCGCTGCCGCGCCTGGAGCGTGCGTGATGCCCGGGTACGGATGCGCCGCGGGCGTCGCGCTGCTCGGTCTCGCCGGTCTGCTCGTGCAGGCCGAAGCCGTGGTCACGGCCGGCCTGTCCCGCTTCAGCCTCATCGGTCTGCCGGACGCCGGGCTCTCCGAGGCCCGCGACCGCGTGCGGGCGGCGGTGATCAACAGCTCCATCACCTGGCCGCAAGCCGCGCTGACCGTCTCGCTCGCGCCCGCGTCGCTGCGCAAGCAGGGCTCTGCCTTCGACCTGGCCATCGCCATGGCCGTGCTGCGCGCCGACGGCAAGGTGCGCCCCGAGACCTCCGGCGAGCCGGTCTACTTCGCCGAGCTCGGGCTGGACGGCTCGGTCCGGCCGGTCCGCGGAGTGCTGCCCGCCGCGCTGGCCGCTCTGCGTGCCGGGTACTCGGCCGTCTGCGTCGCGGAGGCCAACGCCCGCGAGGCGGCCCAGGTCAGCGGGCTGCGGGTGTTCGGGGTCAGGACGCTGCGGCAGGCGGTGGCGCACGCCAACGGCGAGCCGGTGCCCGACGAGCCCGTGTCGCAGGCCGATGCGGTCCAGACGAGCCACCTCGCTCTGGGCGCGCGGGTATCCCCTGTCGACCCGTCAGGCGGCGGCCGGTCCGGCTTCGGCGCCTCGGATGTGCGGGCCGAGCTCGACCTCGCGGACGTGCTCGGGCAGTACGAGGCGCGGCTCGCCCTGGAGGTGAGCGCGACCGGCGGCCACCATCTCTTCTTCTGCGGCTCGCCTGGCTCCGGCAAGACGATGCTGGCCGAGCGGCTGCCCGGGCTGCTCCCGCCGCTGGACGAGGAGGCGGCGCTCGAGGTGACCGCGGTGCACTCGCTCGCGGGCACCCTGCATCCGCTCGAGCCGCTGGTCACCAGGCCGCCGTTCTGCGCCGTACACCACTCCGCCACCGCGGCGGCGCTGGTCGGCGGAGGTTCATCCGTTCTGCGCCCCGGCGCCGTGTCCCGGGCCCATCGCGGCGTCCTGTTCCTCGACGAGGCGCCCGAGTTCGGCCGGGCGGCGCTCGACAGCCTGCGCGAACCGATCGAGTCGGGCGAGGTGGTCATCGCCCGCAGCTGCGGCATCGCCACCTTCCCGGCACGGTTCCTGCTGGTCGCGGCGGCCAACCCGTGCCCGTGCGGGCGGTCGATGTCGATGGTCGGCGTGTGCACGTGCAGCCCCCGGGCCCGCAGCGGGTATCTCGGGCGCATCTCCGGTCCCCTGCTCGACCGGATCGACCTGAGGGTGGACGTGAGCCCGGTCGGCCCCGCCGAACTGCTCGCGGCGGCGGCCGGAGGGCAGGCGGGCGAGAGCACCGCGCAGGTCGCCGGACGGGTCAGGCAGGCGCGCGAGCGTGCCTCGACCCGGCTCGCCGACACGCCGTGGCAGCTCAACGCCCAGGTGCCGGCGCGCTACTCGCGGTCGAACTGGCCGCTGGACAACGAGGCGCTGGAAGGCGCGGAGAAGGCGCTGCAGTCCGGCGTGCTGACCGCCCGCGGCCTCGATCGGGTCGTGCGGGTCGCCTGGACGCTGGCCGACCTGTCCGGACGCGACCGCCCGGGCCGGACCGAGGTCGACACCGCCCTCGGCTTCCGACTCGCCGCGCTGCTGCCCGGAAACGTGTGAACAGGGGGATAGGGACCATGGCGGCGAACATCGAGCCGATCGACTTCGACGACGAGCGCGGGGTGCGGCTCCGACTCGGCCGGCTGATCGAACCCGAAGACCAGCTCTTCACCGAGCTGCTCGAGCTCGTCCGACCCGCGCGGCTGCTGCGTGCCATCGTCGAGGGCAGCGCGCTCGGTCCGTCGATTCCGCAGGCCCTGGACACCCGGCTCGACGGCCGCCGCGCCGGTCTCGGCTTCCGGCTCGCCCTGGTCGGTCCGGCCGCGGACCTCGAGGCGGGCGAGCGTGCCGGCGCGCGCTACCTCATCCCGGGCGACCCCGACTGGCCCGGCGCGCTCGACGACCTCGGCGGCCGCGCGCCCCTCGGCCTGTGGATGATCGGCGGCTTCCCGCCCGACGCGCCGATGGTCGCCGTCGTCGGGGCCCGCGCGTGCACCGGCTACGGCCTGCAGGCGGCGGGCAACCTGGCGGCCGAGCTGGCCAAGGACGGGGTGACGATCGTGTCCGGAGCGGCCCTCGGCGTCGACGGCGCGGCGCACCGCGGCGCGCTGGCCGTCGGCGGCGTCACCGTGGCCGTGCTCGCCTGCGGGGTCGACCGCCGCTACCCGGCCGCCCACGACAATCTGATCCAGGTGATCGGCGAACGCGGCGCCGTCCTGTCCGAGCTGCCGCCCGGCACCGCCCCCAGCCGCTTCCGGTTCCTGTCCCGCAACCGCCTCATCGCCAGCCTCACCGCCGCCACCGTGGTGGTCGAAGCCGCTGGCCGCAGCGGCTCCTTGGTCACCGCTCGGCTCGCCGCGGAGCTGGGCCGAGCGGTCTTCGCCGTCCCGGGCCCGATCACCTCGCGCCTGTCCATGGGAACCAACGCCCTGCTGTGCGACGGGGCGATCCCGGCTCTCGACGGCAGGCAGATCCAGTACGAACTCGGCCTCGAACCGCGCCGGCCCCCCACGCGCCCCGCCGCCGTCCCGTGGCAGTCCACGCCGTCATCCTCACCACCCGCGCTCGCCCGGGCCAGTCCCGACACTCCGTCAGCTCCATCCGACGCGCGCGCTCGACCTGCTCCCTGCGCGCCGCCCGACCAGCCCACCCCACCTGCC
>NZ_JAGSOG010000237.1 GCF_018139695.1 Actinospica durhamensis | reverse complement strand
TCAGAAGCGTCAGATGAGTATAAGAGACAGGCGCCGGCCCGCCCGCCGCGCCGCACACGCCCGTCCGGCCGACAACTCCGCCGGAACGGGTGCCGGGCGCCCCCGGCCACGCAACTCCCGCCTCCTTCGACTGGCCCCGCGCACGGTGCGCGCCCGGATCGTGTGCCTGCTGGCGCTGCCGGTCGTCTCGCTCACCTCGCTGTGGGGCATCGCGGCCGTCAACACGATCAGCGCGGCCTTCACCCAGTCGCAGCTGCACGCCCTCGACGAGTCCGTCACGATGCCGCTCGACCAGGCCGTACTCGCGCTGGACCAGGAGCGTTCCGCCGCGGACGCGTATCTGGCCGCGGGCGGCACCGACCCGGGCACGCTGAACCAGCGCATCGCCGCGACCCGGGCCGCGGCCGGCCGTTTCACCGCCGGGGCCGAGCAGTCCGCGGCGGCCGCAGCGGACGTATCCGGCGAGCTGACGGCCCGTCTGAACGCGGTCACCAAGGCCTTCGACGCGCTCACCCCGGTGCGTACCGCCGTCGTCGAGCGCGCCACCTCGGCCGCCGCGGCCGACCAGACGTACGCCTCGGCCGTGGACGCGGCGTTCGCGGTGCAGTCCGCGCTGGCCGCAGCCCCCGGCGCGCCGGTCACCGCGCAGTCCGCGCTGGCCCTGGCGGAGGCGCGCGAGCAGCTGTCGCTGCAGGACTCCGCGCTGGCCGCGGGGTACGCCGCGAACACGCTCGGTCCGGCGCAGTACCGGCAGTTCACCGGCGCGGTCTACAGCGAGCGGGCGTATCTGGCCCAGGCCGCGATCGACCTGCCGGACCCGACCGCCGGCGCGGCCGGCGCCACGCTGACGAACATTCAGAACACTGTGCTGAGCGCGGGACCGGGCAAGAACGCGCTCGGACCCGGTCTGCAGGGCGTCTGGGCCGGGGCCGAGTCGAGCGTCTCGGGCGCCCTCGACCAGGCCCTGCGCACCGCGGCGGCGCCCGCGACGGTCAACCCGTACGGCAGGCTGCTGACCACGGGCTCGGGCTTCGGCGTCGTGCTTGGCCTGTTCGCCCTCGTCTTCAGCCTGCTGATCTCGGTCGGCATCGGCCGGCGGCTGGTGACGGACCTGGTCGGGCTGCGAGACTACGCCCTCGACCTGGCCGGGCGGCGGCTGCCGGAGACGATGGCGCGGCTGCGGGCCGGACAGGTGGTCGAGCCGCCGCAGCAGGCGCCGCCGCTGGACCCGGAGGCGGGCGAGCTCGGCCAGGTGGCCGACGCCCTCGCGGTCGCCTCGCACGCGGCCATGCGCGCGGCGGTGGAGCGGGCCGAGCTGGTCTCCGGGGTCTCCGGGGTCTTCCTCAACCTGGCCCGGCGCAGCCAGGTGCTGGTGCACCGTCAGCTGGCCCTGCTGGACGCGATGGAGCGGCGGATCGAGGAGCCCGACCACCTCGAGGACCTGTTCCGGCTCGACCACCTCGCCACCCGGATGCGCCGGCACGCCGAGGGCCTGATCATCCTGTCCGGGGCGACGCCGGGCCGGGCCTGGCGCCACCCGGTGCAGCTGACCGACGTGGTGCGCGCGGCCGCGGCCGAGGCGGAGGACTACCCGCGGGTGGAGGTGCGCCGGATGCCGCCAGCCCGCGTGGTCGGCCCGGTGGTCGCGGACCTGACCCACCTGCTGGCCGAGCTGGTCGAGAACGCCACCTCGTTCTCGCCGCCGCACACCCGGGTCGTGATCGGCGGCGAGCCGGTCGGATCCGGCTTCGCGATCGAGATCGAGGACCGGGGCCTTGGCATGAGCCCGGAGGCGCTGCGCGAGGCGAACCGGCGCATCGGCGAGTCCAGCGGCGACGACCTGTTCGACAGCGACCGGCTGGGCCTGTTCGTGGTCTCCCGGCTGGCGCGCCGGCACGAGATCCGGGTGAGCCTGTGCCCGTCGGCGTACGGCGGAATCACCGCGGTCGTGCTGATCCCCAGCGGCGTGATGCAGCCGCCCGGCGGCGAGGAGCGGGACGGCAAGGGCGTACGCGGCGCGCGCGATGCCCGGGACGAGCGCGAGGGGCGTGAGGGCCGCGACGAACAGTCCGAGCAGGCCACTGACACGCCGGCGGCGCCGCGGCCCGGGCCGAGGAAGCCCTCGACCGCGCCCGACGAGGAGACCCGGCGCGCGTTCGACGACCTCGATCTCGACCTCGAACTCGAATTCGGTCTGGGCCGTGGACGCGGCCCGCGGCCGGAGCCCGGGACGGACCGGCCGGAGCGGCCGGAACATCCGGAACGGCGGGAGCCGACCCGTCGGCCGAAGCCGCCGCGGCCGCCGGAGACCGAGCGCACGCCGACTGAGACACAGGACCCTGATCCGGCTGCCGGCCCGCACGACGGCGTCCGGGTGCCGCACGGCAACGGCCACCCCGTGCCCGCGGCGGAGGAGCTTTCCACGTCCTTCGACCTGCTGATCCCGCCGCCGGCCGTCCGGGCCGAGGACGGCGCAACCTCCAAGGCCCCGGTCGGCCCGGACGGGCTGCCGCACCGGGTGCGCCAGGCCAGCCTGGCCCCGCAGCTGCGGCGCGAGCCGGAAGGCCCGGCCCCGGCCCAGAGCCCCACCGCACCGCGCGCACCGCGCAGCCCGGAGCAGAACCGGGCCGCGATGGCCGCGTTCCAGCACGGATTCACCCGCGGCCGGGCCGACGGCCCGGCCGATCCGCCGCCGACCGCACCCACCGGGTCCGGGACTGACGCCCCGGCTCCCGCGGAGGCGGCGGACCACGACGAGAGAGGGGATGACACTCGGTGACCGGCACCACCACCAGTGAGGTCAACTGGCTGCTCGACGAGCTGACGGCGCGCACGCCGACCATCCGGCACGCTGTGATCCTGTCCACCGACGGCCTGGCCATCGCCTCCTCGCGAGGGCTGAACCGGGAGGACCGGGAGCACCTGGCCGCCGTCTCCAGCGGGTTCAACTCGCTGGCCAAGGGCGCCACCCGGCAGTTCGGGGCGGGCGCGGTACGCCAGAGCATGGTCGAATTCGAAGACGGATTCCTGTTCGTGGTCGCGGCCGGCGCCGGCGCCTGCCTGGCCGTGTTCGCCAACGCGGACAGCGACATCGGGCTCGTCGCCTACGAGATGGCCCGCCTGGTCAAGCAGGTGGGCGAGCACCTGTTCGTGCCGATACGCGAGGACTTCGCGCCCGACGGACGGCCGCAGGCGCCCTGATGACCGACCGCGCTTCGTGGTACGACGAACAGGCCGGGCCGCTGGTGCGGCTCTATGCGCTCACCCGCGGCCGGGCCCGCCCGTCGCCCGTGCTGCTCGACCTGCTCTCGCTGGTGACGGCCGAGGGCGATCCGGCCCGCGACCCGATGCTCAGCCCCGAGCAGGCCGCGGTCCTGACGCTGTGCCGGATCCGTCCGCGCTCGGTGGCGGACCTGGCCGCGGACCTCGACCTGCCGCTCGGGGTGACCCGGGTGATCTTGACCGATCTGCTCGACTACGGCCACATCCGGGTGACCAGACCGGTACGCCCCACGGCGTTGCCGGACGAGCGACTGCTCCAGGAGGTGATCGATGGACTACGCGCGCTCTGACCGCGCGGGCTTCGTAGCGCTGAAGATTCTGGTGGCCGGGGGGTTCGGCGTGGGCAAGACGACGCTGGTCGGCGCCGTGAGTGAGATTCGGCCGTTGCGCACGGAGGAGGCGATGACCACCGCCGGTGTCGGCGTGGACCGGATCGAAGGGATCGAATCGAAGAGCACGACGACGGTCGCCATGGACTTCGGCCGCATCTCGCTGCGCGAGGACCTGGCGCTGTACCTGTTCGGCACGCCCGGCCAGGACCGGTTCTGGTTCCTCTGGGACGAACTGGCCCAGGGCGCCCTCGGCGCGATCGTGCTCGCCGACACCCGCCGGCTGGCCGACTGCTTCCCCGCGGTGGACTACTTCGAGCGCCGGGAGGTGCCGTTCCTGATCGCGGTCAACCACTTCGACCGCGCCCGCCGCTTCGAGGCCGAACACGTCGCCCACGCACTCGACCTGGACCCGGACACCCCCGTGATCAGCTGCGACGCGCGGGAACGGGCCTCGGTCAAGGAGGTGCTGATCGCGCTGGTCGAACACGCCGGCCGACGCCACGCCGGCCGCGCCACCGCCTCGGCGGCGGGGTGAGGGCGGTAAAGGCGGTCAACAAGAAAGAGTCCTGACACCGGCCCGGAGGTCGGTGTCAGGACTCTTCTGGCGTGCGTCAGGACTCTTCGCCTGCGATGGGGCGTGCGGCGTGCGGGACGGCCCGCCGCCTCGGCCCCGCTACGCCAGCACCTCCTGCACCGGCCCCTCCCCCGCGCCCGCGAACAGGCCCGCGAGGGCCGAGCCGTCGGGGCTGCCGAGGCCGGTGCACGGGTCCCAGCCGGTGGTGGCGGAGTAGGCGCCGTTGCTGCCGCTGGTGACGTCCTGGAAGCCGCTCTGGGCCACGCCGGCGGCGGCGCCGGTGTAGAGGACGGTCTGGGCCAGGCCGAGCGGCTTGCCGGTCTGCTGGGCGATCCTGGCCACCAGGGCGGCCCACAGGGGCGCCACGGCGCTGGTGCCGCCGATGACGGCCTGCTGGCCGTCGACGAGGACCTGGTAGCCGCTCTCCGGGTCGGCGTTGCCGGAGACGTCGGGGACGCCGCGGCCGGTGGAGCCGGTGTCGGCGTTGCCGGGGACGCCGGCCTGGGCCTGCCAGTCGGGCACCGGGAAGAAGGCGCTGACGCCGCCGCCGGTGGCGCCGCCGCCCGCGGAGGAGTCGTCCCAGACCGTCTCCCCGGCGTAGGCGCCGGCCGCGTCCACGGTCAGGCGGGTGCCGCCGCAGGCGAGTACGTGCGGGCTGGAGGCGGGGAAGTCGCAGTGCGTGTTGCCGTCGCTCTCGCCGTCGGCCGAGCCGTTGTCGCCGGCCGCGACCAGCACGGTGACTCCTATGGCGGCCGCGTCGGCGCAGGCGGCGTCGAGGGCCTGGCGGGACTGCGCGGTCCAGGAGTCCTCAGGGCCGCCCCAGCTGATCGAGATCGCGGCCGGGGTGGGGGTGGCGTGGGTGGCCTCGGTGACGGCGTCGACGAAGCCCTGGTCGGTGTTCGGGGCGAAGTAGACCGCGTACGCGGCGCCGGGGGCGAGCGCGCCGGCCACCTCGATGTCGAGCTGCACCTCGCCGTCCGGGCCGTCGGCGGAGCCGGTGGGCGCGTTGGAGCCGCCGTCGACCGGGACCGCGGTGACGCTCGGCGCGGTCACACCGATGCTCTGGAAGTACTGCGCCAGCCCCGCCTCGTCGTACCCGCCGCCGAGTTCGATCAGTGCGACGGTGCGGCCGCTGCCGTCGTAGCCCTCAGGGAACTGATAGGCGGTGCCGACCTGGAGCGGGGTGTAGGAGACGGACTCCCCGGCCTTCATCGGGCGGATCCGGAAGTGGGCCATGGCCTGCGGCCGGGTGTCGAGGCCGAGCACGGCGACGGTGGCGTGGGCGATGGACTCGGGGACGGTGAGCGCGCCGGTGCGGTAGCGGTACTGTTCCGGCTCGGCGTGCGCGCTGCGGCCGCGGGCCTGGTGCAGCGCGGTGTCGAAGACCTCGGAGAGCAGCGCGACGGTGCCCTCGACCTGGATCCGGCGCGAGCCCGGGTCGGCCAGCACGACCCGCAGACCCGCCTCCTCCAGCCGCGCGCGTACGTCCTCGAACTCGACCGGGTCGGCGCCGTGCAGTTCGCGCAGCTGCTCCAGGGTGATCACCGCGGCGCCCGCGGGCGGCAGTGGCGTGCGGCGGCGCAGGAACACCGTGACCCTGGCGGTTTCGGCCGGGTCGGCCGGTCCGAGGATCTCGACGTGGGCGAGCGGGGAACGGCGTGATGCTTCGAAGCTCATACGTCCTTGATACTCGTCCGGCGCGCTGATCACACCGCAACTCGGCGAATTCGGCGCGTCCGTCGGATCAGTGGGCGATCGCTCACCGGACGAGTATCGACGTGGGCTGCGTGCCCGGGCGCGGTGCCCGGGCTCAGGCCGCCGCCATGGCCCTGGCCAGGGCGAGTTCGAGCACGATGATGAGGCTGTCGCGGACCGAGTCGGGGTTGCGGGCGTCGAACTCGATGACCGGCACCCCCGGTTCCACGTCGAGGGCCTCGCGCACGGCGTCCAGCGGATGCGAGGCAGCCCCGGCGAAGCGGTTGACGGCCACCGCGAACGGCATGGTGCGCCGCTCGAAGTAGTCCACCGCCGGGAAGCAGTCCTCGAGCCTGCGGCTGTCGACGACCACGAGCGCGCCGAGCGCGCCCTCGGTCACGTCGTCCCACATGAAGCCGAAACGGTCCTGTCCCGGGGTGCCGAACAGGTAGAGCTTGAGGGTCGGGTCGAGCATCACCGAGCCGAAGTCCATGGCGACGGTGGTGGTGGTCTTGTGCGGGGTCATCGACAGGTCGTCGACCCCTGCCGCCACCTCGGTGATGGCGGCCTCGGTGGTGAGCGGGGGCACGTCGGAGACCGAGGCGACCGCGGTGGTCTTGCCGACGCCGAAGCCGCCGGCGATGACCATCTTGACCGGCATCGGGGCGGGCGCGGCGTCCGCCTGCGCGCGCTGGCCTGCTTGGAAGTCCATGGGCGAACCTATGCTTGCTCGGGACGGCTGCGGGTCGGGGTGGGTGGTGTTCGCAGCGCGGGCCGCCGGGAACCGGCGTCAGGCCCGGCCGGCGCCGGTGGGTATGGCTCGTAGCCCATTGATGACCCTTCGCAGGACGTCGACGTCGGTGGAGAGTGCGGTCTGCGGCTCGTGCACCGCGAGGAACCGCCCGGCCCGCAGGTCCCCCGCCAGGACCCGGACCACGTTCAGATGCAGGCCGAGGCGCACCGCGAGTTCGGCCAGGGACAGCGGGGTACCGCAGGCCTCGACGATCGCGCGGCGCTCGAAGGCCAGGGCCCCGAGCTGGTGCAGACCCTCGGTGGTGGCGACCACCTGGGTCTCCATCGGCAGTTCCGCACCGGCGGCCACGACCCGGCCCTCGGTGAGCAGGAACGGTCTGACCGCGCCGGGTCCCGACCCCTCGCGCGGTCCGTTCGGGCGTGCGCCCCCCGGTCTCGCGCCGTCCCCCGCCGGCCGGCTCATGTGGTCACTCCGGCGGCGGTCACCGAATTCTTCAACTCCATGATCAGCTGCGGGCTGAGCACGGCGCCGACCCGGTTGCCGAACAGCGTCATCTCGTACGCGACGTTGCCCAGCTTCGCGTCCTTCGCGGTGACCACCCCGAGCACGCAGCCGCTGCCGATGGTGGACACCAGCAGGTGGCCGTCCTCCATGTCGATGATGACCTTGCGCAGCTGGCCGAGCCCGTAGTGCCCGGCGGCACCGCCGGCCAGGCTGGTCAGGCCGGAGACGATCGCGGCCAGGCGCTCGGACGAGGCCCGGTCCTCCGGCCGCGAGACCGCGATCAGCAGGCCGTCCGAGGAGACCGCGATCGCGTCCGCGACCCCGGCCGTCTCGGCCGCGAACCGGCTGACCATCCAGGTGAAGTCGGCCGCGGCGGTGCGCAGGTCGGTGCTGGCTTCGGGCGTCTGACTGGGGCTCATCACGGCCGTAATCCTTCCGGTTCGTCACTGGCGCGGAGCGGGGAGAGGTTCTGCGCCGACACGCGCAGGGCCTCCTCGACCCCGGCTTCGAACTCTTCGACGGCCGCGCGGGCGGCCTCGGCGTCGAGTACGTGCGCGGGGGCCGTGGCGGCCGAGGCGGAGGGTGCGGGCTCGTCGCGCAGCGCGGCGTTCGCGCGGGTGCGGCGGGGCAACGCGGTCAGGACGGCGTCGGGCGCTGAGCCCTCGGCCGAGGCGGGCAGCTGGGCCGTGCGGCGGCGCGGCAGCAGCTCCGGGACGACGGCGGGCACGGGGGCGTCGTCCGGCGCGGGGCGCGGGCGGCGCACCGGCAGGACGCCGGGCTCGGCCTCGGGCTCGCGGCGCACGTCCGGCGCGCGCAGCTCCTGGGTGGCCACGCTCGCGTTCTGCTCCGCGGTCGCGCGCTGCTCGGGCAGCGCCGGAGCCACCGGCGGGGCGCCGCGGGTCGGGCCGCGCCGGCGCAGCGGGGGCTCGGGGGCGTCGAAGGCGAGCAGGTCGGGGCCGATGTCCAGGCGCACCGTGACGCCGCCGCCCGAGGTCGCGTTCAGCCGCACCCCGATGCCGGAGCGCCGGGCCAGGCGGCCGACCACGAACAGGCCGAGCACCTTGCTGGGGGCCAGGTCCAGCCGTTCGCGCCGGACCAGGCGGGCGTTCTCCTCGGCCAGGCGCGCGGCGGTCATGCCGACGCCGTGGTCCACGATCTCCACCACGGCGGTGGCGCCGACCGGGCGCACCGCGATGTCCACCGAGGAGGTGGCCGGGGAGAAGGAGACCGCGTTCTCGACGAGTTCGGCCACGATCAGGGTCAGGTCGCCGACCGCGGCGGGCGAGACGGTCACGTCGCCCTCGGCCGACAGGACCACGCGCTGGTAGCCCTCGACCCGGCCGACGGCGCTGCGCACCACGTCGGTCAGCCGCAGCGGGGCGTCGGCCAGGCCCGGCTCGGTCTCGCCGGACAGCAGCATGAGGCTGTCCGCGCCGCGCTGCAGCCGCACCGCGAGGTGGTCGATCCGGTAGAGCCGCTCCAGGACGGAGGGGTCGGTCTCCTCGCGCTCGGCCGCGTCGATCAGGGAGAGCTGGCGGCCGGTCAGGTTGTGGATGCGCCGGCCCACGTTGCCGAACATCTCGGCGGTGTTGTGGCGCACCGCCATCTGCCGCTCCAGCACCCGGGAGGCGGTGTCCTGGACCCGGTTGAACGCCTCGGCCAGGTCGCCGAGCTCGTCCCGGCTGAGCGCGGGGATGGTCTCGAACACCGGGGCCGCGCCGGGCTCCCCGCCGTCGTCCTCGTCCGCGACCCGCTCGAGGTCGGCCCGGGTGACGTCGGCGATCTGCCGGGCGGCCCGGGTGAGCCGGAGCATCGGGAGCACCAGCGAGCGGCGGACCCTGATCTCGAGCACGACCAAGAGCAGCAGCATGAGCGCGGCGGCGGCCAGCAGGCCGGCCGCGTACCACTCCTCGAGGTGCGCCTCGTGCCGGGCGGAGGCGACCACGTCGGTGGAGACCTGCGCCTCCATCTGGGCCCGGTCGCGGGCCACGGCGACCGAGGCCTGCCACAGGCCGAGGCTGCCGGAGTCGCCGAACTGGTCGGTCAGCAGCACCTCGTCGACGTTGAAGCCGGGGTCGGAGTGCGAGAGCAGGCTCTCCATGTCCCGCTCGACGCCGTCGATGTACTGCGCGTCGTCGGCCCCGACCACCTGGTCGTACAGGCTCGCGTCGGTGCCGGTGGCCAGGCCCTGGAAGCGGGCTCCCTCGTTCTGGCTGAAGCCGTATTCGCGCTCGACGATGCTCAGGTCGGCCCAGTCGAGCGAGGCCGCGTCCGCGCCGGTGCCCTGCTGCAGCTGCCCGGCCTGCTGGGCCTGGTCGGCGTTGTCGGTCATGGCCAGCAGACCGATCTCGCGCTCGTGCTCGGTCAGGTCGGTCATGTACAGGAAGTCGAGCTCGGCCTCGTCGAACGCCGCGGTGCCGCCGTTGGCCGCGAGCGCGTCCATGCCGATGGCGCTGTAGAGGTCGTTGATCGCGGTGTCGTACGAGGTCTGCACCAGGCCGCTGTTGCCCACGCTCGGGTGCATGGCCACCGCGCGTGCCCCGTTGGGCAGGGTGGCCAGCCACTTCTCCTCGGACAGCGCCTGGCTCAGCGAGGATCCGGGCTGCGGGCCGACCTGCGCGTTGAGCTGCGCGGCGGCCTGGTCGGTGCGGGCCGCGGCGGTGCGCATCTGGGTGAGCGCGGCGGAGACCGAGGACGCGGAGCCCGGCACGGCGCTCATGCCCTGCAGGCCGAGCGCGATCGTCTGCTCCGTCTCGAGCGCGTTGATCAACATCGTGATCTGTTCGGCCCGGGCCATCGCCTGGGCCGCGGCGGTCCAGTTCCTGGCCGCGTCGAACTGGGTCCAGGACAGCGGGATCAGCGCCAGCAGAACGCCGGCGAGAGGTGCGGCCACCAGGATGTCGAGCTTGCGCCGGAACGGCACGGCCTCGAGTCGGCCGCCACCCGTCCGGTGGGCTCGGCCCGCTCCGCCCTCCGCGCGCACGGCCACTGACGCCTCCACCCTGAACGCTGACACGGTGCGGCCCATTGAACAGACCTTGGATCTGGAACGTGGGGAACAGTATCGAATCAAACGGGCCGTTGTCACCGCCGGGACCTCGGCCGTCTCAGCACCCTGGCGTCGGTGCGAGCTCTCCATATGTCAGTGAGCTGGGACTGGACGCCGCCCGGCGGCGGCCGGACCTCGGGAACGTGCCGATGCAAAGTTTTCGTTAACCCGCATCCAGATCCGGTCCGCGGCCTCGGCCCGGGCCCCGGGCCGCCGCGGGCACGGCCGCGCGACCGCCCTCGGCGCAGATCAGGGCACTGATCGCGAAGGCGGCCGAAAACATGATCAGAACGCTGCGACGTCGCCGACTACCACGAGCGCCGGCGGGGTCACCTCGGCCGCCGCCACCGCGTCGGCCACCTCGGCCAGCACGGTGCGCACGGAGCGCTCGCCGGGCCGGGAGCCGTCCTGGACCACCAGCACCGGGGTGGCCGGGTCCTTGCCCCCGGCCAACAGGGCGTCGGCGATGGCGCCGATCCGCTCCACCGCCATCAGCAGCACCAGGGTGCCGCGCAGCCGGGCCAGGGCGGCCCAGTCCACCAGGGACTTGGGGTGCCCGGGCGCGACGTGCCCGGAGACCACGGTGAACTCGTGCGCCACGCCCCGGTGGGTGACCGGCACCCCGGCCAGGGCGGGTACCGAGACCGCGCTGGTGAGCCCGGGCACCACCGTGACCGGCACGCCCGCGGCGGTGCAGGCCTCGACCTCCTCGTAGCCGCGGCCGAACACGAACGGGTCCCCGCCCTTGAGCCGCACCACGAACTTCCCGGCCTTGGCCCGCTCCACCAGGATCCGGTTGATCTCCTCCTGCGCCATGGCCCGGCCGTAAGGGATCTTCGACGCGTCCACGATCTCGACGTCGGCGGGCAGCTCGTCGAGCAGGCCGAGCGGGGCGAGCCGGTCGGCCACCACCACGTCGGCCTCGGCCAGCAGCCGCCGCCCGCGCACGGTGATCAGGTCGGGCTCGCCCGGGCCGCCGCCGACCAGGGCCACGCCCGGGGTGCGGTCGCGGAACCGGGGCGCGGCCAGCTTGCCCTCGCGCAGGCCCTCGAGCACGGCGTCGCGCACCGCGGCGCTGCGGCGCGGATCGGCCGTGCCGGCCCCGGAGCTGAGTACGGACACCAGTACGCCCGCGTGCCCGCCGACGGCCGGGGTCCAGGCGGTGGAGGCGGCCGCGTCGTCCGCGCGGGAGCAGAAGACCCGGTTCGCCTCGGCCTCGGCGGCCACGGCCGCGTTGACCTCGGGCAGGTCGGTGGCGGCCACCGCGTACCAGGCCTCGGCCAGATCGCCCGGCCGGTAGGCGCGCGCGGCCCACTCTATGTGTCCGTCGGTGATGTAGCCCTCGACCGCGGCGGTGACCTCCGGCGCGACCACCCGCACCAGCGCCCCGGCCCGCAGCAGCCCGGCGATCCGGCGCGCGGCCACCCGGCCGCCGCCGACCACGACCACGCGGCGTCCGGTCAGGCGCAGGCCGAGCGGGTAGACCTCGCGGGACGAGGCGGGCGGGGTGGCCGGATCCGGCGCGGCGGACGCGGCGTCAGGGGTGCTCACGGGCTTCGGTCCCTTCTTTCGGGATGACACCTCGAGCATACTCAGCGCTGGTTTCGGGGGGATGTCCGATGCGCGCACCGCGCAACCCGCCCGTCACACCGGGCCCGGCAACACGCCCGTCACACGCCGCGCCGCATCCGGCGCGGGCCGCGCCCGCGCCGGGACCGTGCCGGTGCCGTCAGTGCCGCTCCCGCTCGGTCGGGGAGACCACGGACGCCGAGGCGTCGGCCACGCCCGCGGAGTCGAAGGTGGCCACCTCGCGCAGGGCCCGGACGGCGGCGGCCACCAGCGGCAGTGCGAGCACCGCGCCGGAGCCCTCGCCGAGGCGCAGCTCGAGGTCGATCAGGGGGTGGATGCCGAGGGCCTCGAGCGCCAGCGCGTGGCCGGGCTCGGCGGAGCGGTGGCCGGCCACACAGGCCGCCGTCGACTCCGGCGCGATGGCCTGGGCCACCAGCGCCGCCGCGCCGGCGATCACGCCGTCCAGCACGACCGGCACGCGCAGCGCCGCGCCGCCGAGGATGAATCCGGCCAGCGCCGCGTGCTCGAGCCCGCCGAACGCGGCCAGCACGCCCACCGGGTCCTGCGGATCCGGCCGGTGCAGCTGCAGCGCCCGGCGCACGATCTCCACCTTGTGCGCGTAGGTCTGCTCGTCGATGCCGGTGCCGTAGCCGGTGACCTGCGCCGGGGAGGCGCCGGTGAACGCGGCGATCAGCGCGGCCGAGGCGGTGGTGTTGGCGATGCCCATGTCGCCGGTGAGCAGGCAGCGGTTGCCCGCGGCCACCAGGTCGCGGGCGGTCTCGATGCCCGCCTCGATCGCGGCCACCGCCTCCTCCCTGGACATCGCGGGGCCCTGGGTCATGTCGGCGGTGCCCATCCGGACCTTGCGCGGCACCAGGCCCGCGGCGTCGCCCAGGTGCGCGGCCACGCCCACGTCGACCACGCACACCTCGGCGCCGACCTGCTTGGCGAAGGCGTTGACCACGGCGCCGCCGGCCAGGAAGTTGGACACCATCTGCGCGGTGACCTCCTGCGGCCAGGGGGTCACGCCCTGGGCGTGCACGCCGTGGTCCGCGGCGAACACGGCCAGCGCGGCCGGCTCCGGCATCGGCGGCGGGCACTGCCCGCTCAGGCCGGCGAGCTGCTCGGAGACGGTCTCGAGCATGCCGAGCGAGCCCGGGGGCTTGGTCATCCGGCTCTGCCGGTCGCGGGCGGCCGCGGCGGCCTCCTCGTCCAGGCCGCGCACCGCGTCCACGGTCGCGTCGAGCAGCGAGACCGGCTCGCCGCCGGGCATCGCGCGGTTGCCGAAGTCCTCCTCGTGCACGGCCCAGGCCAGCGGCCGGCGCTTGGCCCAGCCGGCGCCGGACAGCTCCGGCTCGCCCGGGAACCGGCGCACGTAGCCGACGCACAGGTACGCCACGATCTGCAGGTGCGGGGGTACCCCCAGGGTTTCGGCGAGCTCACGCTCGTCGAAGAAGGAGACCCAGCCCACGCCCAGGCCCTCGGCCCGCGCGGCCAGCCACAGGTTCTCCACCGCGAGGCAGGTGGAGAACGGCGCCATCATCGGCTGGGTGTAGCGGCCCAGGGTGTGGCGCCCGCCCCGGGTGGGGTCGCAGGTGACGACGATGTTGACCGGGGTGTCGAGGATCGCCTCGATCTTGAGCGCGGCGAAGGCCTTGGCCCTGGCCTTGGGCAGCGAGGCCGCGTAGGCACGCCGCTGCCGGTCGGCCAGGTCGTGCACGGCCTGGCGGCGGTCGGTGTCGCGCAGCACCAGGAAGTCCCAGGGCTGGGAGAAGCCGACCGACGGAGCGGTGTGCGCGGCCTCCAGGATCCGGGTGAGCACCTCGGTGGGGATCTCGTCCGGCAGGAAGTCGTTGCGGATGTCGCGGCGCTCGTGGATGACCCGGTAGACGGTCTCGAGGGCGTCCTCGGTGTAGCCGGGGGCGCGGTCGCGGGTCTCCGCGGCCACCATCTGCGCGGTGACCTCCTGCGGCCAGGGGGTCACGCCCTGGGCGTGCACGCCGTGGTCCGCGGCGAACACGGCCAGCGCGGCCGGCTCCGGCATCGGCGGCGGGCACTGCCCGCTCAGG
>NZ_JAGSOG010000236.1 GCF_018139695.1 Actinospica durhamensis | reverse complement strand
ATCTCAGGCCACGCCGCCGCCCGAGCCGCGACTCGCGCCGTCGGCGTGGCCTGAGATCAATCCATCGACGAAGTCACGGCCGACCCCAGGCCATTCATAAAGTATTCAGTATTCTGAATTAGGAGATCTTCGTACCCTGAATAAGTGATCTTAGAGTTGATCTCAGCTGGGCGTTACCCCGCATTCACGAATTATCTTGTCCCGGCCACTTGCCATTCGTACGTTCGAGCCCTTAACTGCGTCACGGCTGCATCAGGGAGCCCCGAGCGGCGGGCCGGGTGCGGCGCTCACCATGCGTCGACCCGCGGCCCACCGCGCCCCCACCCACGACACCTGTACCGGAGAACCCGGAGGACACCCATGTTCGTGACCCACCGTTCGACCCGCGCCGTCGCCGCCGCGGTGCTCGCCGCAGCGCCCTTCACCGCATTCGCCGCGCCCGCCGCGGCCGCGGTCGCGCCCTCCTTCGCGCCGCTGCACCAGTCGGCCGTGCACACCCCGTTCTTCATCTCACACGGTCTGCACGTCTCGAACACGACGGTCACCAGTACCAACTGGGCCGGCTACGCCGCGACCGGCTCCACCTACACCAGTGTGTCCACCAGCTACACCCAGCCGTCGGTGAGCTGCTCCGGCCGCTCGGGCACCTACGCCGCGTTCTGGGTCGGCCTGGACGGCTACTCCTCCAGCACGGTGGAGCAGACCGGCACCATGGCCTACTGCAACGGCTCCACGGCCGAGTACGTGGGCTGGTACGAGATGTACCCGCAGGGTTCGAACGACTACTCCAACACCGTCAAGGCCGGGGACTCGATCTACGAGTCGGTCACCTTCTCCGGCACGAAGACCTACACCCTCGTGCTCGAGGACAAGACGCGCAGCTGGACCAAGACCACCACGGTCAGCGCCTCCGGCGACGCGCGCTCCTCCGCCGAGGTCATCGCCGAGGCCCCGTACTCCGGCGGCGTGCTGCCGCTGGCCGACTTCGGCACGGTCACCTTCGACAGCTCCCTGGTCAACGGCTCGAACCTGAGCTCCTTCAGCCCGACCGCGATCAACATGGTCTCCTCGTCCGGTGCGGCCGAGGCCACCACCAGCGGCTTCTCCGGCGACAACTTCGGTATCACCTGGGACAGCGAGTGATCCGCACGCCCCTGGCATAGCTCCAGCGGCGCGGGCTGCCCGGTCTCAGCCGAGCAGCCCGCGCTTGTACGCCTCGGCGACGGCCGCCGCGCGGTCGCGCACGCCGAGTTTGGCGTACAGGTGCAGCAGATGCGTCTTGACCGTCGCCTCACTGATGAACAGCGTCTTGGCCGCCTCCCGGTTGGTGCTGCCGGACGCCACGAGCGTCAGCACCTTGAGTTCGCGCTCGGTCAGCCGCTGCTCGGCCGGGCCCGCGGGCGTGCGCACGCGGCCGAGCAGCTTCTGCGCCACCGAGGGCGCGAGCACGGCCTGGCCCCGGTGGGCGGCGTGCACGGCGCGCACCAGTTCGTCCCTGGGCGCGTCCTTGAGCAGGTAGCCGGTCGCGCCCGCCTCCACCGCCGGGAGCACGTCGGCGTCGCCGTCGAAGGTGGTCAGCACCAGGACCCTGATGTCCGGGGCGCGTTCGCCGAGCAGCCGGATCGCCTCCACCCCGCCCGTGCGCGGCATCCGCAGGTCCATCAGCACCACGTCCACCTCGAGCGCGACGGCCCGGTCCACCGCCTCGGTGCCGTCCGCAGCCTCCCCGGCCACCTCGAAGGCGTCCTCGCTCTCGAACACCGCGCGCAGCCCGTCGCGCACGATCGGGTGGTCGTCCACGATCAGCAGCCTGATCGGCTGCCCGCCGTCCGTGTCCCGGCTCATCCCGTACTCGCCTCGCTCCCCTGGTTCACCGCGGCGTCCGTCCGCACGCCCGCCGCCTCGACGCGTCCGCCGCCGTCCTGCTCGACGCCCAGCCCGTCCGGGCCGTCCGCGTCGCCGTCCTCGCCGTGCAGCGCGGGCACGCTGGCACTCACCGTCGTGCCGTCGCCCGGCGTGCTCTCGATCTCCAGCCGGCCGCCGACCTGGCGCAGCCGGTGGCGCATGGCGGCGATGCCGTAGCCGGTGCCGTCGGCCGGGGTGCGCTCCACCCCGTCCGCGTCGAAGCCCTTGCCGTCGTCGAGCACGTCAAGCGAGACCTGGTCGTGCATGTACGTCAGGGTCATGCCGACCTGGGTCGCCTCGGCGTGCTTGGCCGTGTTCGCCAGCGCCTCCTGCGCCGCCCGGAACAGCACCACCTCGAGCACCGGCTGCAAGGGCCGCGGCTCGCCGTCGACCTCGGCCCGCACCGGGATGCCGGAGGTCTGGGTCCAGTGCGCGGCCAGGTCGCGCAGCGCCTCGGGCAGCCGCGCGGCCTCGAGCTGTTGCGGCCGCAGGGCCTGGACCGAACGCCGGGCCTCGGCCAGGGACTCCCGGGCCAGCTGCTTGGCCAGGCCGAGGTGGCGGCGCCGGCGCGGCGCGTCCTGCTCGGCCAGCTCCGCCGCCTCGAGCTGGGCCACAATGCCCATCAGACCCTGGGCCAGGGTGTCGTGGATCTCCCCGGCCATCCGCTGCCGCTCCTCCACGATGCCCGCCGATCTGGCCTGTACCACCAGCCGCGCGTGCAGCCCGGCGTTCTCCTCCATCATCTGCTCGAGCCGCCGGTTCGCCTCGGACAGCTCGCCGATCTCCTTGATCCGCTGCTCGCTGCGGCGGTCCTCGTCCAGGCCGGCCTTGGTCATCACGCCCACGATGAACACGTTCACCGCGAACAGCCCGCCGTAGGGGATCCAGACCAGGCCGTGCAGCTGCCCGCGGCCGCCCACCTCGGACAGGGCCATCAGCCCGGCGTTGGTCACCATCCCGGGGATCTTCCACCGGCCCGGCACCAGGATGACGTGCAGGTAGCCGCTGAAGCCGAAGACGGCGAAGAAGGGGTTGAGCACGATCAGGGCGCCGATGAAGGCGAGCAGCCCGACGTAGTAGATCGAGCAGCGCACCTTGTGCTGGTCGCGCTGGTAGGGCGTGACGTAGAGCAGCGCCATCCACAGCGCGGCGGCCGCGGCCAGGCCCAAGGCCTTGGCCGGGTAGTAGGGCGTGTCACCGCCGACGACGAGGGCCAGGGCGAGCGAGACGGCGAGCGCCACATAGGGGATGACCGCCGCGGCCAGCTCCATGTGACGCTCGCGCACCTGATTGGTCACTGCGTTCTCATTCCCAGCGGAACACTCGGGCCGACACGACGCCCCCGACCACAGTGTATCCGGCCAGTACCGCAAGGTGTTGCCAGAGCGCGCCCTGCCCGGACCAGGAGTCCATCACCGCGCCGAACGGGACGTACCCGCCGATGGTCTGGAACACGTGCGGCAGTTCGGCCGTGGGCACGTACAGCCCGCTGAAGAAGAAGTTCAGGATCATGAACGGCATGCCCATGCCCGCGGCCATGCCGCTGCTGGTGGCCAGGGCCGCCGCGATCATCCCGACCGCCATCACGGCGGCGAAGCCGAGCACGAAGGAGCTGATCACCGCGCCGAGATCGGTCGGCATGTGGGCGCCGAACACGGCCGTGCCGAGCAGCACGATGAGTACGACGCCGCCGAGGGTGAACGCGGTCAGCACCGCGACCAGCGCGGCGAGCATGCCGCCGGGCGGGACGGGGCTGACCGAGAAGCGCCGCAGGGCGTTGCGCTCCCGGAACGAGGCCATCAGCGAGGGCAGTCCGGAGCAGGCGATCAGCAGCGGCACCATCGCGGCGATGGTGGGCACGTACACGTCCAGGGTGGAGCGCCCGCCCAGGCTCACCTCCGGCTTCTTGGTGCCCGGGATCAGCCCGAACACGAGCAGCAGCGCCACCGGCAGCAGGATCATCACGAACACGCCGGGCTCGCGGAACATCAGCTTCACGTGCATGCCCATCAGGGCCCGGAATCCGCGGGAGGTCATCCGGCGGCGCGGCCGCGCGGTGGGGGCGGCGGCGACGGTCACGGCGGTCATCTCAGTTCTCCTTGCCGTGCTCGGTGAGGTGGATGAAGGCGTCGTCGAGGCTGGACTGCTCGATCCGCAGGCTCCCCGCGGTGATCTGACGGCGCGCCAGCAGCGCGGTCACGGCCGAGACCAGTTCGTCCGCGCCGGTCACCTCGATCTGGGTGCCGCGCCGCACGACGGTGGCGACCTCGGGCAGCGCGAGCAGGTCGGCGTCCTCGATCGGCGCGGAGGGGCGAAAGCGCATCCGCTGTCCGCCGCCGCCTCGGGCGGCCAGGCCCTCGGGGGTGTCCACCGCGACCACCCGGCCGCGGTCGATCAGGGCGACCCGGTCGCACAGGCGCTCGGCCTCCTCCATGAAGTGGGTCACCAGCAGCACCGTGACACCGCTCTCGCGCACCTGCTCGACCAGCTCCCAGGTCTCGCGCCGGGCGTGCGGGTCGAGGCCGGTGGTCAGCTCGTCGAGCACGACCACGCGCGGGTTGCCGACGAGGGCGAGCGCGATGGCCAGGCGCTGCTTCTGTCCGCCGGAGAGCTTCTTGTAGCGGTCCCGAGACTTCTCGTGCAGGCCGAGGCGGCGCAGCAGCGCGGCCACGTCGGCCGGGTCGCGGTAGAAGGACGCGAACAGGTCCATCACCTCGCGCACCTGCAGCTTGTCCGGCAGCCCGGCCTCCTGTAGCTGCACGCCGACGCTCTGGTGCAACTCGTCGCGATCGGCGACGGGGTCGAGCCCGAGCACGCGGACGCTGCCGGCGTCCGGCGTGCGCAGCCCGGAGATGCACTCGACCGTGGTGGTCTTGCCCGCCCCGTTGGGCCCCAGGATCCCGAAGATCTCCCCCTGCTCCACCGCGAAGCTCACCTCGTCCACGGCGGTGAGCTCGCCGTAGCGTTTGTGCAACCGTTCGACCTCGATGACCGGCATCGTCCTCGTCCTCCCCGTACGACGGGTACTCGGTGTTCTTCCTACGCACTCCATGCTGCCGGTGCACGGGGGTGCGCCGGATCGACCGGCGGGCGGGTGTGGTGGACCGACGCGGTGGAGTCCGGCATCCACCGATCGGTGGATGCCGGACTCCGGGAGGTGCGGGGGTGGGTCAGTTGTAGCTGGTCAGGTCCTCTTTCTCCTGGCCGCTGCCGACCCGGCCGCCGGTGTTGTTGATGATGTTGTCGATGGTGCCGCCTGCGCCGCCGCCGAGCGAGATCGTCACCATGCCGTTGAACTGCACGCCCGAGCTGTTCGGCGCGGTGATCGCGTTCGCGGCCTGGACACTCGTGTTCGTGAACAGGCAGTAGACGCCGATCCCGTAGGCTTGGAAGGCGGTGACGGTGGAGTGGACGTTGAGCGAGGCGTAGCCGTCCGCGGAGCCGTCCATCCAGGAGGCCTGGTCCGGCGGGTCGTAGGGCATCTCGCTCTGGTAGAAGTAGACGGCTCCGCCATTGCCGTTCCACTGGGTCTGGATGTGCTGGTAGTGCTCGACGGCGAGTCCGTACATGGTCACGTTCGCGCCGTTGACCGCGAGGCCGTTGGCCGCGGTGTTGGTGCTCCACCCGACGGTTCCGCTGTTGCCGTGGTCGGCTCGCCACAGCCACAGGTCATCGCCGATGACGTTGTTGCTGTTGACGACCAGCGTCTCCGAGGCTTGACCGACGGTGGCCCCGCCGATCCGGGCGAAGACGTCCGAGAGCACCGTCGGGTCCGACGCGTGGCTCGCGCTCGAACCGCTCGGGCCGATCTGCACCAGCGTGGAGCTGTTGGTCGTACCGGCGTCGAAGATCAGACCGCCGATCCGGATCCCGTTGACGTCCGCGGTGGACAGGATCGTGTCACCGCTGTTGGACACCAGCGTCGCCAGACCCAGACCGAGCACCACCGTGTCCGGGTTCGACACGTTGATCGTGCCGCTGATCTGGTACACACCCGGGGTGAACAGCAGGTCCTGCCCGGCCGAGAGCGCCGCGTTGATCTGCGTGACCGTGCTGCTCGGCGTGGCGATGTAGAAGTCGCTGATCGGCAGCGACGTGCCCGGCGTGTTCCCGTTCGTCCAACTCGCACCCTGCGAGCTCGTGCGGTTGGAGGGTACGAACACGTCCCAGTTGCCCGAGGAGTCGATGTACAGGTACGGCTTCTCGGCCACCGCAGGGGTCTGACTGATGGTGGTGTCCGGCGGGCTCGGGAAGCTCTGCGCGGGCACACCGGTGTCGCCGACGAACACCATGTTCCAGCTCGACCCGGTCCAGCTGCCGTACTGGTCGTTGCGGGACAGGTACTGCTGCTGGGTCTCGGAGTTGACCTCGCCGGTCACGACGGAGTCGGCGATGAACCCGCCGCTGGCCCAGCCGTTGTTGTCGGCCAGCACCGCGTCGCCGATGATCTCGACTCGGCGCAGCGGCGCGGCCTGGGAGGCGGCCCACTCGGTGGAGGCGGAGGACGGGTCGATGGTGATGTTCTCCACGTCCCGCCAGAAGTTCTGCGTCGCGTTCCCGCTGAACCAGCTCGCGTCCGTGTAGACCCCGCCGCCGGTGATGACGGTCTGAGTCGGGTTCTGGCCGAGGCCGATGACCTCGGTGTAGAAGCCGACCGGGACGGTCACGTCGTAGGTGCCCGGCTCGAACATCAGCTCATAGCGCTGAGTGCCGAACTGGTTGGACTCCTGCGAGGAGTAGACCGCGTTGATGTCGTTCTGGATCGTCGTGGTCGACATGGAGGGCGTGAACACGTAGACGTTCGCGCCGAACGCCGGCGTCGCCGCCGGGGTGCCGCTGGTGGAGACCGTCCAGTTCTCGCTCGCGCTGCCGTTGCAGGTGTAGAGATCGGCCGTGGACTTGGCCGTGGTGGCCGACCCGGTGACGCTCAGGCAGAGCCCGGAGGCGCCCTCGACGATCGTGCCGTTGGACTCGACCGTCCACTGCTCGTAGGCGTCGCCGTCACAGGTGTTGACGTCGGCGGTGGTCTTGAGCGCCGAGGAGTTCCCGCTGGCGCTGAGGCAGAGTCCTGAGTTCTTCCCGACGATGGTGCCGTTGGTCTCGAGCGTCCAGTTCTCGCTCGCGCTGCCGTTGCAGGTGTAGATGTCGGTGGTCGCTCCCGCCGCGGTCGAGCTGCCGGTCACGCTCAGGCACAGGCCCGAGCTGTTCCCGGCGATCGTCCCGCTGGACGGGGTGGCCGCGGCGTGCGCCGCGGTCGGTCCGGCGAGGGTGAGGGCGAGCGCCGTGGCCGCGGCGGCGAGGAACGCGGGGATGCGGGTGTGCCGGATCCGGCCGCGCTGTGCGCGCGTCATCCCACGGTCCAGTTCTCGCTGGCGCTGCCGTTGCAGGTGTAGACGTCCGCGGTGGCCTTCGGGGTGGTGGAGGATCCGGTGACGCTCAGGCACAGTCCGGTGGCCCCGTTGACGATGGTGCCGTTGGACTCCACCGTCCACTGCTCGTATCCGTCGCCGTCACAGGTGTTGATGTCGGCGGTGGTCTTGAGGGTGGAGGAATTGCCGCTGATGCTGAGGCAGAGTCCTGAGTTATTACCGGTGATGGTGCCGTTGCTCTTCACCGTCCAGTTTTCACTGACACTGCTGTTGCAGGTGTAGATGTCGGTCGTGGCGCCGGCCGTGGTGGCGGCTCCGGTCACACTCAGGCAGAGCCCTGAATTGGCGCCGACGATGGTGTCCCCGGACCCGGAGGTGCCGCCGCTCGAGCCGGTGATCGCGTTGAAGATCGACGAGTACTGGTACCCGGTGCCCTTGTCGTAGCCGTCGACCTCCCAGAAGGAGAGCTCGGCCACGCCCTTGCCGGCCGCGAAGCTCTCCAGGGTGGAGGCGTTGGCGGTGGTGAAGTCCTCGTTGTCGTCGTTCTGCCCGGCTATCGGGGTCAGCCCGAGCATGTTGTACGCCGCCGACGTCGAGATCCCGTACAGCGTGGCCAGCTGGCTCGCCGTGTCCGTCGCCGCCGACTCCGCGTCGGCCAGCGCGTTCTGCCCGTTGCCGAAGTCCATCGTCATGATGTTCACGACCGAGACCTTCACGCCCTGGCTCTTCGCGTCCTGCAGCAGCGCGTACTCCGAGCCCGACCCCGTCGGCAGCCCGGTCGGGTTCACCGCCAGGGTGAAGTCCACCTGCACGCTCGGATCAGCGGCCTGCAACGCCGCCAGCGCCTGGTCCCGACGCGTGGTCGAGGCCGTGTCGGAGAGCACGCCGCCCTCGATGTCGAAGTCCAGCCGCGTGGCGCCGGTCGTGTTGACCACGCTCTGATACGCCGCCTCCAGCGAGGACACGCTGGTACAGGTCTGCGCCAGCTCACCGCCGTCGGCCCCGCCGAAGGAGATGATGACGTTGCCGCCGTCGTTCTGGATGGCGGCGATCTGGGAGTTGAAGGCGCCGACGGCCGAGTCGCCGTCCTCCCACTCGGGCGTGCAGCCGGACTTCGGGGTGAGGAAGGCCAGCGTGTAGTACTTCAGGCCGGTCGCGCTCAGGTCGGCGGCCATGTCGCCGACGTCGGAGGTACTGACCTGGAGGTAGGGCGCGGCGTAGTGCGCCGGGAAGCCGCTGGCCGCCTCGGCGGGCGCGGCGGCGAGCAGCGGGACGCCTCCGGCGACCGCCGCGAGACTCGCGGCGACGAGCAGCGGCATGCCGCGGCGCGCCTGCGATCGGAACCTGTGAATAAGCATGGGTATGATCAGCTCCTTCGAACTGAGCCGGCCGGCGGCTGCGATCGCGCCGGTCGGGGGGAGGACGGTCCCGGCTCCGGGGTGGGCTCCGGAGCCGGCCGTGCCAGCGATTGCAGCAGCGCGCCGCGGGGCGGTCAACGGCCTTGGCCAAAATTGGTTCAGACCACCGCCGATTGTTATGGCGAAGAGATGTAACTCACCCGTGTTTCAGAGCCCTGGGAATACCCCGCCGCATACCGGTTGACGGGGCCGTTTCCGCCCTCTATCGTGGCGATGTTCAGCTCCATGGCCAGAGTTCATATATATGAACCCTTTCGAAGCCTTCCGGAATCACCCCGGAGACCCCGCTGCGAGGGGGCGTCGGGCGCAAACCCAGAAGCTCGAACTGACACCGCGTCACCCGCTCCCCCGGCGACGCGCATACCCTGAAATGACCGGATAGACCGTTTTCCGCCCGAGGTGACCTACCATGATCCGCCGTGCCCAACATCATGTGGACGTGGCAGGAGGCCACACTGATCGCCGTCCTGCTGGCCGCCGGCCGGGTCGCGATGAACCGGCGCGGCCTGTGGCCCCGCGCGCAGCCCGCCGTGCACGAGCTCGCCCTGATCATCGGACTGTATGCAGTGTGGCAGCTGGCCGGCGCGCTCGCCGTCGGCGGACTGCAGGACGCCGCGGCGCGCGGGCGGTGGATCTGGGACGCGGAACGCACCCTGCGCCTGCCGAGCGAGGCCTGGCTGCAAGGGCTGGTCCTGCCGCACCGGCTGCTCGTCGAGGCGGCGAACCTCTTCTACTACTCCGCCCACTTCACGGTCCTGATCCTCTTCCTGATCTGGCTCTTCGTCCGGCACCGGGACGTCTATCCGCGGTGGCGAACGACGCTGGGCCTCGTCACCACCGCATGCCTGCTCATCCAGTTCCTGCCGGTGGCGCCGCCGCGGCTGGTGCCCGGCATCGGGATCGTGGACACGGCCGTGCTCTACCACCAGTCCGTCTACGCCACCAGCGCCGTATCAGCCGACGAACTGTCCGCGATGCCGTCCGTGCACGCGGCCTGGTCGCTGTTCGTCGCGGTGTGTGCGTGGCACGTGACGACCTCGCGCTGGCGCTACCTCGGGTGTGTACACGCGGCCGTGACGATCTGGGTGATCGTCATCACGGGCAACCACTACTGGGCCGACGCGCTCGTCGCGGCCGCGCTGTTGGTGCTGACGCTCGCGGCCCAGCGCTCCACGCGTTCGCTGTGGTCACGGGCTTCGCCGCGATGGCGGGTGAAGGTCGCGGCATGGGGCGGCGGCGTCTGGGCCGGGGTGCGCGCGACGCGCCAGAGCGGCGGTACCGGCGGCGACGGCGGCAACGGGAGCTGAGACTCCGTTTCCCGGCGTCCGCGCCGGGAAGGCTAGTCACCGTGATCGAGCGTATGGGAGACGTCAAGGTCATCACTCATTCCGGTACCGACATGCTGACAGACCCGTCCTGGGACGCCTTCGCCGCCGAACACGGCACCGCG
Source organism: Actinospica durhamensis (assembly GCF_018139695.1). Lineage (GTDB taxonomy): Bacteria > Actinomycetota > Actinomycetes > Streptomycetales > Catenulisporaceae > Actinospica > Actinospica durhamensis. Next base: position 3,848 of record NZ_JAGSOG010000236.1, on the reverse strand, counting down.
TTCCACACTCGGCGCTTCCTACTGTCCTGGTGGAACGACAGGCGGGCCAAGAACCCGGCGTCCGAACTGCTCACGGTGAAGGTCGTGGACGGCGGGCGACTCGTGGGACTGTGCGCGTTCGAGCGGGACGCGCACGTGCTCGGCTTCGCGGGCGGGCGCGACGTGGTGGACTACATGGGCCCGGCGGCGGTGGCCGGCCGGGAGAAGGAGGTCGCCGAGGCCCTGGCCCGGTGGATGTTCCAGGACGCGGCGTGGACCAGGGCCGCGCTCGCCGGGCTGGTGCACTGCGATCCGGTGGCCGAGGCCCTCGCCGACGCCGTGGTCCACCTCGCCCCGGACGCCGTCGTCGCCCCCTACGATCAGGCCCCGAGGATCGAGCACGCACCGCAGGGCTACCTCGCGCTGCTCAACTCCAAGCGCCGCGCCGACATCCTGCGCAAGCGCAGGCAGCTGAGCGAGGTGGTGGGCGAACTCAGCCTGGTCGACTCGACCTGCGCGACCGTGGCCGAGACGACGGACCGGCTGCTGGCCTGGAAGGCCGCGGCCGACCCGGCGATGGGCGAGTTCGTCGAGGCGTACGGAGACTTCGTGCGCGGCATGCTGGCCGAACTCTCCGCAGTGGACGCCGCGCGCGTGGTCGAACTGCACGGCGACGGCCGCCCGCTCGCCTCGGTGATCGCGCTGCGGCACGGCGAGACCGTGTCCATCTACAACATGGCCTACGATATGTCGCTCAGCGCCCAGGGCGCGGGCCTGGCCCCCGGCGTGGTCCTGATATCCCTGCTGATCGAACGCAGCCTGGACCAGGGCCTGCGCTTCGACTTCCTCAAGGGCGCCCAGGACTACAAGCTGCGCCTCGGCGGCGTGCCGGTGGACCTGCTCGCCATCACCGTCGAACGCTGAGGAACCGGCACTCGAGAACAGGAGCGGCGCGATGCGATTCGGCTACATCGGTTCGATGAAGGTCAAACCCGGCCACCGCGCGGAGGTGGCCGCCGTCCTGATCGAGGCCGCGGACGGCCTGCGCGCGGCCGGCTGCGTGCTCTACCTGGTGACCGAGTCGGCCACCGACGAGGACACCATCTGGGTCACCGAGGTGTGGGAGAGCAAGGAGCACCACGACGCGTCGCTGCAGATGCCGGAGGTGGCCGCCGCGATCGGCAAGGTCATGCCGGTACTGACCGGCGAGTTCACCCAGCAGCAGACGAACGTGCTCGGCGGCCTGGGCATCTGAGTCGTCCGGGCCTGCGTCCCGGTCGCCGTTTTCAGCCCGCCCGCGTCTGCCGCCGCGGGCCGGGCGCCACACCCCGTGCGCCCGCGTCCCCGTACCCGTCGGCGGCGTCCGTCGGTCTTGCCCGCCTCAGCGCGGGTACCGGGCTCCCGGGACCGCGCCCGCGGGCACCGGCGCCGGGGGCAGGTGCTGGGCCGCGCTCGGCGTCTTGAGCGCGTCGAAGGCGGTGCGGATGGTCCCGATCATGGAGTGGACCTCCTCGCGCGCCTTCTCCAGGGCGCCTTCCACCTGCACGCCGAACGCCATCCCGAAGGCCTTGAGGAAGTCGAGCTGCGATTCGAGCTGGGCCAGGCTGCTGGAGAGTTCCTCGTTGCGCCGCTGGAACGCGGACTCGGCCGCGATCAGCCCCTGCCGGTGGCCCTCGTTCACCGTGGCCTGATACTGGTTGCGGGCGTACTCGGTGACGTTGCGCACGTACTCCTCGGCCGCCCTGATCTGCTCCTCGGCCTGCTGCTGCGCCATCAAGATCGCGTTGACCGCGGCCGCGGTCACCCGCCGCTCCGGCATCGAGGCCTGCGCGGCCTGGGCGGCGGCGGCCTGCTGGGCCTCCGGCGAGCCCGCGGCGGCGAGGTAGGTCGCCCGCAGCTGCGCGGTCAGGTCGTCGTTGCGGGCCCGCAGTTCGAACTCGACCTCGCCGGCGGCCTGCAGCTCCGTCAGCACCCGCCGCTTGAACCGCTGCACGCCCTCCTCGTCGAACCCGCGCCGGGTCACGCCCGCGCGCGGGAACTCCCACGCGTCGACCTGATCCGACGTCAGTCGCACGGCCCGTCTTGCCGAGCTTTCGTACTCGCTGAAGCTCACGGCTGACTCTCCTCCAGATGGATGGCCCCCGGGATCACTCCCGCCTCCTTCAACCGCCCGACGGTGTGCTGGCACATCGCGGGCGAGCCGACGACGAACACCTCGTGGCCCGGCCACGCGCCGGCCCCCGCCGCCACGTCACCCACCAGACCCCGCGCGCCCTCCCAGGCCGTCTCGTCGGAGACCACGGGCACCACGGTCAGCCACGGATGATGCGCCGCCAGCGCCTGAAGGCGCGGCAGGTCGTACAGGTCCGACGCGATCCGCGCGCCGTAGAACAGGGCCACGGTCCGGCCGTGGCCCGGGGTGGCCGCGAGCTCCTCGACCACCGCGTGCAGCGGCGCGACCCCGGTGTTCGCGCCGATCAGCAGCAGGTTCGAGTCCGGCGCGGCCGAGGCCAGGGTGAGGGCGTGGCCCACCGGCGGCCCCAGGCGCATCCGATCGCCCACCCCCATCACGCTCACCAGCTGCCAGGAGACCGTGCCGACCAGCTTGACGTGCAGCTCGATGGTCCGGTCCCGGCGCGGCGGGTGCGCCGGGGTGTAGAACCGCCAGCGGGCCGGGGCCATCGCGGTCTCGAGCGTCATCGACTGCCCGGCCCGGTACGGGAAGGGGTCGCGGGTGGCGATGGTCACCCGGGCGATGTCGCGGCGCCCGCCCAGGATCTCGTGCGCCACGATCTCGGCGTCCCACCAGGGCGGGGTGGAGGCGGAGGCCTCCTGCGCCGCGTCCAGCATCACCTGGGAGACGATGCCGTAGGCCTCGGTCCAGTTCGCCGCGACCGCCGGCGTCCAGTCCGGCCCGAGGAAGTGCTCGAGCGTGGCCAGCAGGCTGGCGCCGACGGCCGGGTAGTGCGCCGGCGCCACGTCGAACTTGCGGTGGTCGCGGCCCAGGCCCTGCAGGAACGGGATCGCCGCGCCGAGGTCGTCGACGTTCGCCACGACGGCCCCGAGCGCGCCGACCAGCCGATCGCGTTGCGCCGCCATGGACGGCGGGAACATCCGCCGCACCTCCGGGTGGCTCAGGAACAGGTGGCTGTAGAAGTACAGCGGCACCTGCTCCCCGTACTGGGTCACCTTCGCCCAGGAGTTGCGCAGTATGTCCGGTTCGATCACGAGCTGCTCGCTTAGTCTCGCTGAGTCTGGAGCCGTCGGCCGCCGGTTACGCGGCGGCGGAGATCACGTAGGGCGCCACGGCCTCCAGGGCCGCACCGATGGTGGCGACGATGTCGTCCTCGACCTCGAACGCCGCGAGGGCGCCCACCAGCACCTCGCCGGTGCGCCCGTAGTCCTCTGCGGTGATGCCCAGATCCGCGTGCGCGCCGGTGAGGTAGGCCGCCACGTCCAGCTCCTTGGCGCCCGGACCGCCGAGCACCACCTTGAGCACCTCGGCCAGGTGCGGCTTGATGTTGTCGACGGACCGGCCCTCGAAGTACGCGGCCAGCTGCGGCTCGGCCAGCAGGTCGACATAGAAGCGGTCCAGGACGGCCCGGACCGCCGGAGCACCGCCGACGCGCTCCCACTGCGAGGGGGCGGTTTCCACGTCTGCCATGGGAAATTCTTCCTTCCGTCGAACCACCGACAGGGCTCGAACATGAAAGAACGTCCGTACGGCACGTTCGAGGCCCCGAAAACGGATGGAGCTTAGCAGCGGCCCAAACGTGACTATCGGGGTATTCGTACCCTCATAGGAGACATATCTGGGCACTGTCACGAACGTTCGATATCTCAGATGCCGGACCCGGTCCGGCCCACCC
>NZ_JAGSOG010000235.1 GCF_018139695.1 Actinospica durhamensis | reverse complement strand
TTCGCCCGGCGCCCCAATCCGCCGGCGATACCCGAGCACGCCTGGATCAACGAACCGAAACCAGAGACAGAACCCGTCCTACGCTATCCATAACAACAGGCCGTCTTACTTGACTTGACAACTTCCGCTTCGCGCAGTCCGCGCGCGATCACCGCACCCAGTAGCAGGCTCATTGCGATACTCCCGCCCGGCTCGCGTGGCTCGACGGCGGCCCAGCCTGAAATTCGAGTCATGAGATGTGTCAGGTCGAGTGATCGACTGGACGCCCTCGATCCTTCGTGGCCGCAATGGTTCTCGGCTTGGCCTGTTCACTCGAAGGAGCGAATCACACCGGAATCTCGCCTATCGGCCAATCCGTCGCGCGCCGCGGTCCGAATGTCCGCCCAGTGAGTCGGCGGCTGTCGGCCTCGCTCGTCGAAGAGACTGGAGGGCCGTGATGGATGGCGAAGCCATCGACACCCGGCTGCTTGCCGCACTGACCGAAGAATCACAGGACCTCAACAGCGACGCCGTCCGCCTCACCCGGAGCGCGCTCGCCGACTTCACCGGAGAGCAGCACGAGGCCCGTGGCCGACGCGGAGCCGGGATCATCTCGGCGGGCCTGCTCGGCCTCGGCGCGGTGTTGCTGGGCGGCAAGCGGGCGCAGGCGGCCACGGCGTCCACGGCCGCGAGCCCGAGCGGCAACGACGTGATGGCGCTGCAGACCGCGGCGTCGATCGAGAACCTGGCCGTGTCGGTGTACACGACGGCGGCGGGCCTGTCGTTCATCAAGTCCGGCAACCCGACGGTCGCGGCGTTCATCGCCAAGACCACCGCGCAGCACCAGGACCACGCGGCGGCGTTCAACGCGGCGCTGAGCGCGGCGGGGGCGAAGACCCAGGGCGGGGTGGACCCCAAGTACGAGGCCGCCGTGAAGGCGGCGCTGCCGAACATCAAGAACGCGGGGGAGGTGGTCTCGCTCGCGCTCACGCTCGAGGACGTGGCGGCGCAGACGTACACGAAGTACGTGGGCGAAGTCACCACGATGTCGCTGCGCACCCTGTTCGGGTCGGTCGCGCCGGTCGAGGCGCAGCACCGTTCCGTGCTGCTCGCGGTGCAGGCGCTGCTGAACGCGAACGACGCCGACCTGATCACGATCCCGACCGACGCGGCGAAGCTTCCGGCCGCCGCCGGCAGTGTCGGAATCCCGGTCGCCTTCTACCCCACCGCCAACGCCTCCCCGACCAGCGAAGGAGCAGTGTCGTGACCCACACCTCCGACTGGGAGCTGCCCGGCGGCGAAGCCGCTCTCAGCGCACTGACCCGCGACCTGGACGAGGCCCACCGCGAGGCCTACCCGCGCATGCAGGCCGCCTCGGCCGCGTTCGCCGAGGAACTGCACGACACCGGCGTGACCGTCATCGCCGGGCGCACGGTGGGCCGCCGCGGGTTCCTGCTCGGCCTCGGCGGAGCGGGCGCGGCACTGGCGCTCGCCGCGTGCTCCTCGAACTCCTCGGGTTCGAGCCCGGATTCCCGCGCCGGAACGGCCACCGCCATGGCCACCACCGGCAGCAGGTACACCGGTGATCTCAAAGTCGTGGCCCTGGCCGTCGCGCTGGAGAACCAGGCGGTGGGCGCCTACCAGGCCGCGCTGAACGCGGCGCAGGCGGGCAGGCTCGGGACCGTGCCGGCGGCGGTGGGCACCTTCATCACCACCGCGATGAGCCAGCACCAGGACCACGCGAAGGCGTGGAACGCAGTCCTGACCGGGGCCGGCGTCCCGGCGATCACCGGCGTGCCGCTCTCGAACCAGGCCGCCACGACCGAGGCGCTCGGGAACGCGGGCACGGTCGCGGACGTCGCGAAACTCGCGCTCGAACTCGAGAACCAGGCCGCCGAGACGTATCTGTTCGCGGCCGGGAACGTCGCAAGCTCCGGCGGCATCGCCACCGCCGCGTCCATCGCCCCGGTCGAGGCCATGCACGCGGCGGTGCTCGGCTTCGTGCTCGGCCGGTATCCGGTTCCCGACTCGTTCCTGGGCACCGACAAGGCCGCGAGCACCAGCCTGCTCACCGTCTGACCCGCCACCACCCGGCCCACCGGGCCGGCCAGACTCCTGTCCGCGGGGTGAACAAGTGCCCTGCCACCCCGCGGGCAGGGCCACTCCGAGAGCAGGGAGAAACAGCTCAAGCGCCCACCACGGCCGCCGACACCCTGGCCGAACCGGATGAACGGCCCGGCGTACGGACGCTGGCGCCGGAGTGAGGGCGCTGATCCGCCCGCCGGGGACGATACCGGCGGGCATCGACGCGTCGTCGCGGAACTCGTCGCGAACTCGCCTCGCTACGGTGCTCGGTGCTCGAGTCGCACGCCACACGGAAGCTTCACAGTCGCGATCGGATGAGCTTCACAACCGGCCGGTGAAGTGGGCTCATGAACATTCCCTCCACAGAATCCGCGAGACACCGGACCGCGCCCGTGACCCCGAGCGAGACGCTCGGCCCGGCTGCCAGGCTGGTCGGTGCCGTCAAGACCTATGGTGCGGGTCCGGGAGCCGTCCGGGCGCTCGACGGCGTGGACATCGCGTTCGGCACCGGTGCTTTCACCGCGGTGATGGGCACTCCGGGCCGTCCGCATCCGGTTCGGACGGCCAGCCGCCCAGGGTGAGCACGCGGCCGTCGTCGCGCACGAGCCGGGCGGGCAGGCGTTGGTGCTCGAGCCACGCCGGCGCCGCCTCGCCTCGCACGAGCGCGGCGGTGCTGGCGGTGTTCGCGTCGACGCAGGTGGCCGCGGTGACACTGACGGTGCGCCAGGGAGCGTCGGCGGGGGCTCCCGTGCGGGGGTCGAGGATGTGGTGTGCCGGGCCGGCGGTGGTATCCCAGCGGCGCGTGGTGGTGCTGGAGGTGGCCAGCGCGCCGGAGAGCACGCTCACGACGGGCCCCGGCACCGTGTCCTCGGCGCGATGGTCGTCGGCGATCTTGATCTGCCATCCGCCGACGGGGGCGGGACCGGCGGTGGCGATGTCGCCGCCGAGGCCGACCAACACGCCGCATCCGAGCTCGCGTGCCGCCGCGTGGGCAGCGCGGTCGGCCGCCAGGGCCTTGGCCACGGCTCCGAAGTCCAGCCGGCAGCCCGGCTCGGTGCGCAGGGTCATGGTGGCCGGATTCCAGCTGACGCTCTGCCATCCCGGCGCCGGCACCCGTTCGCGCACGGTGAAACGCACGCCTTCGTGGCGCAGCACTTCGATGTCACGGTCGTACCCGGCGGCTTCGAGGCCGGCGCCGCAGGTCGGATCGACGTCTCCGTCGGTGGCGGCCGCGGCGCGCAGGGCGGCGGAGACCACCTCGGCGAACAGCGGGCCCACGGTGACGGCAGTGCCCGCGGCGGCGTTGACCCGGGCGAGTTCGCTGTCGTCGCGGAACCTGCTGCAGGCCACGTCCATGGCGCAGGTCTCGGCCCACACCAGGTCACGCGCGGCGGATACCGAGTCCGGATCAGTGCTCAGGACCACCGCGACACCGCCCCACAGCGGGAAGCCCGCCCGGGCGGGGGCGGCCGGCGCGGCGTTCATGATCCCCCCGAAATGACCCGAGAAGGCCCTGAACCATGGCTCTGGCCCGGCGGCACGCTCGGGGCGTTTCCGGTGCCGGACCTGCCGCCGCTCGTCCCGCCGCCGTTCTGCGACGAATGCGCGAGGCTCGTCGGGATGAGGTGCGCGAAGCCGGCCGACTCGTCCCGGGCGGCAATGTTCTCACGGAGCCTGATGTCCATCGGTTACTCCCGTCGTTCAGCGTAGGTGTACGGAGACGAAGCCGCGACTTGCCGGCTGCAGGTGGCGGGTGGCGGCCGGCGGCCGGCGGCCGGTGGGCAAAGATTCCGCGGTCTCCTTCGCCCTCGCGGCGGTACCGGTGCCCTGCTCAGCGTTGCGCGGGCAGCTCGATCCGGACGGTCAGTCCGCCGCCCGGGGTGTGTTCGAGCGTCACCCGGCCGCCGTTGACGGAGGCCAGCCGGTTCACGATGGCCAGACCCAGGCCGCTGCCGCCGGTGCCGGAGCGTCCGAAGCGGCGGAACGCGGTCGCCCGCGCCTGCTCGCTCATGCCGGGCCCGTCGTCGACGACCCGCACCACGACCGCGGCCCGGCCGCCGGTCGCCGAGACCCGGACGTGGCCGCCTTCGGGGACCGAGTCGAGCGCGTTCGCGATCAGGTTGTCGAGCATCTGGTCCAGGTCTCCCGGGCCGATGTGCGCGAGCGTCGGCTGCGCGGCCGTGTGCATGGCATCGAGCGCCACGCCGCGGTCGGCGGCGACCGGCTCCCAGGCCGCCACCCGCTCCGCCACGACCTGGTCGGCGCGCACCGCCTCAGGCCGCGGGAGCTCGCCCTCGGCTCGCGCGACGGCGAGCAGGCCGTCCACCAGACTCGCCAGGCGGGCCATCTCCACCTGCAGCTCGGCCATCTCCGCCGCCGTCTCCTGCTCCGCGTCGTCCGCGAGCAGGTCCACCCGTAGCCGCAGCGCGGTCAACGGCGTTCTCAACTGGTGCGAGACGTCGGCGACCCACTCGCGATGGGCGCCGATCAGCGACGCGGTGCGCTCCGCCATCCGGTTGAACACCGCCGACAACTCGCGGACCTCATCCGGACCTTCCCCGGTCGGTGCCCGCGCGTCGAGGTCGCCATCGCCCAAGCGCGAGGCGGCCGAGCTCAACACGGTCAACGGCCGCGCCACCCAGCGCGCGAGCCGCCTGGCCAGCAGCGCACCGAGCGCGAGCACCGCCAGACCGGTGACCGACAGCCATGCCCACACCTCGCCGACCCGGTCGTTCACCGGGTCGGCGCTGCGGGCGAGCACCGCGACTCCGGCGAAGTGGCCGTCGTCGCCCACAGGCACCGCCGCGAGCAGCCAGTCGCCCTGCTGAGCGAACGCGGTCTGTTCGGCGCCGGACCGGACCTCGCCGGCCAGCACGGATGCGCGGGCCGGCGGACCGGACGCGCACGCGGTCGTGGCCACCACCTGCCCGGACGCGCGCAGCACCACCGCGCAGTCCCCGCCTTCGGAGGCCTCGGCCAGTGCCTGGTTCATGGCCGTGGGCGGGTCGTGGTCGGCGAGGTACTCCTCGGCCTGTGCGGAGAGCTGGCGGGCGGAGGATTCGACGGCGAACCGGAACGAGGCGCGCTCGTTCGCGGTCAGCGAGAGCCCGAGCGGGACCACGGCGAGGATGAGCAGTGCCGTGATCAGACCCATCGTGACCAGCGCGATGCGGCGCGACATGCCCTGTCAGTCTCCGTCGCCCGGGGCACTCGGCCGCAGCCGGAAGCCGTGGCCGTAGACGGTCTCGATCAGCCCGTCGACCGCGAGCTTGCGACGCAGCGCCGCCATGTGCACGTCCAGCACCCGCCCCGGGCCGTACCAGTGCTCGTCCCACACCCGGGTGAGCAGCTCCTGCCGGGAGACGGCCCGGCCCACATCCGCGATCAGGCATTCGAGGATGTCGAACTCCTTCGGCGTCAAGGACGCCTCCTGTCCGCGCACCGAGACCCTCCGCGTACGCGGATCGAGCACGACCGGTCCGGCGGCATACACCGTCGGGCCGGACGGGTGCACCCGCCGCAGTACCGCCCGGATCCTCGCCTGCAGCTCCGCCAGCCCGAACGGCTTGACCAGATAGTCGTCGGCTCCCTCGTCCAGGGCCGCGACCCGGTCACCCTCCTCCCCGCGCGCGGTCACCACGATCACCGCGGTGTCCGCGCTCTCCCGCAGCCTGCGGCACACCTCGAGCCCGTCCAGGTCGGGGAGGCCGAGGTCCAGCAGCACCAGGTCGGCCGGAGCGGCGGCCAGCGCCGCGGCGGCCGTGCCGACCAGCTCGACCTCGTAGCCCGAGCGCGAAAGCCCGCGGCGCAGCGGCCCCGCGATCCCCTCGTCGTCCTCCACCACCAGCACACGCACCGGCGGCTCGGAGGCGGGCGTCTTGACACTCACGCAGCCAAGGTAGCCCCTGGTTCGGGCGTCCGACGTGGGACGACGTGACCGCCGTGCCGACTCGGAGACGACCCGAACGAGCTGCTGCCGTCAACGAATGCGCAGTTCAGACCGCCTGTGTCGAGCCCGGGCCGCCTCGTCGCCGCTCTGAAACAACCCCGCTACAGCCGAAAACCCTAACCGGATCTGAACAGGTGCCTTGCATGTTCCGAACAAGCCGTTGGCGAGGCTAGGACCGAACCGACGACCGGCACCACCTGAGGAGAGCGAGGCCGACCTTGTCGCCCAGGACCACGCCTGACGTGTCCGGCCGCGCCGAGCAGCGTGACCGCGGACTGCGCCGGGTGCGCACCGCCACCGGACTGATCACCATCGCATCGACCGCGGGAGCGGTCGTACTCGCCGGCGCCTACGCCGAGGCGATGCCGGGCAAGCCCGCGGCCGGCACCGGAACACAGACGACGGCGCACACCGCGACGGCCGAGCCGGCTTCCCCGGAGCCGACGCTGTCGACGCAGCGATCCGTCGCTGCCGCCGCGCCGACCCGGACCGAGTCCTCGACCCGGGCCACCTCTTCGGCACCCGCTCCGGCGACCTCCTCCGCGCCCGTCCTCAAGCCGTCCGCCCAGCCGCCGACGACGGCGCCGAGCACGGCGCAGACCCAGGCGACCTCGGGAGGATCATGAGCGAGCTGCTCGACAACCCCCTCTGGTTCGCCACCCGGGCCGCCGGCAGCGTGGCTCTGATCCTGCTGACCGCGACCACCGTGCTCGGTGTGGCCGGAGTGGTGCGCTACGCGCCGAACCCGGTGCGCCGCTTCGAGTTGGCGGCCCTGCACCGCAACCTCTCGCTGCTGTCCCTCGCGCTGCTCGCCGTGCACATCGGCACAGCGCTGGCGGACAGCTACGTGCCGATCGGCTGGATCTCCGCCCTCGTCCCGTTCGTGTCGCCCTACCGGACACTGTGGGTCGGACTGGGCACGCTCGCCTTCGATCTTCTGCTCGCCGTCGCGATCACCAGCGCGCTGCGGCTTCGCATCGGTCTTCGCCGCTGGAAGGCAGCGCACATACTCGCCTACGCGGCCTGGCCCATGGCCGTGTTCCACGGGGCGGGCACGGGCAGCGACACCAAGCTCGGCCCGCAGCTGGTGCTGTACGCACTCTGCATCGCCTCCGTGATCGCAGCGTCGTGGTGGCGGCTGAACCAGGCCGGGCCCGGCCGGGTCGGGGCACGCGTCGGGGCCGCGTTGCTGAGCGTCGCGGTCGCCGGCGCGTTCTACGCCTTCGTCGTATCAGGCCCGCTCGCACCCGGCTGGTCCCACCGCGCGGCGCCGCCAGCCACCACACCGCGGATCGGCGGCGCCCGATGACTACGGGCCTGCACGCTCGTACGCAGCACGGCTCCGGACACGGCCAGAGCCGCCGCGGCCGCGCCGCCGGGCCGCCCGAGGGCGAATACGGTGAACGGCTGCTGGCCGGCTGGCTCACCACCGGCCGCCCCACGGATCTCGAGGCGCATCTCGCCTGGTATGGCCGGGCACCGTTGACCGGGGTCGGCGAAGGCGAGCATCCGCTGATCGAAGCCGTGGCCCGGGCCGGGCTCATCGGCCGCGGCGGCGCGGGCTTCCCCACGGCGACCAAACTGCGCGCCGTCGCCCGGGCGAAGCGCCCTGCGCGGGTACTGGTCGCCAACGGCATGGAAAGCGAGCCGGCCGCGTCGAAGGACAAGGCCCTGCTGCGGTTGGCGCCGCATCTCGTGCTGGACGGGATCATGCTCGCCGCCGAGGCGGCCGGCGCGGGCGAGGCGCACCTGTGTGTCGCCCCCTCCCGCGCGGGGCTTGACCGGGAGCTGCGCGACCTGATCCGGCAACGGCGCCGGCACGGGCTCGATCCGATCGAGATCCAGGTGCACACGCCGCCGCACCACTACGTCTCGAGCGAGTCGTCCGCCCTGGTCAACTGGCTCGGCGGCGGCGAGGCGAAGCCGACCACCACGCCCCCGCGTACCGCCGAACGGGGCGTGGCCGGCCTGCCCACTCTGGTGGACAACGTCGAGACCCTCGCGCACCTCGCGCTGATCGCACGCTTCGGCCCCGGTTGGTACCGCTCTCGGGGGACGGCCGAGTCGCCGGGAACGACGCTCGTCACGCTGGCCGGCGCCGTCGCCGACCCCGGCGTCTACGAAGCCGTATTCGGCTGGAGGCTCAGTGACCTCCTCGCCCTGGCCCGGCCGGCCGCGCACGCTCAGGCCGTCCTGGTCGGCGGCTACTTCGGCACCTGGCTGCCCCTGCCTTACGCCGCAGCGCTCGAATACAGCGGGCCGGGTCTGGCCCGCACGGGCGCGAGTCCGGGCGCCGGCGTACTCGCGGTCCTTCCGGCCGGAGCCTGCGGACTGGCCGAGACCGCGCGCGTCCTGCGGTACCTGGCCGGTCAGAGCGCCCGCCAGTGCGGGCCGTGCCGGTTCGGATTTCCCGCCACCGCCGAGGACTTCGCCCAGCTCGCCTTCGGCCGCTGCGACCGCGACGCGTGGGAACGGCTCGAACATCACATCGAGCTGCTGGCCGGACGCGGAGCGTGCAAGCATCCTGACGGAGGTGCCCACCTGGCCGCATCCGCTCTGCGGGCCTTCGCTCCGGAGGTGCGGCGGCATCTGGAATCAGGCCCCTGTCGCGCTGCGCTCAACGCTCCCGCGCTGCTTCCGATCCCGCGGGAGACGATCGGGGACGGAGACTGGCGATGACCCGCGCCCGCCACCGCCTCATCAGACCGCATCGCCTGCACCGGCCACGGCCTGTGTGCCGAACTGTTCCCGGAACAGCTGACGCTGGACGAATGGAGCTACCCGGTCCAGGCTCCCGGCCCGTTCCCCGCCGACCAACTGCGCCACGCCCGCCGTGCCGTCGCCGCGTGCCCGGCACTCGCCCTGCGCCTCGAGACCTCACGCAGCCGCGAGCCGGACCCGACGACGGCTCCCCGGACATCCTCATCACGCGATCTCCCCCGGCCCCACCCAGCGAATTGAACCAGGACGCGCCATGACCCTGCCCCGCACCGAGCCGTCGCACCGCCGCCCCGCGGATTCCGGCGGCCTCAGCGGACCCGAAGGAAATGAACGGCTCACCGCGTTGACCGGCGTCGTCCTGCTGCTGCTGTTCGCGGCGGAGGGCTTCACCCTGTTGCGGCTCGGACGGCTGCTGTACTGGCACTACCTGCTGGGATTCCTGCTGGTCGGCCCGGTCTGCCTCAAAATCGGCTCCACCGTCTACCGTTTCACCCGCTACTACACGCGCCATCAGCCGTATGTGCGCAAGGGGCCGCCGTACCCGCTGCTGCGCAGCATCGGCCCTTTCACCGTGCTCGCGACCATCACGGTCATCGGCACGGGCGTACTGCTCGGCATCCAGCACCAGCCGCACGTCTACGGCGGATTCTCGCTGCTGTTCCTGCACAAGCTGAGCTTCGTCGGCTGGGCGGCCCTGATGACCGTCCACGTCCTCGCCTACCTGCCGCGCCTGCCCCGACTGCTGGCCGCCGACGCCATGCCCGGCCGCGCCGCCCGCGCCGTCGGCGGACGAGGACTGCGCTACGGCCTCGTCCTGCTCTCCCTCGGCGCGGGAGCCGTCCTGGCGGCGTGGGGCGCCGACCTGTCCTCGACCTGGAGCCGCTGAGCACGCGACCTCGAGCAGGGCGCGCCCGGTTCGGCGTCCTTTCGCGTCCTCGGCGGCGAAGCCCGAGTGACCTGGCGTGGCGGATTTGCGCCTCTCCGTTATTACTTTTAATTCAGCTTGCGGGGGCGTCCTTTCGTTCGACGCGCGCATTCTCGGATTCCATTCAGCAAGTCCCGGATCCGATACAAACGCGCAGCTCAGGGCCATCGCACAGGACCGCCCCGCGGCCGCACGCCGCTCCGCCGCGCCACCTCCGCACATCTTGCGAATCTTTACCGGATCTGAACTTTCACCTCTCCTTCTCGGCGTTTCCGAATGTCAAACTTGCTTCTCGAATGTCCTATTTGCGAAGATTGGAGCCGCGGGAGAACCGCCGCCTCGGATCAATGCCGGAGAGGAGACCGACTGTGCCGCCCAGAAACGCCCACGACGTCACGGACCGCGCCGAAGCGCGCAACCGCGGCCTGCGCCGGGTGCGCCGTTCCACCGGAGTGATGACGGCGGCGGCGGCCGCCGGAGTGGTCGTCCTCGCCGGAGGCTATGCCGCCGGGATGCCGAGCAGCACCGCGGCCGCGTCGAGCACGGCGAAGCCGGCGCACACGGCGACGACCCATTCGGCTTCGACGAAAACCGCGACGTCCACCCCCGCGACGTCCACCCCCACTGCCTCCGGCCGAACCCAGACGCAGCAGCAGACGACGCAGGCCAAGACGCCGAAGGCCTCATCCACTCCGACGCTGCAGGCTCCCACGCAGGCGCCGACGACTTCCACCGGCAACACGACTTCCCAGGCGACCTCGGGAGGTTCGTGAACGCGCTGTTCAACGACCCGCTGTGGTTCACCACCCGCGCTTCGGGCACGGTGGCTTTCGGCCTGTTGACCGTGACCGTCGTGCTCGGGGTGGCCGGCGTGGCCCGCTACGCCCCGGCTCGGATGGGCCGGTTCGAGGTCGCCGCACTGCACCGCAACATCTCCCTCCTCGCGCTCGCCGTCCTCGGCGTGCACATCGGCACGGCACTGGCGGACAGCTTCGTTCCGATCGGGTGGACCGCGGTGGTGGTGCCGTTTCTCTCGCCTTACCGCACGACGTGGGTGGGGCTGGGCACGCTCGCGTTCGACCTGCTGCTCGCCGTCTACCTGACCAGCGCGGTGCGTCTGCGGATCGGGCAGCGCCGGTGGAAGGCCGTGCACCTTTGCTCCTACGGGGCCTGGGCGGTGGCCCTGTTCCACGCGGCGGGCACCGGAAGCGACACCCGGCTCGGGCTGCAGATCACGCTCTACAGCGTGTGCGTCGCGGTGGTGCTCGCCGCGATCTTGTGGCGGCTCTACACCGTCGGTCCAGGGCACCTGGCCGCACGCGTGGGACTGGCGACGGCGAGCGTCGCGACGGTGGCGGGATTCTACGGATTCCTGGCCGCCGGCCCCCTCGCACCGAACTGGTCACACCGCGCGCAGCAGGCTCAGAGCACCGAACCGATGGGAGAACGCCGATGATCACGGACATACGCACGCCGCAGCCGACCCCCGGACGCGGCCGCGCGGGCCGACCCTCGCTCGAAGGCGCGCACGGCGAGCGGCTGCTGGCCGGCTGGTCGAGGACCGGCGCTCCCACTGAACTTCCCGAACATCTCGACCGTCATGGACCGGTGCCCTCCTTCACGGCACACGACGGCGAACACCCGCTGATCGAGGAGATAGCGCGGGCCGGTCTGGCCGGACGCGGCGGCGCGGGTTTTCCCACCGCGAAGAAACTGCGCGCCGTCGCGGGCGCGAAGCGGACCGATCGCGTAGTGGTGGCCAACGGCATGGAAAGCGAACCGGCGTCCGCAAAGGACAAGACGCTGCTGCGCCTCGCCCCGCAGCTGGTCCTCGACGGAATCGTGCTCGCGGCCGACGCGGTCGGGGCCCGACAGGCGCACCTGTGCGTCGCCCCGGACACCGGCCTCGACCAGCGCCTGCGCGAGCTCGTCGCGGAGCGGCGCGCGCTCGGCATCGACCCGATCGAGATCACGGTGCGCACGCCGCCGCACCACTACGTCTCAAGCGAGTCATCCGCCCTGGTCAACTGGCTCGGAGGCGGAGAAGCCAAGCCGACCACGACTCCCCCGCGCACCGCCGAACGCGGTGTCGGCGGGCTGCCCACCCTGGTCGACAACGTCGAGACCCTCGCACACGTCGCGCTCATCGCCCGGTATGGAGCCGACTGGTTCCGCGAGCGCGGCACGGCCGAATCGCCCGGGACGACGCTGGTCACCCTCACCGGCGCGGTAGCCGAGCCCGGGGTATACGAGATCGAGTACGGCACGAGCGTGCACGACATACTCGAGCTCGCACACCCGGTCGGCGATGCCCAGGCCGTCCTCGTCGGCGGCTACTTCGGCACCTGGCTCCCCGCCGCTGAAGCCGCAGCGCTCGAATACAGCGCGGCCGGCCTCGCCTCGGCCGGCGCGAGCAGCGGCGCCGGAGTGCTCGCGGTCCTGCCCCCGCACGCCTGCGTCCTCGCCGAAACCGCGCGCATCCTCGAGTACCTCGGCGCGCAGAGCTCACGCCAGTGCGGACCGTGCCTGTTCGGCCTGCCGGCCACCGCGGGCGACTTCGCGCAGGTCGCCTTCGGGCAACCCGACCGCGAGGGCACGGAACGGCTCGAACGCCGCGTCGAACTGCTCCTCGGCCGCGGCGCCTGCAAGCACCCTGACGGTGCCGCGCGCCTGGCGGCATCGGCCTTGCGCACGTTCGCACCGCACGTGCGCCGGCATCTGAAGTGGGGGCCGTGCCCGGCCGCAGTCGACGCCCGGCCCCTGCTCCCCACCCCTGCCGAGACGATCAAGGATGGTGACTGGCGATGAAACGCACCGCACGCCGACTCGTGATCGACCGGATCGCCTGCACCGGGCACGGCTTGTGCGCCGAGCTTTTCCCCGAGCAACTGGCGCTCGATGACTGGGGTTATCCGATCCAGTCGCCCGGCCCGATAGCGGGCGGAGATACCCGGCACGCACAACGCGCCGTCGCGGCCTGTCCCGCTTTGGCCATGCGCCTGGAAGCCGCCCGCGGTTGACCGCATCCCGTCGTCGATCTCGATGCCGATCTCGATGTCGACGCCGAGCCGGATGGCAGGTGCCGCGGCCTTCACGTTCGGGTCGTCGTTCGGCGCCAGTGCGTCCATGCCGCGGCCGTGGTGGCTTCGGCCTGCGCGTCGTCATCCATCCAATTCAGCCATCGAACGCTCCGTGCGGATACTCGGGCTAACCGCGTTTGCCCTGCTCGTGACGAGTCGGGGCATCAGAGCGGCGGGCCGTCGCCACAGTTGCGGCAGTGGCTACCGTCCCGACTCGCTGGGCTGACGCCTCACGCAGGGTTCGTTGCGGCACGGGGCCAGACGGGGCACTGCGTCGGCGCGCCTCGGGGGCGAGGGGGCCTCGGGCCTGTTGGATCACTCGCATCGGTCCGATCAGCTGATCGACGAACGAGTGAGGAGTTGTATCGCGATGACTTTTTCGAATGGTCGCCGGGCGCGCGGGGTCGCCGCCGGTGTCGCGGCGGTGTTGCTTGCCGTCCTGGTCCCGGCCGGAGTCGCGAACGCGCAGGTGGGGCCCGGCGATTGTGTGGGGACCGAGGCACAGCAGATCGCCCTGCTCAAGGCCGACGTGACGGCCTGGAACATCTGTAGGGCGAGCCACCCCGGCAACCCGACCCTGGCCGACGCCAACCTGGCCGGTGCGAATCTGGCCCATGCCAACCTCAGCTACGCCGACCTGAGCCGGGCCGACCTGGTCGGTGCCAACCTCACCGAAGCCGACCTGCGTCGCGCCTTCCTGCCCGAGGCCGGTCTGACCGGCGCCAGCCTGCTGCGCGCCACCCTGACCGACGCCGACCTACTCGGCGCCGACCTGACCCACGCCGACCTGCTCCGCGTCAGCGCGGCCGAGGTCACCCTGAGCGACGCCAGCCTGAACTATGCCAACCTGACCGAGGCCTACCTGGACAGCGCCATGATGGCCCGCACCGACCTGCTCGGCGCCGACCTGACCCGCGCCAACCTGACCGACAGCTTCCTTTACGGCGCCAACCTGGTGCGCGCCAATCTGACCGACGCGAGCCTGCGGCGTGCCAACCTGACCGAGGCCGACCTGACTGACGCCAACCTGAGCGGCACCGACCTGAGCGGATGCAGCGGGAATCCCGTCTGCACGGTCTGATCCGCTCCCATGACTCGCCGCGGCCTCTTCGGCTGGACAGCGCGAACCGGTCATCCGTCGCGGCCGACGCTCGTTGTAGAAGGCCTCGTCATCGTGCAGTAGCTGGACCAGGTGCGGAACCCCGGTTTTCGCGGAGGCCGTCGGGGCCTGCTACCGCCCCATCGCCCCGCTGCCC
>NZ_JAGSOG010000234.1 GCF_018139695.1 Actinospica durhamensis | reverse complement strand
GCCCGGGAGGGGTCGGGGGCGGTGTCTCGGTGCTGTGGTCGCGGCGTTCAGTGCAGGTCGACGTGCGCGAGCTTCAGCACGTCCTGCAGGTGGTCCGCGGCCTGGAGCGCGCAGACCGCGGCCACGGCCAGCACCAGCAGGCACACCGCGATCGCGGGCAGGCCGGTGCGGGGCGCCGGGGCGAGCAGCGCGGCCACCCGGCGCGGCACCGGGCCCGCGCCGGCCAGCGGATCGGCCGCGCGTCCCGCCCGCCCGCGGCGTGCGGCGGGCAGCACCGCGCCGAGGGTGGCGGCGACCGAGCGGCGCGGGCGGGTGGCCTTGGCCGCGACGGCGGCCCGGGCGATGGCCTGGGCGACCAGCCGCCGGTCGCCCACCGCGGCCGCGGCCGCCTCGTCCGCCCAGCGCTCCACCACGTACTCCACCGCCGTGGCCAGCGGCCTGACCAGTGGATTGGCCGCCGCGGCCAGCCGGGCGGCGGCGGTGAACCAGTGGTGACGGGCCGTCAAGTGCGCGCGTTCGTGAGCCAGCAGCGCGGCGCGTCCGCGCTCGTCGAGCACGTCGAGCATGCCGGTGGACACCACGATCCGGCCGGGCCGCCCCGGCACCGTGTACGCGTCCGCGGCGGAGTCCCCGGTGACCACGAGTTCGTCGCGTCCGGGCAGATCTCTGGCGTGCCGGCTGGCGTCGGCCAGCGCCCGGGCGCGCCGCACCGTGAACGTGCCCGCCGCCAGCAGTGCCGCGCCGAGCAGCACCCCGGCGGGCGCCGCCGTCCACGGGCTCGGGAACTCGCCCGTGCTGATCGCGCTGAGCGAGAGGTGCCCGAGCCGGGCGAACGTCGGAATGCGCACGAGCTGCGCCAGCACGAGCAGCCCGAGCGCCCCGCAGCTCGTTCCGGCGAGCAGCAGCGCCGCGGCCGCGAGCAGCCAGGTCGCGCGCCGCGGCTCCACCCGGCCCACCACGGTCCGGGCCATCGGCGCCGAGAGCAGCGGGAAGACCAGGGTCAACAGGATCAGGACTTGCATCGGCGGTACCTAGGAGGCCTCGGCGCCGTCCGCGCGCCCGAGCAGTTCGCGCAGCAGCCGCTCGTCACGTTCGGACAGGTCCTCCACGAACCGGGAGAGCACAGCCTCCCGGTCGGGGGCGCGGTCGAGCAGGGCGCTCAGCCGTCGCGCGGCCAGCCCCGCCTCGTCCGCCACCGGCGCGTAGCGGAACGCGCGGCCGTCACGCTCGCGCGTGAGCGCACGCTTGTCGTGCAGCCGGGTGAGGATCGTGACCACGGTGCTGTAGGACAGCTCGGTGCCCGCCGGCGTGTGCTCGTCCCCGAGGCCGGGTGCGCCGTCCGCCCGCGCCAGCCGTTCGCGCACCTCGCCCGGGCTCAGCGGCTCCTTCGCGTGCCAGAGCACCGCGAGGATCGCCGACTCGAGGGCCCCCGCGGCGCGCCGCGACCCCGCCGGAGCCTCCGGCCCCCCGGAGATCCCTGAACTCTCAGTGGCCTGATGCCGGTCGTCGGCATTCGCCCCGACCGCCTCTCGGTCCCGTCGCACGCGCCCTCCCTTCCCGCACGGTCGGCCCGTGACCTGCCACAGGCGTGTAGATGTATCGGATTTCCCAGTCTGCCACAACAGGTCAAGCCGACCGTCCGCGCTCACTTCGACTACGGCACGTGCTTGCACGTATCCTCTTCGTCACCGCCACCCGGAATCGACGCAACACCCTTATCCACGCCGATCCGGCAGACTCGAGGCATGACGAATCCCGCGTACCGCCACATCATCATGATCGTCGACCGGTCCGGTTCCATGCACTCATGCAAGGCGGCCACCGAAGAGGGCATCAACGGTCTGTTCGCCGGCCAGGCCGCCGAGGAGGGCTGGGGGACCGCCTCGCTCCACCAGTTCGACACCGAGCACGACGTCGTCTTCGAGCACCTCGAGCTCGCCAAGGTGCCCGACTACAACCTCGTCCCGCGCGGCGGCACCGCCCTGCTCGACGCGGTCGGCTTCGCCTTCCAGCGGGAGGGCGACTGGCTCGCGGGCCTCGAGGAGGCCGAGCGCCCCGGCGCCGTCGTCGCCGTGATCGCCACCGACGGCTTCGAGAACTCCTCGCGCAAGTTCAAGCGCACCCAGATCGAGGAGCTGATCCGGCAGCAGCAGGAGGTCTACAACTGGACCATCCTGTTCCTCGGCGCCAACATGGACGCGATCAAGGTGGCCACCACCTACGGCATCCCCGCCGCGCACGCCATGACCTTCGCCCCCTCCGCCGGCGCCGTGGCCCGCTCCTACAGCTCCGTCGCCAAGGCCATGGCCCGCGGCCGCCGCGGCGAGGGCTACGGCTTCACGGCGCAGGAGCGCGCCGGAGCCGTCGAAGAGGACTGAGCCGGGCCGCGTCACCTGTTCTCGGTCCAGTACCGACGCCCGACCGTGATCATCCGCAGCTGCATGAGGGCCTCGGTCAGGATGCTCTGCTCGGCGGCCGGGTCGTCCGGCCCGGCCTCGATCATCGACGCCGCCGTCAGCATGAGCACATTGACGTAGAGCCGCGCCAGCACGGAGAGCTCGGGTGCGCTCCAGCCCTCGGACTCCGGCTGCGCGGCGAGGTCGTCGGCGAGTTCGCGCACGAACGAGTCCAACTCGCCCGCGATCGCCGCCCGCACCGAGGCCACGCCGCCGTAGCGCTCCCTGGCCAGAAAGCAGAAGTGCGCCCGGTGCGCCCGCACGTGCGCCGCGACGAGGTCCACCGAGCGGCGTATGACGTCCTCGGTGTCGGCCTCGGGCGTGCGGATGTCCCGGATCAGCGCACGCAGGCTGCCGAAGGACTCCTCGACCAGTGCCACCCCCAACTCGCCGAGATCGCCGAAGTGCCGATAGAACGCCGCCGGCGCGATCCCCGCCTCGCGCGTGACCTCGCGCAGTCCCAGGCTGGTCAGACTCTGCTGCTCGAGCAGCCGCAGCGCCCCGTCGAGCAGCGCCTGACGCGTCGCCAACTTCCGCGCCCGCCGCGGCGGCAGCTCGTCCTCGGTCATGTGGCCGACCTCACTCGGTGAACGACTGTTTGCTCTTCTCGCCGAGGGTACTCTGGATTTCGGTGAACAGTTGTTAGCCCAATCTGGGAAGGGGGACCGGCCCATGCTGTTTCTGATGCTGGCCGCAGTCCTGTTCGCACTCCTCGTCGGCGCCCTGGCCTTCGTCACCGGCCCGGTCGGCCTCGCCATGGCAGGCGCGATCGCGCTCTGGCTGGTGCTCTACGGCGGACGGAGCCTGTGGCGGCGGCGTGGTGGCCGGGGCGGGCGCGGGGCCGAGGCGATCCACCATGTCTGACACCCGCCTCGCCCCGATCGCCTTCGTCAGCGGCCTGATCGGGCTGCTGGTGGCCAACCTCGTCCTCGGCCCGCTGGCCATCGCCCTGGGCGCCACGGCTCTGCGCCGCGACCGCACCCGCCGCGGCCGAGCAGCCCTCGCACTCCTGCTCGGTCTCGCCGACCTGGCCGTCTTCGCGGTCCTGGCCGTGCACGCGGGCGTCGGCCACGGGTCGCTCGGCTGGAGGTTCCTGGGCCGGTAGTGACCGGCCGCACCGAACGGGGCGAGCCGATAGCGTACGCACATGGCCAGTGTCATCAAGAGCGTATCGTTCGACGCTCATGACGCCCTCGCTCTGGCGACGTTCTGGGCCGCGGTACTCGGCTCGGACGTCGACGAGGAATCGACGGCGCAGAAGGCGTTCGTGGAAGCGGCGGGCTGGGGCGGGCCGAACATCTGGTTCAACCGCGTCCCCGAGCCCAAGGTCGCGAAGAACCGCGTCCACTTCGACCTGCGTGCGCCTGGCACCATGGACGAGGAGGTGCGCCGACTCGAGCACCTCGGGGCCACGGTTCTGCGACGCGGCGAGGCGATCACGACCATGGCCGACCCGGAAGGCAACGAGTTCGACGTGGAGCCCGGGCCGAACGCGTAATGGTCGCCGGAAGCTCAGTACCGCCCGCCCGTCGCCGCCAGCTCCCGCAGCGACGCCGGCGGTCGGAAGCGTTCGCCGTACGCGTCGGCCAGAAAGTCGGCGCGTGCCACGAAGGTCTCGGCCCCGACGGAGTTGACGAACTGCAGCGTGCCGCCCGTCCACGGAGCGAACCCGATCCCGAATATCGACCCCAGATTCGCGTCCGCGACGGCCCGCAGCACGCCCTCGTCGAGCACGCGAACGGTCTCGAGCGCCTGGATGTAGAGCAGCCGATCGCGCACGTCCTGCTCCGGAATCCCCACGCCCGCCTCCGCTCCCCGCACCGAGCCCGCGCGCGGCGCGCGTTCGCCCTGCTGCCGATCCGACCGGCCCCATCGCTGCGCCAGCCCGTCCCACAGCCGCTTCCCTCCGCCGGCCGCATAGTCGTAGAACCCTGAGCCCGCGGCCTTGCCCGTCCGGCCCAGCGCGACCATCGCCTCGATCACGCCGTACGCCGGATGGGCGAGTTCCTCCTGCCCGTCCTTCAGGGCCTGTTCCCGCACCTTCAGCGGCAGCGTCAGGGTCACCTCGTCGCACACTTCCAGCGGCCCGAGCGCCATCCCCGACCTGCGCGCCACGTTCTCCACCAGCGCGGCCGGGAGCCCCTCGGCCAGCATGGCGATGCCCTCGGTCACGTACGTGCCGAAGACGCGCGAGGTGTAGAACCCGCGGCTGTCGTTCACCACGATCGGCGTCTTCTTGATCTGCAGCACGAAGTCGAACGCGCGCGCCAGCGTCTCGTCCGAGGTGTGCTCGCCGCGGATGATCTCCACCAGCCGCATCCGGTGCACCGGCGAGAAGAAGTGCAGCCCGACGAACCGCTCGGGTGTCGCCACCGCCTTGGCCAGGCCCGTGATCGGCAGCGTCGAGGTGTTCGAAGCCACCACCGCGTCCGGGGCCGCCGCGGCGGCTTCGGCGAGTACGGCGTTCTTGACGTCTCTGTCCTCGAATACGGCCTCGATGATCAGATCGCAGCCGGCGAGCGCGTCGTACGCGTCGGCGGGCGTGATCCGGGCCAGGAGCGCGTCACGTGCCTGCGCATCGAGGCGCCCCTTCACCACGTCACGCTCGATGCGCTCGGCGATGGCGGCCTTGCCGCGTTCGGCCGCGGTCGTGTCGACGTCCTTGAGTACGACCTCGATCCCGGCCTGCGCGCTGACGTGCGCGATCCCGACGCCCATCATCCCCGCGCCCAGCACGCCGACCCGACGCACCGGTGTGCGGGGGAGCCCCTGCGGCCGCGAGCCACCCGCGTTGATCTCGTTGAGCTGGAACCAGAACGCCGAGATCATGTTCTTCGACACCTGCCCCAACACCAGCTCGGTCAGATATCGCCCCTCGATCTCCAGCGCCGTGTCGAAGTCCAGCAGCGCGCCCTCGACGGCGCAGGCGATCGCCGCGTCGACGGCCGGATAGCAGCCATGCGTGCGCTGATACGAGACCGCGGGCGCGGCGCTGAGCAGCCCGTAGGTCGAAGGGTCGAGCGGACGCAGATCAGGCACCCGATGCCCCGGCCGATCCCACGGCTGCGTGGCGGAGGGGTTGGCGAGCACCCAGGCGCGGGCCCGCTCGACGACGTCCGCGCGGGACGGGACGAGCTCGTCCACCCACCCGGCCGCCAGAGCCGCCGCCGGCCGCAGTTGACGCCCCTCGGTGATCAGCCCCAGCGCGGCCTGCACACCCATCATCCGCACCGACCGCGTCACCCCGCCCCCGCCCGGAAGCAGCCCGAGCGTCGTCTCCGGCAGCCCGATCCGCACCGAGGCGTCGTCCCAACACACCCGGTGGTGGCACGCCAGCGCGAGCTCGAGCCCGCCGCCCAGAGCACTCCCGGTCACGGCCGCCGCCACCGGCACCCCGAGCCGCTCCAGCCGGCGCATCTGACCCTTGACATCCGTCAGCATCGAGGTGAACTCGTCGAGCAGTTCGGGCGTGGCGCGGATGAGCTCATTGAGGTCCGCGCCCGCGAAGAAGCTCTTCTTCGCCGAGGTGATGACCACCCCCGCGATCGTGGCCCGCTCCGCCTCCAGCCGCCCCACCGCGCCCGCCATGGCCGTGCGGTACGTCGAGTTCATGACGTTCGCGGACCCCGGAAGGTCCAGCGTCAGCGTGACCACGCCGTCGTCATCCCGGTCATAGCGGATGTAGTCCGCGACGTCGTCCGCGACGTGGAGTGTGTTCGCGGCCGAGCCGCCGGCGTCACCGCTCGCCGCGTCCGACGTGCCACCGGTCGCGCGACCAGCCGCGCCACCGCTCCCGTTGCCCAGTCCATCAGCCACGTCGTTCACGCGTACGCCTCACTCATTCCGGTCGCCGTCTTGTGGTTGCTGTCTGCTGCGTGCTTGCGCTGTCTGCTGTGTGCCGCGCGGTGCGTGGCGTCTGCTGCCTGTGCCTGCTGTCTGCCGTGTGCCGCCTACTTCGTGCCGCCTGCTTCGTGCCGCGCGGTGCGTGCCATGCGGTGTCTGCCGTGCGTTGCGTGCAATGCGGTCCGTTGCGTGCGGTGCGTGCGGTGCGGTGCGTGCCGTGCGTTGGGCCTTGCACTGGCGGGTTGCGACCGCGCCCGCTTGCCACGTCTACACGCGCTCGATCACGGTCGCGACGGCCATTCCGGCGCCGACGCACAGGGTCACCACGCCTCGTCGCAGGTCCCGCAGTTCGAGCTCGTCGATCAACGTGCCGAGGAGCATGGCGCCGGTCGCGCCGAGCGGGTGCCCGAGGGCGATGGCGCCTCCTGACACGTTCACCCGTTCGGCCGAGACGCCCAACTCGGTCTGGAATCGCAGCACCACGGACGCGAAGGCCTCGTTCACCTCGAACAGGTCGATGTCGTCCAGGCTCAGCCCCGCGCGGTCCAGCGCCTTGCGCGTCGCCGGTGCCGGACCCGCGAGCATCAGCGTCGGCTCGACCCCGATCGTCGCCGTGGCGAGCACCTTCGCGCGCGGCGTGAGCCCGTGGACGCGCCCGGCCCGCTCGTTGCCGACGAGCACGGCCGCCGCGCCGTCCACGATCTGCGACGAGTTGCCGGCCGTGTGGATGTGCTCGATCCGTTCCACGTGCGGGTAGCGGTCGATGGCGATGGCGTCGAAGCCGAGGTCGCCGTGGAAGGCGAAGGACGGCTTGAGCGCGGCGAGCCCCTCGACCGTCGTCTGCGGTCGGATCGTCTCGTCGTGATCCAGCAGCACGCGGCCGTTCTGATCGACGACGGGAATCAGCGATCCGGCGAACCGCCCCTTCTCCTGCGCTTCGGCGGCTCGGGCGTGCGAGGCGGCCGCCAGCGCGTCGACGTCTGCGCGGGTGTAGCCGTCGAGCGCCGCCAGCAGGTCGGCACTGACGCCCTGCGGCACGAACCCCATCTTGCGGTGCGTCGCCGGATCGGTGACCCAGGCTCCGCCGTCGGACCCCATGGGCACCCGCGACATCGACTCCACGCCGCCCGCGACCACCAGGTCCTCGAACCCTGACGCCACCTTCGCCGCCGCGAGGTTGACCGCCTCAAGCCCGGATCCGCAGAACCGGTTGATCTGGATCCCGCTCACCCGCTGCGCCCAGTCCGCGACCAACACGGACGAACGGGCCAGGTCCGCGCCCTGTTCGCCGACCGCCGAGACGACCCCGAACACGACGTCGTCCACCGCCGACGTGTCGAGCCGGCTGCGTGCGGCCAGGCCCCGCAGCACCGTGGCGCCCAACTCCACCGGCTTGACGCCGTGCAGCGAGCCGTTCTTCCCCTTGCCGCGCGGGGTGCGCACCGCGTCGAAGATCAGTGCGGAGGCGGGTGAGTTGGAGGTCATGCAGGCAAGCTATTCGTGCGCCGCCCCGCCCGCCTATGACCCCCGCGCTCGTCACGCATGACCGCACTGATCGTGCCCCGCCTGAGCCCGGCGGTATCGGCCGCGCGCCATCCCTGATCCTGAGCTGACGGTGCGCGGCGAAGTGGGGCGAGGTGAGGCGAGATTGAGGCGAGTTCGGGCCGCGTCAGGTGAGGTTCAGTCAGGTGTTCGCGCTGCTTGCACTGGTCACGCCGTTTGCACCGGGCTGGTAGGCGCGCGGCGTTGAGCCGGTCCAGCGCTTGAACGCCCGGTGGAACGCGCTCGGCTCGGAGAATCCGAGCTGGGCGGAGATCTGCTCGATGGGGGTACGCCCGTCGGCGAGGGCCGCGATCGCGTGGTCGCGTCGCATCTGATCCCGTAGCAACTGGAACCCGGTGCCCTCGGTCGCGAGATGGCGTCGCAGCGTCTGAGGGCTGATGGACAGGCGCTCGGCCACGTCGCCTTCTGTCAGCATCGCTCCATCGGGCAGGGATTGGCCGAGCAGCCTGCGTACTCGGGTGGCGGCGGTGCTGCCGTAGTCGATGCGCGCCAGGACATCCTCGGGCGCCCGGCGAAGGAACGCGTCGATGCCCGCCTCGTCCTGGAGCACCGGCTCGTCGAGTAGCGCGCGATCGAACACCGCGGCAGTCACGGGCGCGTCGAACTGGCAGGGCGCGCCGTACAGCAGGTCGTACTCGAGCACGTGCGCCGGCGCGCTGTACGCGAACTCGACGCGCAGCAGCGGAATCCGGCGTCGGATCAGCCACCCGGAGAACCGGTGCGCGACGACGAGCAAGGTCTCCGCGCGAAAGTGGTCCGGGTCTTCGTCGGCTGCGATGTCGAACTCGATGCGTGCTTCGTCAGCGGGCGTGTCGCGGAGTGAAGTCGGGTTGTCGGCTGCCGCTGCCGCTGCCGCTGCCGCTGCCGCTGCCGCTGTGGCTGTGGCTGTGGCTGTGGCCGAGGTGTCCGTGCGTGATGTGCTCGCGCATTCGGGTTCGACGAGTCGGAAGAGAGGCCCGGCCGGCAGCAGGGCGTAGAACTCGGCCGCCCGGCGCAGTGCCGAGCGCAGGTCACGGCTGCAGTGGACCGTCGCGTGGCACATCATGGCGAACGTGCCCATCCGGCAGGCGCTCGGCCCGGAACCGATGAACTCGTCGTCCAGCGCCAGCCAGAGCTCCTTGACCAGCTGAGCGAAACGGTCACTCGACACGCGCGCCCGCTCCACCTGCAGAAGGGACGCGGAAATCCCTGCTCGGTCCAGCAGCGGTCCTACATCGAGCCCTGATCGCTCCGCCCCGCGCAAGGCCGCGCGAACGTGGTGCATCGCCACCGTGCGAGTCAGCATGGATCGCTCCGGTGCTCGTCCCGACGTTGCCCGTGCGGCATCCGTTGCCTGGCGGACCTCGCCGAGTGGTCAACCTCTGTGAGCGTTTCGGTCATCAATGCCGATGATAGGCCGCGCCTACGCTTCACTGTATGCCGCCGCTGCCCAGCACAGGCCCGCTCGTCGGCCTTCGTGTCCTCGAACTCGCCAGCCTCGCTCCCGCTCCCTTCGCCTGCACGGTGATCTCAGACCTCGGCGCCGAGGTCCTCCGCATCGATCGCCCCGACACGGTGCCGGCCCGCCTCGCGGCGAACGCCAGCGCGGCCGCCGCGGTGGCCGAATCGGCTACGTCGACACCGGTGGCCCCGTCGGCCCAGTCGGCCCCGATGACCCCGATGGCGCAGGGAGGGCCGACTGCGCCTCCGCCTTCGTCCCCGCATCTGCCCCCGCCGCCGGATCCCCTGGGTCGCGGCCGCCGCTCCGTCGCCGTCGACCTGCGGCACCCGCGAGGCGTCGAGACCGTGCTGCGGCTCGTCGAGCAGGCCGACGTGCTCGTCGAGGGATTCCGTCCGGGCGTGTGCGAACGCCTCGGCATCGGCCCGGAGGTCTGCGCCGCCCGCAACCCGAGGCTGATCTACGCGCGGATGACCGGTTACGGCCAGGACGGTCCGCTGTCCGCGCGTGCCGGCCACGACATCAACTACCTGTCGATCGCCGGCGCGCTCGAGCCGCTCGGTCCGGCCGACGGCCCTCCGCTTCCGCCGCTGAACTACGTCGCCGACTTCGGCGGCGGCGGAATGCTGCTCGTCGTGGGCGTCCTGTCCGCGCTCTGGGAACGCACGCGCTCCGGCCGAGGCCAGGTCGTCGACGCGTCGATGGTCGAGGGATCGGCGCTGATCACCTCCATCCTGCACGGACTGCACGCCAGCGGCCTGTGGGAGACACAGCGTGGATCGAACTTGTTCGATGGATCAGCTCCTTTCTACGGAAGCTACGAGTGTGCGGACGGTCGGTACGTCGCCGTCGGGGCGCTCGAACCGAAGTTCTGGTCGTTGCTGCTCACCGGTCTCGGCCTCGCGGACCAGCCCGACCTCCCGGCCCAGCACGACCGCGCCCGTTGGCCGGAGCTCAGAGCGCGCATCGCAGACGTTTTCCGTACGCGGACGCGGGACGAGTGGGC
This sequence comes from Actinospica durhamensis, assembly GCF_018139695.1. Lineage (GTDB taxonomy): Bacteria > Actinomycetota > Actinomycetes > Streptomycetales > Catenulisporaceae > Actinospica > Actinospica durhamensis. The sequence goes on along the minus strand of NZ_JAGSOG010000234.1, from coordinate 3,791 downwards.
GGCACACTTCGCCGACTCCGACGCCTGCGTCACGCCTGTGCTGAGCCCCTTCGAGGCGCACCTGCACCCGCACAACGCCGCGCGTGGCACGTTCGCGGAGGTGGGCGGCCTCGTTCAGCCCGCGCCGGCACCGCGGTTCTCCCGCACGCCGGGCCGGATCGCCTCGCCCGCCCCGCATCCGGGGGAGCATGCCGCCGCGCTCGCGGACTGGGGGATCGAGGAGAAGGAAATCCGCGCGCTCCGGGATGAAGGGGTGGTGGTGTGAGGTGAGGTCTGGATATGCCGGACCGGGGGTGGGGCCTGAGTCACGTCTCTGATGGGACTGGCGGGAGCCAGTCGGCGTATGCGGCCGCGAGTTGGTCGCGCTCCTGTCTGCTGCTCGCGAGGACCTCCGCGCCTCCGTCGTAGGGATGGAAGACCCAAGTGCAGTTGACGTCGGTCAGGATGACGCCGTCGGTCATGTCGTCGGCAACGCACATCAGCAGTCCATCGAGCTCGGGATCGGTCAAGGTCAGCGGTGAGGCGTAGTGGTGCTGCCATGAGTGGAAGCCGGGCTCCGTCGCCAGGTCGTCGCTTCGCCAATGGGTGGCTCGCGGGACGGCCGCCGCGACCGCCGAGTCCCGCCGCGTCGGTGACGACGTCACGGACCAGGAGCAGGTGACCGCCATCAGTGTCTGCCGGCAGCCGGTCGTGGCTTCGCCGAGAAGCGCCAGCAACAGCGCGTGATGGCGACGTAGGATCTCATCCCGCTCGGTCTCCGAGCTTGCATATCGCTTGGATCCCGGGAGGGTGTGAAACCGAACCCACTGTTCCGCGAATCGGTGGCGCAGCAGGTGCGTCGCCGGCGGACAGCCGGACCACGACCGATTCCAGGCGACATCGAACCGGGCGATGTCGAGGGGTCGGAGTTCGCCTTTCATATCTGCGACATTGTCTGCCTCACCTCGTGGTTTACCCGCACTGTCTCCGTCTGGGGGGCCTCGAGAACGAAGAACAGCATGTTCAAGAAGGCTGTCCTGGAAGGGTCTTTGAAGACCTCGGCAAGCTCCTCGGGGAATCGTTCGCGGGCGTCCGGTGCCGGAGGCGGTTCGCTGATGACGGCTATCCGGAAGCCCGCCTCGGTGAACGCGGAGGTCATCGCGTGCAGCGGCCGGTGCCAGAAGACCATCGGGGCGCTGTGGCCGCCGAAAGTCCACTCTTCAGACCTCGGCGAGACCGCGAAGTAGTCGGCATCGGGATTGAACAGTTTGTAGACGAAGGGGTGGTCGACGACCACGATGAGCCGCCCGCCGGATGTCAGGACGCGTCGCAGTTCGGCGAGCGGTGCCCTCCAGTCCTCCAGGTAGTGCAGGACCAGGCACACGACGACGTCGTCGAATGCGCCGTCGCGGAACGGCAGGGGATCACCGCCCAGACCGGCCTGATGCAGGGCCGCGTCCTCGCCGAGCCGCTGCCGAGCCAGTTCCAGCATCTTCGCGCTTGGCTCGACGCCTGTCACGACGGCTCCGCGATCGCGCAGCGCCTCGAGCATGGGGCCTGCACCACAGCCGACGTCGAGGATCCGCCGCCCGGCCACATCCCCGGCCAGGTTGAGGACCGCGGGCCGTATGTAGAAGGCATTGAGGAGGTCGGACTCGGTCGCGGCCGCGTACGCCTCGGCGAAGCCGTCGTAGTCGTTGGCCACGCGCTGGTCTGCAGGCCCGGCGGAATGATCAGGGTCATGAGACATGCGCTTCATCCTGGCATGGTTGATCCGCCTGGGCCCGAACAGCATCCGGGGACGTCTTCTGGTGCGGGCTTCCGGTGCGCTGCGGATCGGCACGGCGAAGCGGGGACGCTGGGAGAGCAGCGCCGCGAAGAGCAGCCAGGGGAGCAGCAGGGGCGGGATGGTGGCCCTCATTCGCAGCACCCCAGATCGTCCGTGGCCAGCGGCAGGGCGGCTTGGAAGCGCACGCCGGGCTCCGGCGGGATCGGGCCGCCGTCGGGGCCCGTGCATGCGAGGGCGAAGAGCTGGCCTTCGCTCAGCGGCTGCGGCATCTGTGTGCCCAGCTTCCAGCCCCGCAGCGTCGACTCCTCACGCCTGGCCTCCGGCGTACCCGGCTGCGGGCGTGGGACACGGCGGCGGGGGAAGAACGAGGGGTGTGGGCGCGACCGGAGCAGCATGTGGCCCGGGCGTTCCGCCAGGCTGGCGATCGAGAGCAGGATCACCGTCAGCTGCTCGCCGCCGTCGTCGGGGAACGCGATGATGTGGCCGCACTTCGTGTAGGGCAGCGTGTAGTCCAGCCGCGCGCCGACGAGTTCCACCTTGATCGTCAACTCGTGCTGGCCGTCACCGGCCTGCTCGACCATCGACATGAACGCGTGCGCGCTGCGCGACATCCCACGGCGGACCGCCTCGTCCGGCTCGTTGTGCAGGGACGCCGCCTCGGCCAAGGCTGGCATCGCCACCATCTGCAACGCCTCCGCGCGGACGTGCGCACGCAGGCGGGCCAGCACCACTTCGATCGGCTCGCCGTTCCACGGTTCGGATTGTGGGCCGAGATCCGCGACGTAGCGCTCGTACTCACGCAGCGCGCGAGGGCTGTCGCGCGGCAGCCCGGCCGCGTCCGCCCGCGACTCGAACTGGTCCGGCATGAGCTGGCCGACCACGACGTGGCGGCCGGTCCGCGCCGTTGCCCTGATGCGCCGCTCGATGTCGGCGAGGTACGCCGGGTAGTCGGGGTAGTCGAAGAGCGGGTTGATCTCCGCCATCGCGCGCCATTCGGATTCTTCGGCGAGCAGGGCGATCCCGGCCACCTGCTCGGCGCGCAGCAGCGGCCAACCGCGGCGTCCCGCCACGTTCCGACCGCCGCCTGCGCCGCTCCCGTTTCCGCCGCCCTTGCCGCCGCCACTGCCGCTGCCGCCCCGGCCCGACTTGCCGTAGCCGTAGCCCTTGCCGACGCTCTTGCCGTTCCTGCCGCTCATGATCCCCGCCCCTTCACCCGCCTACCGTCAAGCGCTTACAGATCAAGCGTGCAGGCTGGGGAGGGGTTGTGAAGGGTCGTCAGGCGGAATTCGCCCCGTTGGCAGGATGGGGATATTTGATGATTGGAGCTCGGGGGTTACTCGTATGGGTCAAGCGGGGGCATGCGGCAGCCGTGCGGAGGGACTGTGCGGAGTGCGGGGGCGGGGCGGCGATGAGGATTTATCGGGCCAGCCAGTCGCTGCGCAGCATGGCCATGAGGTCCGCGTCGATCCATTCGCCGTTCCAGCGGAGGGCTTGGCGCTTCGTTCCCTCGAGGACGAAGCCGACCTTCTCGTAGACGTGGCGGGCGCGGGGGTTGAAGGAGTAGACCTCGAGTTCGATCCTGTTCACGCCGACGGTTTCGAAGGCGTGGGCGAGGATGAGGCGGGTCGCCTCGGTGCCGAAGCCGCGGCCGAAGGCGCGGGGGCCGATGAGGCAGATGCGGAAGCCGCACGCGCGGTTGTCGGAGTCGAGTTCGTTGACGACGACTTCGCCGACGTAGGTGCCGCCTTCGCGTTCGATGACGGCGAGGTCGAGGCGGTCGTCCTGGTCGCCGCGGGTGGAGTACCACTTCTCGGCGTTCTCGCGGCTGAACTCGCTCAGGTGGGTGCCGGTGAGGCGGTTGCCCTCCGGGTCGTGGAGCATCTCCATCAGGCCGGGCACGTCGTCGGTGCTGACGGGGCGGAGGGTGACGAGGTCGCCGGTGAGCGTCGGCTTGACGGTGAAGGAGAGGGGTGAGGTGGTCATGGGCGTGAAGCTTCACAGAGGTGGTTGGCGCGGGGCAAGG
>NZ_JAGSOG010000233.1 GCF_018139695.1 Actinospica durhamensis | reverse complement strand
AGGGCCCGAAAGGCGGGCGGCCCCCCGCATTCGACGCCGAACTGTACAAGCGCCGCAACCTGATCGAACGATGCAACAACCGGATCAAGCAGTGGCGCGGCATCGCGACCCGCTACGACAAGCTCCCGGGGTCTGACGCATATCGCTGCGGAAAACAACGCTAAGGATCTGACTGTTGATCATGCCCGTGGCCAGGGCTAGCTTCTGGCGGCATGTCAGTTGAGAATCTTTCTGAGGAGCAGGTGGCCCGCTACGGCCGGTTCGCCGAGGACCCGAGTCCGCAGGAGCTGGAGGAGTTCTTCCGGCTGGATGAGGCCGCTCTGGAGTTCGCGCGGACCAAGCGGCGCGGGTACAACCGGCTGGGGTTCGCGGTGCAGTGGGGCACGGTGCGGATGCTCGGCACGTTCCTGACCGTACCCGCGCAGGTCCCTGAGGTGGTTGCCGCGTTCGTGGCGGAGCAGGTGGGCGGGGTGGAGGCGGCGAGCCTGAAGCAGTATCCGGACCGGGAGCAGACGCAGTGGGACCACGCCCGCGAGATCCGCGACCTGCTCGGTATTCGCGAGTTCAACGCGGCGGAGTTGGAGTTGCGGGCGTTCGTCGCCGGGCGGGTGTGGGTCTCGGGTGAGGGTCCGCGAGCTTTGTTCGACCGGGCGGTGGTGTGGCTGATCAAGCACCGGGTGCTGTTGCCGGGGATCACGAGGCTGGCGCGGTTGGTGCCGGAGGTGCGCACGGGTGAGCTCGCGTTGATCAACTCGGTGATCGATGCCGAGGTTTCCCCGGAACTGCGCAGGACACTGATCGGGCTGCTGCCGGTGCCGGAGGGGGCGCGGGTCTCGACGCTGGAGCGGTGGCGCAGCCCGGTGCGGGATGTCTCCGGGCGTGCCCAGCGCCTGGCGCTGGTTCGGGCGCAGGAGGTGCGGGAGACGAATTGCCGGGGTGTGGATCTGTGGCGGGTACCGGAGGTCAAGCTCGCCGAGCTGGCGAGGTTCGGGCTGGCGACCAAGGCGTTTCAGCTGCAGCAGTTGACCGAGCCGCGGCGCACCGCGACGTTGCTGGCCGCGGTTCGACATCTGGAGTCGTCCTCGGTCGATGACGCGTTGACGCTGTTCGACGTGCTGATGGCCACAAAGCTTTTGGCGCGGGCGCAGCGGGCGGATGTGAAGGAGAAGCTGCGGACCTGGCCGAAGCTGCGCAAGGCCGCGGCGAAGGTGGGCTCCGCGGTCGAGGTGCTGTTGGAGACGCCGGCGGATGCCAAGGGCTCGGCCGGCCCGGTGAGCGTGGCCGAGGCGTGGGTGCTGATCGAGGCGGTGGTGACCCGCGAGGAGTTGATCGAGGCTCTGGCGGATCTGGCGGAGGTTCTCCCGCCCGCGCCCGATGGGGATGCGGATGCTGCGTGGCGTACACAGCTGGTGGAGCGCTACGGGACTGTCCGCCCGTTCATCGCGCTGCTTGGGGACGTGGTGCCGTGGGGTGCGACCGAGGCCGGCGCCCCGGTGATCGCCGCGTTGGAGGCGCTGCCGACGGTGGTCGCGCGGCGCAAGCCCGCTCCCGCGCACATCGACGAGCGGTTGCTGTCCGACGGCACGTGGCGGCGGCTGGTGCTGGGCAACCCAGAGCTGGCGCCGGCCGGGCTGATCGACAAGAGCGCGTGGACGTTCTGCGTGCTCGACGCGCTGCACACAGCGCTCAAGCGGCGCGATGTGTTCGCGATGGGCGCGGACGAGTGGGGCGATCCGCGTGCGCGACTGCTGGCCGGGGCCGAATGGGTCGAGGCCCGCCCCAGGATCGCCGCCGGCCTGGATCTGCCGACCACCGCGGAAGAGCACCTCGGGGAGTTGCGGCTGCTGTTGTCGGAGACCTACCGGCACGTGGCCGATTCGCTGCCGGGCAATGCCGCGGCAGAGGTGCGCGATGGGAAGCTGCGCCTTGGGCGGTTGGAGGCGGAGGTGCAGCCTGCCGGGATGTCCGCGGTGCGCGACGCGGTCGACGCGATGGTGCCGAGAATCGACTTCCCCGAGCTGCTGCTGGAAGTCGACGCCCACACCGGCATGTTCGGCGCGTTCGAGCACATCAGCCGGATGGCCGCGCGCCCGGAGAACCTGGAGATATCCCTGACCGGGCTGCTGGTGTCCAAGTCCACGAACATCGGGCTGGAACCGGTGGTCAAGCCGGGCGAGCCCGCGCTGACCCGGGGCCGACTGGTGGGGGCCGACTACGGGTATTTCAACCTCCCCGGCATACGCGCCGCCTCCGCGCTGCTGGTCGAAGCTCAGGGCGAGATCCCGATCGCGCGCGAGAACTGGGGCGGCGGGCTGGTGGCGTCGGCGGACGGGATGCGCTTCACCGTACCGGTGCGCAACCTCCACGCCCGCCCGAACCGCAAGTACTTCGGCAACGGACGTGGGGCGACCTGGCTCAACGTGGTCTCGGACCGAGTGATGGGCCTGGGCGGGATCGTGATGCCCGGGACCCTGCGCGACTCGCTCGGCATCCTCGACGCCATCTTGAACCTCGACGGCGGCGCCCGCCCAGAGGTCGTGATCACCGATACGGCCTCGTATAGCGACCTGGTGTTCGGCCTGTTCGCGATCCTCGGCTACCAGTTCTCCCCGCGGATCGCGGACATCTCCGACGCCCGGCTGTGGAGGTTCGCGATGAACGAGCACTACGGGCCGCTCGAAGAGGTCTCACGCCAGCGCATCCAGGACGAGAAGATCACCGCGCACTGGGAGGACATGCTCCGGGTCGCCGGCTCCCTGCAGACCGGGCGGGTCCGGGCCCACGACCTGCTGCGGATGATGAGCACCGATGGGCGCACCACCGGCCTCGGTGAGGCCTTCGCGCACTACGGGCGGATCTTCAAGACCCTCCATCTGTTGCAATATGTTGATGATGAGGCGTATCGCCGCATGATCGGGGTGCAGCTGAACATCGGCGAGGCACGCCACAACCTCGCCCGCCGGATCTTCTTCGGCCGGCTCGGCGAGCTTCGCGCGGGCTACCGCGACGGCATGGAAGACCAGCTCGGCGCACTCGGCCTCGCACTCAACGCCGTTGTCTACTGGAACTCGCTGTACATCAACGCCGCGGTCGAACAGCTCGAGGCCCAAGGCTGGGGCCTGTCCGAAGAGATTCGCGCCCGCCTCTCCCCACTGATCTTCGAGCACGTCAACTTCCACGGTCGCTACCCGATCGTGCGCACCCACGCCGACGGGCAACTGCGCGCGCTGCGACCGCTCGGCGGCGATCAGGGCGAATAGGCCTCGGTGCCTGGCCGCCGTCATCCGGCGGCGGCCAGGGCCCGTGCTGCAGCCGCGATCAGGGCTCCGGGTCCGCATCGGCGACGCGGATCGGACAACCGTTCCGCCGCAGGATCTGCCCCAGCGCCTCATCGCCGATCTCGGCAACAGCGGCGAGTAGCTCCTCGCCGAAGACGCACAGGCTCGGCTCCCAGGGATGACCGAACGTGCCGTTCCGGAAGTCCCCGGCCAGCCAGATGCAGTAGTCGCCATTGGGGTAGATCTCGGTCGGCCACATCACATCCGGTGGCTCGCCGTCCCGCACCTGGTGTGGCTTGTCGGAGCTGAGCTGTACGTTCTTGCCTCATGATTGAAGATGAGGCGAGGGCCGTGGCGGCGGTGGCAGCGCGGTGCTTGACGTGGAGCGGCTGGCGGCGCTGGGAACCGGTCATGCGGTTCGGCCGCCTGTTCACGTCCGGCACTCATGGTGACCTTCGCTGGGGAATGATGTCTTCTGATTCGGCTGGCCGGGAGGCATGCCGGCTGGCCATGGACTCGGACCTGCTCTACGCGGAAGGCTACGCCGGCTACCCGGCGGACGTGAGAGCCGGAGCCTTCAGCCACCCTCTGGCCTGGGCCTGGTGCCTCGACGGCGAGAACGTCGTGGATCCGGCGGCCGACAAGCAGGGCACTGCATTCTTTGGCGTAGCACTGCGACCGCAGTACATGCGCCGCGTACACGAGTCGCAGCGCGGCGATGACGGCAGCGAAGGATTCCGCTGGGCTTTCACCCGCGGCGACCGAGAAGTCCCGCCGCTGGACCCGGCCACCGACATCGCCTTGGACCTCGGCCGCGAAATCCCGTCCTCGGTCCGCGAATGGGCCTTGACGGCCGAGAAGCACCCAGGCCCGGCCCGGATGCTGCCCGAGTGGGTCCTGGCGGAACTACTCGGGACCACCGACCCAGGTCCTGCCGTCCTGGAACGGTACGAGCGCATGGTGAACCTATTCGGGGCCGACGCTGCAGGTCCAGCACCTACCGTCCAGAACCGGTTTCACGAAATGTTCGTCCGGCCCTCAGCGCCGAGGCAGACACCCGAGGCGGCGCCCGCTGGACCATACGCTCGATTCCTGGTCCGCCATGCCGAGTGGTTCACCTCCGGAGTGGCGCTGCAGTGCGCCGGCAACACCGGCGGCGTCTTCAGCGACGACGCAGAGACAGTCGGCATGATCAGGGACGGCGACAGCCTGGCCACGCTGATGCGGTTGGCCGACGAGCACCGGCCGCACTGCGCGTGGGAGACATCTGTCACGGCCGAGACGACCGAGCAACCGGCGTTCACGCCCGCTGAGGCGCGCCTGCAGGCAAACGGGCATACCTTCGCGGTGCTGCGCCGGCTCGACTACAACGCGTGGGACGCGTGGTTGCGCCCTCAGGCCACTGACGGAGAGGCAGCGGGCGTTCGGTTAACTCGCAATGGCGTCAGCTACGAGATGGCGCTTGCTGTTGTGTTCCGGGCCATGGGCGCAACGATGCCGACGGAGTTCACCAGGCACTACGCCGGGGAGCAGCCGGACCCGACCCCGTACCCGCCGTTCACGCCGACCCCCGAGCTGTGGGCGCAGCCAGAGTCCAGGCTGCCCATGACGTACGAACGTCAAATCATTCGCGGTCTGGGACTGACGGAGTGTGGCCAGGTCGCGGGTACTTACAGCGATGCGACCTTCCTGGGCGGTGGCATTGACGGCACCAGTCTGGCGGCGCTCATCGAGCTGGCTGAGGAAAACCGGCCGAATACCGAATGGACGCTCTGCCCCGAGGATGAGCGGGCTGACCCGGAGCTGACCGTCCAGAAAAACGCCGAGGTGGACCTGTGCTGGTTTCGCGGTGGCGAGGCCTTCTTCGCCGCGCTGCACCGCCTGGATGACGGCACCTGGGACGCGTGGCTACTCCCCTCGAATGTCTCGACCGCCGAAAGCGAAAGGCCCGTCGAACTGCTGACCCCCGTGGGCGTCAGCTACGAACTGGCACTCACCGCCATCTTCCGCGCCATGGGCGACGACATGCCGACCGGGTTCGGGCTCAACTACCTCAACGTACGGATCACCCCCGGGCTACCCGACTCCGCACAGGCATAGGTTCGCCGCCCCCGGTCTTCCCGCAGTTGCAGCTGCGGGAAGACCAGGCGGCCCTGTATCAGCGCATCGACATCCATGTCCGTTCACCGGCGCGGGTGAAGCCAACGCGCAGGTACACCGCCTCTTGGGTACGTTAACGGATCGGGCACCAGAACCAAACGGGGATGATCAAGCTCGCTGAGCTGCGACTGCGTGCCCTCGATCGGACGGGAAGCAGATCGTCAGAGGTGGCAGCGCACCACGCCGGTACGACCTCCGAGGAGGTCGCGCAGTGCATTCGTGACGTCTGCGCGAAGGTTCGGCCAGTTGTTGAAGGTGATGGCTGGCGCGCCGATTAGAAGGCTGAACTCGCCGATCCAGTCGCCTGCCGGGCCCGACCAGCCGCAGGCGCGGCAGGTGAAGACGGGCTCGATCCGATGCTCGAACCAGCGGGTTGCCCAATCGCCGTAGGCCTCCTCGTACGCTCCCTCGGCAGGAGTCGAGCATTGACGACAGGCGGGCGGTTCGTCGTTGCCGGCGGGGTGGAAGGCGTCACACGCGGCGGTGAAGTCGACGCCGTTGTTCGCTGTTGTCAAGAAGCCGCTGAGCCAGGGGCCAGGCTCGACCGCATCTGCGAATTCGGCGCCCGGCACCCAAACGGACGGGTGCCATAGCTCATCGGTCTTGGTGTTGACCGTGATGATCGCGCGATCGAGCATCCAGCGCCGGGCCACATCGAGGGCGAACGCCGCGGCGGCCTCGTCGATGCGGTCCAGCCGGACGACGGTCACAGAGTGCTCGCTCATGCGGCCCTGCTTCGATCGTCAGGGTCGGGTGGGCAGGGTCCAACGCCCGCGTAGTCCAGGAGCTGGTGCATAACGGTGTCCGGAAGTCGAGAGTTGCGGGCTGCTGATAGTGCCGTACGCCCGTCTCCAAGCGCCTCTTGGAGACGGGCTGTTGGAAGCCGGGGATCGCTGATGGCCCAGGGGTAGACGGTGCCGCTCGGGTCGTGTGAGAGGGCCTCAACGAGTTCAGGGGAGGCTTCAGGATCGTCGAGCGCCGCCCAGCGAAGCCGGGCGTTGGAGTGCACGGCGAAGTCCGCGGCCATGCCGTTGCGGACGAAGTTGGGCCGGTAGCGCAGTGCGCTCCACCTGAGACCATGCCAGTAGCTGAACATCTCGATGATCAGTTCGTGTGGGGCGTCGAGGCATCGGTCCGCCAGGGTCAGTTTCACGAAGAAGTCCTCGTCCTCGGCCAGCAGTGCGACGGCCTCGGGCGGGAGGTGCTTGGCCATCGCGACGCTTCTGCGGATCAGGACGTGGGAGGAGCGTGCGTATTCGGCGATGGCCTGCGGGTTCTTCATCAAGCCAGTGAGCCAGCCCGGGACCTGGTGGTAGCCGTAGGGGACGACATAGGGGATGGCGCTGCGCTGCTCCTCCGAGAGGTCTTCGCGCATGGACAGGTAGAGCCGTACCTGGGGCTCGGGGTCGTCGGCGAGTGTGAGGGCGACGTCCTGCGGGACTCGCTCGTCCCAGGCGGCGTGGGCTCTGACGAGCCGGTCGGGGCTGGTAACCAGTGCCAAGGCCTCGGTCTCGGTCAGCGGAGTGCGCGTCGGCTGTGACGACGGTGCTGCGTCGCCGGTTGTGGTGGGACCGTGGAGTTCGGGCGCGAGTGCACGGTGGAGTTCGGGGTCGCGTAGCTGGATGGATTCCAGCGCCAGCATCTTGACCACTCGATCGGGGTCCTTGCCGAGCACTGCCAGTGCGTCCAGGCTGAGGCTCGGGTTCTGGGTTAGCTGGAATCGGATCTTGCGGTTGGGGTGCCGCACCAGCACTGCGCCGGCCTCCGCCGTCAGTTCGCGGATCTCGAGCCAGAAGCCGGAGTGGTCGAGGCGCTCGTTGGCCGTGAGGATTCGCTGCAGCACCGGGCCGGGCGCGGCCGGGTTGTAGGCGAGTCCGTTGAGCCACGCGCCATGTAGCTCGCTTCGCTCGGCCAGCTGAGTGAGGGTGCTGTCCCACGCGTCCTCGTGCTCATTCATCTGCGGTCTCCGCGGTCGAGGACGCTTCGGGGTTCCTGAGTCCTTCGTCGGTGTAGTGGGGTTCGGGTATGTAGCCGCACTGGTCTGGGCCGCATTCGATTTCATGGTCTCGGCCCCACAGGGTGGTGTCGCGGTTGATATTGCGGGCGAGGTTGACGAGTCGCACCTGCTCACGTCGGGCGAGGGTTGAGGGAAGCGCGGTGAAGGTCTCCGGCAGTACGGCGATCATACTTCTGACCTGCTCGTCGTCGCGCATCCGAAGCAGTGCGGTGCACTGCCACCAGCGGATCGTGCCGCCGCGGCCGTTCGCGTTGCCCGGCCAGTAGTAGCTCGCCGGATCGGGAACCAGGTAGTGGATACCGTCGGGCGCCAGGTGAGCTCGCAGCCACGGTCCGCCCGTGCCGAGACCCAGTCGGAGGCGTCCAGCCTCTTCATAGAGGGCGCAGATGGTATCGACGTCCAACGCCTTGAGCACATGGGCTTCCGCTGGCAGTGGCTCGCGCCCGGCCGGCGTGCCAGCAGGACATCGGCTCGCTGCTGCAGGGTCATCGGGCGCGGGCCCTTGAGGTTGGCCGGAATCGGCGGCGGGGCCGTCCAGGTCCACCCTTCCTCCTCGATCTCGCGCAGTATCCACGCTTGCCCCTCCGGGCCGGCGGTGTTCCATGTCCAGCTCATCGGCCGATCGGTCAGCGCCTGCTCACGGATACTGGGCGGAGCGCCCTTGCGCGACGGCCGATGGCGACGTGGGCGGGAGGCTCCCGGCAGGTTGTGGCAGAGGTTCGCCAGGAACCTGATGCGGTCCAGGGCCTCCTCCGCGGAGTGCTCCTCTGGATTGCGCCGAGCCTGCCCCGCGAGGTACCGGATCTCGACGAACGCCTTGGCCGATAGGAGGGCGGCTATGTCGCGGTCACGCTGCGCGGCGCGACGGCGCGCCCGGCTCACGCCGTCCGGGGGTGGGCGGCGCGGTCGAGGACCCGGTAGACGGTGGCGCGCCCGACGGAGAACATCTCCATCAGGTCCGCGATGGAGTACTCGCCGCTGCCGCGCATCCGAATGAGCTCGCTCTGCTGTCGAGCGGTCAGTTTCGGTTTCTTGCCCTTGAGTTTGCCCTTGGCGCGAGCAACAGCCATGCCCTCGCGGGTGCGCATCTTCAGCAGGTCTGCTTCGAACTCGGCGAATACGGCGAGCATGTTGAAGAACATCTTCGACATCGGGTCGGCGGGGTCGTAGATGCTGCCACCGAGCGAGAGGCGCACGCCGCGCTGGACGAGGGTGTCGCCGATGTCGCGGGCGTCGGGGACGGAGCGGGCGAGGCGGTCGAGCTTCGGGACGACCAGGGTGTCGCCCGAGCGGACGGCTGCGAGGGCCTGGTCCAGGCCGGGGCGGGCGCGGTTGGTTCCGGTCAGGCCCCTGTCGAGGTAGATCCGCTCTTCGCTCACTCCGAGGGAGGCGAGAATCTCGCGCTGGGCGGTGAGATCTTGCAGGACGGTCGAGCACCTGGCGTAGCCGATGAGTTCTCCCACCCGGGAAGGGTACCGTTTAGCCTCCCGTCACCGGACACTTTCACGGACTACTCAATTGAGACGATGTTCCGGCAGGTCGACCGCCCGCGCACGGGCGGTCGCGGCCGTCTCGTTGAGCGATCCCCTAACGGACACGCGTTCGCAGGGCTGAAGCAGGCTCCGCCGGGTGAACCGACACGATGTCGGAATCCACGAGCGCTCACAATCATGGGCCGTCTCTACGTCTCACCAGGAGCGCGGATCCTTAGCGTTGTTTTCCGCAGCGATATGCGTCAGACCCCGATCTAGCCCTTGAGGCTACGCCGATCTTTCCAGTTTTGGCAAACATAATGATTCCAGCCTCACCAACTCGTTGGTGAGGCTGGAAATGCGGCGATCTTTACGGCAGGATGACCGCCATGGACAGCTTCTACGTGCAGCTCGGAAACCGCATCCGCCGGGCGCGGCTGGCCGCTGGGCTGAGCCAGGAGCAACTGGGGCAACGCGTCGGTCTGAACCGCAGCAGCATCAGCAACGTGGAGAAGGGCACGCAGCGCATCCTCGCGCACACGTTGGTGGAGTTCGCGACGGCGCTGGATATCCTGCCGATACAGCTGCTCGAGCAGGCCGCGACCGAACCGGACGTGCTCGAGGGACTCTCGGAGGAGCATAGGTCCTTCGTGGAAGGCATCCTGGCCGATGCGGGCGAGGGCCCCCGTGGCTAGGCGCGCTGAAATCGCCGCGACCGAACTGTTGAACGAGCACCCGGTGGAGAGGCTGCCCGTAGCCGTCGACGACCTCGCGCGGCTGTTGGGCATCGTGGTGGTGCGCAGGAGGTTCGAGGACGCCGACGTCTCGGGCATGCTCTTCCGCGGCGAGCGGGAAGTGATCGGCGTGAACGAAGTGCACCACCGGGTCCGGCAGCGCTTCACCATCGCCCACGAGCTTGGTCATCACGTCCTGCATCCCGGGCGCGAACTGATCCTCGACGCGCCGGTCCGCGTCAACTTCCGGGACCGCACCTCGAGCATGGCCACCGATCGCGAGGAGATCGAGGCCAACGCGTTCGCGGCGGCCCTGCTCATGCCCGAGCCGATGATCCGCGCCGAACTCGACCGCCTGCCCGAGGAGATCCGTCGTGACGTCGATCTGACGATCAAGGTTCTGGCGGACCGGTTCGAGGTCAGCATCGCCGCGCTCGGATTCCGGCTGATCAACCTGGGATTGACCAGCTGATGCCCTGGTTCGGAGCGTCATAGGGAATTCGAGTCGCCCATCGCGAAGCACCAGTCCGCACCCGCAGGTTCACGATGGCAGCAGGTCGCCCGTCGGATCGTCGTCCCAGCCGAGTTCGATTTCGCGGTAGCGGTAGAGGGTGCGGGATCCGGGGGCGAATCCGGCGTGTCGGCCGATCTTCTCCGGGTCGGCGTCGGGGCGGGTGAAGGCGTCGGTGACGAAGCCGCGGCGGGTGGAGTGCGCGGTGATCCGCACGAGGACCGGCAGCCCGTCGCTGCCCTCGCGGTAGCCGGACTCGGGCACCAGTCCCGCGGCGGCGGCGCGGGCGCGCACGATCGCGTGCACCGTCTTCGGGGTGATCCGCCCGTCGTTCGCGCCGCGTCCGGCCGCGGCCGCGCCGAGGTTGCCGTGCCGGTCGAGGCGAGGGAAGAGCGGTCCGCTCGTATAGCCCCGGCCGGCCAGGTGCAGGCGCCAGGCGCGCACCGCAGCGTATGGGCAGTAGGTGCCGCCGGTGCGCCTGACTTTCACGGTGTCGTCGCGGCGCAGCCCGTGCGGGTTGGTTTTCGAGGTGCGGAAGGTCACCCGCAGTCCGAGCGGCGGTGCGTCCGGGTCGGGGCTTTCCGCGTCGCGCACGTCCGCGAGGTTCAATCCGGCGACCTCCTTGCCGCGACGCCCGGTTTTGTACAGCAGCAGAAGTAGGGCCCGGTCGCGCAGGCCCGCCGGGTTGGCGGTGTCGATGCGGTCGAGGATGGCGGCGAGGTGGCGGCCGCGGAGCGGGGTGGCCTGGCGGATGCCGACCTCGGCGTCCGGGTCGGCGGCCAACTGGGAGGCGCGCGCCTTGATCACCAGGTTGGCGAGGTAGGGGTCGGGGCTGACGTACCCGGCCATCCGGTGTGCTGCGCGCAGGGATCCGAGGTGTGAGGCCAGGCTGGAGGGGGTCAGCGGCTCGTAGGAGGTGCGCCCGACTGCGCGGCGCAGGTGCGCGGGCACCGGAAGCACGCTGGTACGGGCATCGAGGTAGGCGGCGAGGGTCTCGGGGCTGGCCGGGAGCGGATTGCGCTCGGTCAGCAGGCACCACAGGGCGAAGGCGCGCCAGCGCGATTCCCAGTTGCGGCGGGTGTTGGCCGGGACCGCCGCGGCGATACGCGCCGCGGTCTCCGGCGGCAGGTCGAGCTCGGCCGTGACCGGCGCCGGGTGGGTCAGCCTCGAGAGGCGTCCCGGCCCGGCCGCGCTCGGGCCGCTCGGTGCGTCGGCGCGGTCTTCGTCCACGGGGGGCCTCCTCGAAACTCTGGGTTCGTATATGGAGGCAGTATACGAACTCAGGATCCGGGTGTGCGCGGTGTACGGGGCGGGCTTCGGGGTTGGCTCAGGCGGGTTCTGACGCGGAGTCGCCGGCGGCGCCCGCCCGGGCCGGTGCTCTCGGGCGCGCTCTCGCAAGCTGGTCCACGCGGCTGCGCCGGGCATTGAATGCGCAGGCCAGACCTGATATGGCCGTGGTGGAGCAGTTGCAGTCAGGCAGCGGTGCGCTGGTGGCGCCGGAAATCGTCTGGGTGTAGCAGGTCGAGTGAGACGCGCGGGCCGGCAGCGCAACTCAAGTGAGATTGATCTTCGAATCGGTGCAGTTCAAGTGAGACTGGCGCAGTTCAAGTGAGACGGGACAGCAGATTCGCAGCCCTGGATCGCAAGATGGC
The DNA here is from genome assembly GCF_018139695.1 of Actinospica durhamensis. Classification (GTDB taxonomy): domain Bacteria; phylum Actinomycetota; class Actinomycetes; order Streptomycetales; family Catenulisporaceae; genus Actinospica; species Actinospica durhamensis. Next base: position 2,324 of record NZ_JAGSOG010000233.1, on the reverse strand, counting down.
TCCCTCGGAGGCGCGCACAACATAACCGGGATTATGTTGAGTCGGTCGAGAGGTGCGCGGATTAGACCCGGGATCGCCATTAACGAATTATCGTTACCGGTATTTGGTTAATGGAGGGATGCGGGCGCCGGGATGGGCGAAGCGACGCCCGGGCGTGGGGTGGTTCGGCGGAGTGTTGGAGGGCTGTCGTTGCTTGCGAAGCTTTGCGGTCCCGTCGTGACATGGGAGCCGCGCATGGGGACGGCTGGGTGTCGGATCGTTCAGGAGCTCAGGGAACCGCCGCTCGGGCGCTCGGGCGCCCGGGCACTCAGGAACCTGCGCGATATCGGGGCCTCGCGGCGAACCCCTTCGGGCGGAGTTCGCGGGCGTCGCGGATCGGTGGGTGCTGCTGCGTATTGTCGACTTTTGGGTGCTGTCAGGGGCGTTCAGCGAGCTGACGCGGTGTCGGTTCCTTGGCGCCCGGGCGCACGGTGCGCTGTGGGGGATGCGCCCAGGGGTGGTCCGGATGCGGGGCGAACGCTGGCACATGCGTGCGAACGACGGGCGGTAGGTGTGGTACTACAGCCGTGCTGGCCACCGCGCTGACGACGGGTTCGCCGTTCTGCGCCGTGCGGGGGTTCGTCACTCCTGGGGGACGGCCGGGGCGCTGCGAGGGGCGCACTGGGCGGGTGTGCGCTGTCTTGCCCGTGCGCCGCCGTGGCTGGGATAACTTCGGCGCAGCGGGACGGACGGACACGGCCGGCCCGGCCTACCGCCGGACGCCGCCAGCGCGGGTCTTCTAGGGGAGGACGAGGGATGGATCGACGGTATGAGGCGTATTGCCTGGCCGACCCGTACTTCTACGACCACCCCGCACTGCGCGAGGACCTCGCGCCCTCGTTCCCGCAGACGCGCCGCACGGCGCCTTCGGGCTGGAGCGCGGGGCCGACCGGGGACTGGTGGCACCTGCTTCCGGACGGGCACGGACTGCCGGAGCAGGGCTGGAAGATCCACGTCTCGGCCACGCCCGTGGACGCGGAACGGGTGCTGGACGTCGTGTGGGACCAGTGCACGGCGGCACGGCTGCCGTTCAAGTTCCTGCGCTCGCGCGGCCTGCTGTTCCTGCGCAACTCCAAGTACGCCGAACGCGGCGCCTCCGGCAAGTTCGCCACCGTCTACCCGCGCGACGAGGCCGAACTCGAGCACGCCGTCGAGCTGCTCTCCCGCGCCCTCGACGGGACGCAGGGCCCGTACGTCCTGAGCGACCTGCGGGTCGGGGCGGGACCGGTGTACGTGCGCTACGGCTCCTTCACTCCGCGGCGGGTGCTGACCCCGGACGGCGAGTCGGTCCCGGCGATCGCCCACCCGGACGGGCACCTGGTGCCGGACGTGCGCGGGCCGGTGTTCGCCCCGCCGCAGTGGGCGCCGCTGCCCCAGTTCCTCGCCCCGCACCTGCGCGCCCGCGGCGAGATCAGCCTCGCCGGGCTGCCCTACCAGGTGGAGCGGGCGCTGCACTTCTCCAACGGCGGCGGGGTCTATCAGGGCACCGACACGCGCACGGGCCGGGCGGTGGTACTCAAGGAGGCCCGCCCGCACGCCGGGCTGCTGGCCGACGGCCGCGACGCGGTGGCCCGGCTCGAGGCCGAGCACGCGGCGCTGGAACGGGCCGCCGGCTGCGGCGCCGGACCCGAGGTGATCGGCGCCTTCACCCTCGGCGAACACCGCTTCCTCGTGCTCGAACACGTCCCCGGACGCACCCTCAACAAGCTCTTCAGCGAACGGTTCCCGCTCGTCGGCAGCGACCCGGACCCCGCCGCGGTCCGCGCGTACACCGCGTGGGCGCTCGGGATCCAGGAGAAGGTCGAGCAGGCCGTGGCCGCGCTGCACGCCAGTGGAGTGGTGTTCAACGACCTGCACCTGTTCAACATCATGGTGCGCCCGGACGACACGATCACCCTGATCGACTTCGAGGTCGCGGCGTTCACCGAGAACGCCCGCGGACAGACCCTCGCCTCCCGCGCGTTCCAGGCGCCGCTCGGAACGGCCGGACCTGCGGTGGACCGCTACGCGCTCGCCTGCCTGCGCCTGGCCCTGTTCCTACCGCTCACCTCGCTGCTCTCGCTCGACCGCAGCCGGGCGGCGGCGATGGCACGCGCGATCCGCACGGAGTTCCCTGACGTGCCGGAGACGTTCCTGGACGAGGCGGTGGCGGTCATCACCGGGGTCGCGGAACAGGGGATGAAGGAGCAGGGGACGAAGGAGCGGGGAACGACGGGAACGACGCAAGGGACGGTGACGGGGCCGGCGGCGGATGCGGATGCGGATGCTGCGGCACAGGCCGGGGC